>CANEVO010000001.1 GCA_947442255.1 Opitutia bacterium
CGCGCCTTATTCGATCACCTGGACCCCGACGGCGTCCGGCGTCACCGCGCTAACAGCGCGAGTCACCGACTCCAACAACACCCCGGTCACGTCGGCCGTGGTGAACGTGAGTGTGACGGCTCCGACCGTGACGCTCACCAGCCCCGTCGCCGGGACATCGGTGACGCTCGGAACGGCGACTTCGCTGGTGGCGAGTGCCAGTGTGGAGGGCCCGGCGACGGTGACCAAAGTGGATTTTTTCGCCGGCGCGACGCTCGTTGGCACCGCCACGACCGCGCCCTACTCGGCCGATTGGACTCCGGCGGCGGCTGGGGCGGCGTCGCTTTCGGCGCGGGTAACCAACTCCATGGGCGCCACGACTACCTCGACGGCCGTGGCCGTGACAGTGCTGGTGGATCCCACGCTGACGACGATCGGGCTGTCGATCTCACCGGGCGTGACGACGCTGCCCGTCGGTGCGACCCGCAATGTCCTCGCGACCGTCACGCCCGGCACCGGCCGCGCCATTGCGCGCGTGGAATTCTTCGTGAATGGCGGCAAGGTCGGCGAAAAGACCAGCGCACCGTTTAATTTTCGCTACACGGCGGGAGCGGCGGGCAGCTATGCGTTTTCGGCGAAGGCGACCGACAATGGCGGCGCGACGCGCGAGGCGCAGTTGAACCTGCTCGTGGTCGCCGCCGTCGGCGTCAAGCCGGTGGCGACGCTGGCGGCCCCGGCGAACAACAGCACGATCGTGCCCAACGCCGCGACGACCCTGAGCGGGGCGGCCTTTGCCCAGGGGGGCACGTTGAGTGCGTTGCAGTTTTATGTGAACGGCGGGCCGGTGGGAAATTCGCTCGGAGCTCCACCGTACGCCGTTGCCTACAACCCGCCGTCGCCCGGCGGCTACACGATCGATCTGATTGCGATGGACGACCGCGGCAACAGCACCGTTTCAAGCGCGGTGTTCGTGACCGCGGCGTTCGGCACGCCGACGATCGCCATCGTTTCTCCGGGTTCCTCCGGCACGGTGCGCGCCACGCCCGGCGTTCCGCTGACGTTGGCCACGACCGCGACCGGCGGCGGCGGTGCGGGCGTGCTCCTGGTCGAGTTGCTGATCGATGGGATCCCAGTCAGCACCCGCACTGCGCCAACCGCGACCGGTGGCACATCGTATGCCTTCACGTGGACACCGACGGCTGCCGATCTCGGCGCGCATCAACTGACGACCCGCGTCACCGACGCCAATTTGAGCATCACGGTTTCCGCGCCGGTGACGGTGAATGTTGCGACGGTGGTTGGCACGCCGCCCACGGTTTCGCTCACCACGCCGGCGAACAACGCGACGGTGCAAAGCCTTTCGTCCGTCAATTTCGTCGCCAGTGCGTTTGCGACCGGCGGATCGATCACGACCGTCGAGTTTTTTCTGAACGACATCAGTATCGGTCTCTCGGCCCGGGAGCAGGCGACAAATACCTACCGGTTGCCGTTCGATTTCACCGGCTTTAATTTTTCCACGCTACAGCAGGATGCCCAGGGCCGCTACCAGCTCGGGCTCTACGCCATCGCGAAGGATTCGAATGGCAACCAGACCGTTTCGACGACGTTCACCCTTTTCGCGTCGCCGTCGACGAGTCTCGCGCCGGGCGTCGTGCTGGTCCCGCTGGGCGTGGCAACCGTTACGGCCGGCACCCAGTTCGCGATCGGCACCACGGTGTCGGATCCCGATGGCACCGTCACGCAAGCGCAGTTGTTTGCCAACGGCGCCGCGGTTGCCACCGTGCCCAATCCCCAGCCGGGCGCGCTTTTTACCTATACGCCGAACGCGGCGGGGCGTTTCAATCTTTACGCGGTGGCGACCGACGACACGGGCAATACGGCGGTGTCCTCGCCGGTGTTGCTCACCGTGACCGGCAACGCCGCACCGACCAGCGGACTCGTCCGGCCGGGCGACAACTCGACGGTGACCACCGTCAATGTCTCTGTGTTCCTGGAAGCGACGGCGAGCGACGCCGATGTCGGGCAGACCGTTACGGTCACCTTCATCAACACGACGAACGGGCAAACCTTGGCGACGGGCCAACGCGTCGGCACGGCCGACACCTATCGGGCGATCTGGACGCCGGCGGCTCCGGGGACTTTCACGGTTGCGGCCAGAGCGGTCGATACCGCCGGTGCGACCTCCGTCAGTGCCGAATCCCGCCGGGTCGTTGTGACCAGCCTGATCGGCCTCGCGCCGGCGGTCACCCTCAACGTGCCGGTCGCCGCCACCACCGCCTCAACGGCCAATTTCACCGCGACCGCGACCGACTCCGACGGCTCGGTCGTCGGAGTGGAATTCTTTCTCAACCGTAACAGTATCGGGCAGGCGACGCGGGACCAGCTGACCAACACGTGGCGGTTGACCGCTTCCTTTGCCGGAGTCACACCCGCGATCGGAGTCGAAATCGTGGCGCTGGCCCGGGACACGGCCGGCAACGTCGCGGCTTCAGCCACGAGCACGGTGGCCGTCGCCGCCGCCACCAGCATGGCCCCGAGTGTCGCGATTACCGCATCGGCGACTGATGTTGCCTTCAGCCAGCAGGTCCAATTCACCGCCAACGCGCGCGATACCGACGGCACGATCGCTGCCGTACAATATTTCGCGAACGGCACGGCGATTGGCACGAGTGGCAACGCTGCGACCAATTATCAGATCAACTGGACGCCCAATCAGTCCGGCACGTTCAATGTGTGGGCGGTGGCCACGGACAATTCCGGCAATACGACCGTGGCGGTCACGTTGCCCGTGACCGTGCGGCGCAACAACCCGGTCCTCGAGGACTCCGCCTTCATCCTGCAGACGTATCAGGACATCGCGAACACGACGACAATCAACCCGCTGGTTTTCGCCAGCCTCAATGCGCAGCTGACGGCCGGCACGCTGACGCGGGCGCAGTTCGCGGCCTCGTTGACGGGCGATCCCGCGTTTGCGCCGGCGGTGAACCTGCTCGCCGCCTACCGGGTGATCATGGGCCAGTGGCCGACGCCGGCGAATTACCAGGCGCTGCTGCCGCAGGCACGCACCAGCCTGGCCGCGGCGATCGGTGCGATCCTGGCGTCGAACGAATACTTCGCGAAGTTTGGCGCCGTGCCGACGGTGGCGCTGCTCGAAAATCCGACCAGTGCAATTCCCGAGGCCACGTTTCTGGCCCGGCTCTGGCAGGGCGCCGGGCTCGGCACGCCCTCGGCGCTCGACCACGTGCGCTTCCGCAACAACGACACGGCCAGCGCGACCCTCGGGCGGGGCTACACTGTCGCGGGCCTCAATCCCGCGCTCGCCGAGTTCATCACGAATACGAATTCAACCAACGCGGAGTTGCAGCGGTCGGCGCAGGCCGCTGCACTCTACTACCAGCTGGCCCGGCCGTCGGTCACGGTAACGATCAACGAAATTGCCGTGCGGGTGACCGGGCTGGCCAAACTGGCGGACGTCACGGCGATGGCGGATGCGGTGCTTAAGGACGTGCTCTACGCGTATCGTTACGTGACGATCCTCACGCATCCGCAATCGCTCACGGTGGCGCCGCGCTCGGGCGCCCTGTTCGGTGTCGACGCCCTGGGTGCGCCACCGCTGTCGTATCAATGGCTGTTGAATGGCGCGCCGGTCCCCGGCGCCACCAGCCCGCTGCTCAGCCTCACGAACGTCGATGCCACCCGCGCCGGCAGTTACACCGTGGTGGTGACGAGCAGTGCCGCCACGGCCACGAGCGATGCGGCCACGCTTGCGCTCTCCAGTGCGCCGACCCGCCTGGCCAATATTTCCACGCGGGGGCCAACCGCGGGCGGTGCGGATGTGCTCATTGGCGGATTTGTGGTCACTGGAACCGGCAACCGGCAGATGTTGATCCGGGCCGTGGGACCGACGCTCGCGGGCGGACCGTTCAATGTCCCGGGAACGCTCGCGAATCCCCGTCTCGAGGTTTACAAAGGCACCAACCCGGTGCCAATTCTTGCCAACGACGATTGGGGCAATCAGGGCGGAGGGGCCACAGCGGTCACGGCCATCCAGCAGGCCGCGACCCGCGTCAGCGCCTTTGCGCTGCCCAACAACTCCGCGGACGCCGCCGTGCTCGCGACGCTCGCCCCGGGCAGCTACACGGTGCAGGCTAGGGGCCCGGTGGCGAATGCCACCGGCCTCGTCCTGATCGAGGTTTACGATGTCACGCCGGGGACGGCGGGACCGAGGGCGGTCAACGTTTCCACGCGGGGTAATATCGGAACGGGCAACAACATCCTCATCGCGGGCTTTGTGGTGAACGGCACGGTTTCGCGCCGGCTGCTGATCCGGGGTGTGGGCCCGACACTCACGCGTTTCAACCTGCCGGCGGGCGCGGTGCTAGCGGATCCGCAGCTCACACTGATCGACCAGGCGACGGGGCGGACACTTAGGAAGAACGACGACTGGGCCGCGGGCGACGATGCCGCGATCATGGCGGCGGCGGCGGTCGGAGCGGGGGCCTTTCCGCTGACGAACGGCAGCAAGGATGCTGCGATGATAGTGATGCTTCCGCCCGGCGGGTACACTGTGCATTTGAGCGGCGTGAACAACACGACGGGCATCGGAATCGTGGAGGTCTACGACGTCGATCCTTGACGGAAGCGGAGTGCGCGGCGGGAGAGTTTGGAGTTATCGTTTGGGTCGATCTTCAAAGCCGGGCTCAGCCGCTACCTTGACCACGGTCGTTTTCCCGGCTTTTTTTGCGTCATGGCCAAATGGCTCCTGATCGACGGTTTCAACCTCGCGTATCGCTGCTTCCACGCCCTGCCGGAGTTGACGTCGTCCACCGGCGTGCCGACCGGAGCGTTGCATGGCTGGTGCAAATCGCTCTGGAAGCTGATCGACCTGGAGAAGCCCGATTCGACGCTGGTCTTCTTCGATCTGGGCGAGTCGGAGGCGCGGGTGGCGTTGCATGCCGCCTACAAAGCCCAGCGCAAACCGATGCCGGATCCGCTGCGCCAGCAGATCGATCCGATCAAGGCGCTGACGCGGGCGATGGGACTTGCCGGCATCGAGGTGGCGGGAGTCGAAAGCGACGACCTGCTCGCGTCAGAGGCCGTCGCGCTGGCGAAGGCGGGCCACGACGTAGTGATCGTGAGCAGCGACAAGGACTTTGCCCAGATCGTGGGCGAGAAGATCAAGATCATGCTGCCGCCGCCCTCGGCTAATCCGAAGCTCGGCTGGCGGTTGCTCGATGCCGCGGGCGTGCAGGAAAAATTCGGAGTGCCCCCGGCGCAGATCGCCGATTATCTGGCGCTGGTGGGCGACACGGCGGATAACATTCCGGGGATCGACGGGGTCGGGCCGAAAACCGCATCGAAGTGGCTGGCGGATTTCGGCGGCAGTGTCGAAGCGGTGATCCAAAACGCCGCCAACCTGAAGCCGGATCGTTTTCTAGAAAAAGTCGCGGCCGAGGCGGATCGCCTGCGGTTGAACCTGAAATTGACGACGCTGGATCTCGCGCTGCCGCCGGTGAAACCCGAGTGGCGGACGCCGCAGCCGGAGGAATTGTTCCGGATGCTCGATGGCTTTGAAATGCGGTCGACGGCGGCGGAGGCGCGGAAGCGCTACGGTGCGGCCGAGAACGCCGCGCCCGTGGACGTCGCGCCGCCGGTGACGCCGCCCAAGCGGGAGACGCAGACCGAGCTGTTTTGATTCGCGCGGGTTGGCTCGATCGATCACGAGCACGATCAGGAGAATGAAGGCTCTTTCCCCTCCTAACTTCAGGCTTCTTTGGTTGCGGCTGCCGCGGTGGGATTTATCCGGCTCAACGCCGTCGCCGGCGCCAGGCCGTGGCCGCCAGGGCGCCCACGCCCGTTAGCATCAGCGCCCACGTGGACGGCTCGGGGACGGCGATAAATTCGGAAAGCACGACGCTGTTGGTCAGAGCGGTGAAGGCGCTGCTGGCGCCGTAATTTACCACGAACGTGCCATAGCCATCGAGGGTGAAGAGCCGCTGACCGTTGTTCACGTTGGCGAACAGGCCGATGAGCGACGAGGCCGTGAGCACCGTGAAGGTCTGGGAGTAGGTGGCGTTGGAGTGGAAGCCGTTGACGAAGGCGAGGCGCAGGTCGCCGTTGAGCTGCGCGGTGCCCGACACGCTGAAGTAGTCGTAATTCACGCTCTGCGAGACACCGTCGAGTTCGAAGAGGAGGACGGCCGTGGACGCGAGGGTGAGGTTGCCCGTGACGTTGAGCTGGCCGGGGGAACTGCCGGGGGAGAGCAGTCCGGAGTTGGCGATGTTGCCCTGGATCGTGCCGTTGCCGGTGAGCGTGCCGGCCGCGAGATTGAGACCGCCGACGAACTCGACGGTCGCACCATCGCTCACGGCGACTGTGCCGGCGGTTTGCTGTAAGCTTGAGGCGAAGCGCAGCGTGCCGGCGGAAACGTAGATGGCGCCGTTGTTGTTGACGAAGGTGACGTCGATGCTGGTCAGGCCCGTGGCGAGCTTATTGTAGGTGCCGTTGTTGGTAAACTGAACCGTGGCACCACTGGAACTCGTCTTGATGGTGCCGGCGCTGGAACCGCCTCCGGAGAGCGAAAGCGTTCCCGCGGAAACGGTGAGGTT
The DNA here is from genome assembly GCA_947442255.1 of Opitutia bacterium. The sequence goes on from CANEVO010000001.1 coordinate 6,588, forward strand.
GCCGTCGTTCGTAAAAGTGACCGGGATGCTCTTGGTGACCGACACATTGTAGTTCGCGCCTGCGGTGCCGGTGCCGCTAAAAGTTCCGGTGGAGGAGTCGTTCACGATGCCGCCGCTCGCGTTGGTGAACGTGGCGCCGCCGGAGGCCAGCAGATTTCCCGCCGATTAGTTCGCCGTCGTCTGATTGACGACAGCCCGGCCGTCGAAGGTAGGGCTGCCCGTGGTCGCGACATTGATCGTATAGTCACTGGTCAATGTCGGCACCGAAAGGGTCGCGCCGAGGCCAGTCGTCAAATTCAGAATATCGCCGCTGGACCACGTAAGTATGGTCTGAGCGCGGGCCGCGATCGCGCACAACAAAGACACGCTCAAGAGGAGCGATGCACAGGGACCACAGCGACAGGCGTGGGTTTGCGCTGCACTTAAGCGGGAGCGCATGGGGCTCGCGGCGGAAACCTATCTTATTGCAGGATAGTGGCTAAAATAAAATCCGGGGTTTAGCCAGCTGGACCGAAGTGTGCCCGTCCAAATCGACTGCCGCCGGGATCAAGCGGAAGCCCTGGCGCGCAATAACTGCGCACGACTTCGACGAAATTGCGCAAAGAGTGCGCAAGATCCGGCTGAAATTGCTTATTATGCAGGGGTTTAGGCCCTTGGCACGGACACTGCACTGGAAGCGTCTTCCTCCCCACGCCATGACTTCCAACCTCGCTTTCGTTGCCTCGTCATTTCTTCTGCCATGCGCCCGCCGCTTCCGCGGACTTGCGGTGTTGCTCGCCGCTTGTGCTCTTTCATCCGCGTTGTTTGCCCAAGCCGATCAGAATGCGGCACCGGCCGACGGTGCCAATGCCGGTGGTCGCGTTCGGCGCGGTCAGAATGGCAGCAACGGCGGCGGTCGGGGAAATTTTAACCCCGAGGAAATGCAGCAGCGCATGATGACGGCGCTCCGCGAGCAGCTCGATGTGACCGACGACGCGGAGTGGAGGCTCATTTCCGATCGCATCACGGCGGTCACGGAACTGCGCCGCACTGCCGGCCTCGGGGGCGGCGGGATGATGGGTGCATTTCGCGGTGGGGCGGGCGCCGGTGGTGGCGCCGGCGGCGGTCGGGGAGGGCGCGGCGGTGTCGCGGCCAGTCCCGAGCAGGATTTGCTCCGTCAGGCGATCACCGACAAATTGCCGGAGGCGGAAATCAAATCGCGCCTCACCCGCCTGCGGGAGGTGCGCAAGGCCAACGAGGAAAAACTGACGAAGACCCAAGAGGAACTGCGCGCCGTGCTCGGGGTGCGACAGGAAGCCGTCGCCGTGATGGCCGGATTGCTTCCCTGAGGCTGTCGTGCCAACCGAAATTTCGTCAGTCCACAACGGTAACGGCATGCTGCCGGAGTTGCTGAGCCGCATGATTGCGGCGCGCCAGCTGACCGCGACCGATGCCCGCTCCTATTTTGCGCAAAACTCCGGTCCCGAACCATTGACCGAGGAAGGCGTGCTGCGCTGGGTCGCGCACGAGTACGGCGTGGGCTTTGCGGCGCTCGACGAACTCGAGCCCGACAAACAGGTGCTCTCGCTTTTCCCTGCGCGCCTGCTGTTGCGCGACGAATTACTCCCGCTGCGCCGCGTCGATCAGGAGATCGAAATCGCGACCAGCCGGCTTTTTGCCACCCAGGGCCTCGATGGCTTGAAGGCGCTAACGGGTCTGCGGCTGCGCCCCGTGCTCGCGACGGGCGAGGCGATCAGCCGGGAGATGAAGAAGCGTCTGGGTGTCGGCGCGGACACGATCGATACGCTCGATGACGAGGCGGGGTTGCAAGTCGTCGATGAGAACGGCAGCTCCGACAACAACCTCGACGAGGCGGCCGAGGACGCGTCGATCATCCGTTTCGTCAACCAGGTGTTGAAGGATGCGATCGAGCTCCGCGCCTCGGACGTCCATCTTGAGCCGTTCGAGGACGAGTTGCGCATCCGCTACCGCATCGACGGCGTGTTGCAGGAAGTGCCGGTGCCGGCGCAGATCAAACGCTTCCAGCCGGCCATCGTGGCGCGGGTGAAGATTCTCAGTCATCTCAACATCGCCGAAAAGCGCCTGCCGCAGGACGGCCGCATCAAGGTCCGTATCGAGGACGCCGAGATCGACATCCGCGTCTCGATCATCCCGATGCTGCACGGCGAGGCCGTGGTCATGCGTTTGCTGCGGCAAAATTCCAAACTGCGGGGCGCGCGCGATCTCGGGATGAACGAGCGCGAACTCTCCTGCCTCGAGCGCGTGCTCGAATTGCCGCACGGCATCGTGCTCGTCACGGGTCCGACCGGATCGGGTAAAACGTCCACGCTCTACACGGCTCTCAACGAGATCAACGATGCGGAGCGCAAGATCATCACCATCGAGGATCCCGTCGAATATCAGCTCAAGGGCGTGAACCAGATCCAGGTCTCGGAAAAATCCGGCCTCACGTTCGCGCGCGGACTGCGCTCGATCCTGCGCCATGACCCGGATGTCGTGCTGATCGGTGAAATCCGCGACCAAGAAACCGCGCAGATCGCCGTGCAGGCGTCGCTCACGGGCCACCTGGTGTTTTCCACGTTGCACACCAACGACGCGGCCGGCGCGCTCACCCGCCTCGTCGACATGGGCGTAGAGCCTTACCTCGTCGCGTCGTCGCTCGAGGCGGTGCTGGCGCAACGGCTCGTGCGCCTGCTCTGCCCGCATTGCAAACAGGTCGACACGACGCCGGAGGCGCGCGACTACAAGCTGAAGATCGGAATCAAGCCCGACGTGAAAGTTTACCGTGCGGTCGGCTGTCGCGAATGCCGCCAGACCGGTTATCATGGTCGCCGCGCCATTTTCGAGTGGATGGATTCTAGCAGCGAAATCCGCTCGCTCATCCTGAAAAACAGCTCGTCCGACGCGATTCGGGAATCGGCGCGCCGGGCCGGCATGAAGACGCTGGCCGAGGACGGCCGCCGGCTGGTCGAGCAGGGGATCACCACCATCGAGGAAGTGCTGAGCGTCACGACGGTGCACGAGATGGAGTCGACGGACGCCCAGCCGAACCATGCGCCGGCGGCAAACGGGGCGGAATCCATCCTGCCGCGTTCGTTGATCTGAGCCACCCGCCACGATGCCGCAATTTGCCTACAAGGCCCTGCAACCCGACGGCCTGCTCACCGAGGGATTCCTTGAGGCGAGTAACCGCCAGGAAGCCATGCGTCAGGTCGAGGGGCGCGGGTTGAAACCGATCAAGCTCGCCGAGTCCGCCACCGGGCCGAAAAAAGCGCCGGCCGCGCGTGCGGCGGACCGGAACGGCGGCGATGCGGAATCGCCGGCGGCCACCGGCGGACCGGCGTTGTCCTTTGGCGGCAAGGGCAAAATTACGCCGCGCATGCTGGAGAATTTCACGCGGCTCCTGTCGAGCCTGCTGGCGGCGGGGGTGCCCTTCAGCCGGGCGCTCGTGATCCTCCACCGAGAGGCGGCCGAGCCGGTGGCGAAGGCGAAGTGGAAGAAAATTCACGACCTCGTGATCGACGGCATGTCGCTCTCCAAGGCGATGGAGCGTTCCCCGGAGACCTTCCCGCGCGTTTACGTGGCGATGGTGGAGGCGGGCGAGGCCGGTGGTTTCCTTGATCTGGTGCTCGCGCAGATCGCGGATTTCCAGGCGCGCGAAAAAGAGCTTAAGTCGAAGGTGACGACGGCGCTGATGTACCCGATCATCCTGCTGGTCCTCGCGCTCGGCGTGCTGATCTTTCTGCTGGTTTTTTTCATCCCGCGCTTCCAACTCGTCTTTCAGGGCTTCAATGCGGAGTTGCCGGTGATCACGCAGATCATCGTCAAGACCAGCGAGATCGTGCGCAGCTATGGGTTGTTCCTCGGCGCGGGCGCGGTGGTGGGATTCCTGTCGGTGCGCACCTGGCTGAATTCGCCGAAAGGCCGGCGGGCTTGGGAGGGGATACTTTTGAAACTGCCGCTGGTGGGCCCACTGGTGGCGCAGTTCGCGATGGCCCGCTTCTGCCGCATGCTGGGCACGCTGTTGCAGGCCGGCGTGCCCTTGATCAACGCGCTCAATGTCGCGCGGCGGTCCATCGGCAACCAGGTGCTGATCGATGCGGTGTCGGAGTCGATCGACCGGGTCAAGGAGGGCAAGCCCCTCGGCAAAAGTCTCGCGCAAAACCGCGCGCTGTTCCCCGGCGCGATCGTCGAGATGATCTCGGTGGCGGAGGAGAGTGGCAAACTCGACGGCGAGTTGCTGCGCATCGCGACCGTCACCGAGGGCGACCTCGACCGTCAGCTCAAGTCGGTCGTCGCGCTTGCCGAGCCGGTGATGCTCTTCGTCATCGCCGCTTTCATCGGCACGATCTTTATCGGCATGGTCATTCCGATTTTCTCCCTGCAAGACCACATCAAGTGACGTTGCCCTTTTCTCTATGATCCTGAAAAATTCGAAAACACATCCGCGTTGGGCGGTTCGCTGCGGCCGTGCCCGCCGTCGCCTTGGAGAAGGCGGGTTTACCCTCGTCGAACTGCTGTTGGTGCTCGTGATCCTGGGCATTCTCGCCGCCCTGGTGCTTCCGAAGTTCACCGGCCGCACCGAGCAGGCCCGCGTCACGGCGGCCATCACGCAGATCTCGACCTTCGGTACGGCGCTCGATGCGTTCGAAGTCGATACCGGCAGCTACCCGCGTGGTCAGGACGGCCTGCAGCAGTTGTTGGTGATGCCGGCCGATGTCACGGGCTGGCGCGGACCTTATCTAAAGAGCGATATCCCGCTGGATCCGTGGGGTCATCCTTACGTTTACGAATATCCCGGCCGGATGAACGCCAACGGCTACGACATCGTTTCGATGGGACCCGACGGCCAGCCCGGCACGGCCGACGACGTGGTCAATGCGAGCATCTCGGCAAAGTAGTTTTTCGCTGCGCGCCGCGAGCTGCCTCCGCCGTCGCGCCGATGGCGCCGGAGGAGGCGTGCGCCGTCTTCCGGGCATGGGTGCGTTCACATTAATCGAACTGATCTTCGTGCTCGCGCTGCTGGCCATCTGCGCCGTGTTCGTGACGGCGAACATGGGGTCTTTTTTTCGCGGCCGTTCGCTCAACCTCGAGGCGCGCCGGATGCTTTCGCTCACCCACTATGCGCAAACCCGCGCGGTTTCCGAGGGCGTCCCCGTCCTTCTTTGGGTCAATCCGTCGGATTCGACTTACGGGCTCACGGCGCAATTCACCGTTGACGGCCTCGACGGCGATACCCGAGCCGTGCGATACACGACCGAGTCCGGCCTCGCGTTGGAAGTTCCGCAGGGTGCGGTCGCAACCGTTTCCGAGCAGGATGACGAGAAGCTCGGACTGGCCAGCGAAGGGCTGGCGTTCATCCGCTTTACCCCGGACGGCTTCTTCGACGATTCGAGCGTCAGGAAGATCATCATTCACCAGGGCACGGAAGCGGGCCTGGAACTGGTCCCGAACGCGAACCGCCTAGCCTACGAGATTCGCCCCGCCTCCCATGTCGACTGACCTCCGGTGCCCCACGCGCACCCGCGGTTTCACTCTGGCCGAAGTGCTGGCGGCGTTGCTGTTGCTGGCCGTCCTGATTCCGGTCACGATGGAGGCCGTGAGCGTGGCCAGCCGGGCAGGCTCGCTGGGGCAGCGCAAGGCTGCGGCCATGCGCATCGCCGAACGTGTACTCGATGAACAAATCGTGAGCGGCTTGCTGGGCACCACCGCCACGCCCTACGGCACCATTGTCGAGGGCGACAACGCCTATCCCTGGACCATCAAGTTGGATCCGTGGACGGATGATCCCGCAACCGGTATGAATGTCGTGACGGTGCGGGTGGAGTTCGACGTGCAGGGCCGCACCTTCGATGTGGCCGCCAGCACATTGTACGATCCCGCGGCAGCCACGCCGCCGTCCGCAACGACCGGCACGACACCGTGAAACCCTGCGCTCTCCATCCTCGCCGGGCTGGTTTCCCCGGACGTGCCCGCGGGCCCCGGGCCGGCTTTACGCTGCTTGAACTACTCCTCGCGACCGCGATCGGCGCGATCGTACTACTCGTGATCAACGCAACTTTTTTTGGAGCGCTGCGCCTGCACAACGCCACCCACGAAAAGATCGACGACGACCTCGTTGTGCAACGGACCCTCGGCATTGTGCGCCGGGACCTGGCCGGGATCATGATCCCGGCCAATCCGCAGGCGACGACCAACACGTTTGCCGGCCAGCTCGTGAGCGACAGCCTCACGACCAACGATCTGGACGGAACCAGCGAACGGATCACGCCCGACCTCTACACCAGTTCCGGCCGGATCGACGGTTGGACTTCCTATGGCGAGGTGCAGATGGTCTCCTATTATTTGTCGCCGGCGGTGGACGGCGCGCCGACGAAAAATCTTGTGCGGGTGCTCACGCGCAACCTGCTCCCCGTGACCGAAGGAACGACCGAGGATCAGACGTTACTGACGGGAGTCACCGCCGCCGCGATTTCCTACTTCGATGGCCAGAACTGGGTCGACACCTGGGACACGACAACCTCGAGCAGCCTCCCGGCCGCGATCAAATTCAGCTTGGCGCTGGCGCCGCGCCAGCCGGCCATGACTCGCTCCGATCCGGCTCCGATCGAGCTAATCGTGCCGGTGATGGTCAAGACCGTCGCCACGGCGCAGCAGACGACGACTGCCGTCGCAGCCCAATGAGGAAGCCCCTTCCCGTTGCCTCCGGTTTCTCCGTCGCACGCCGAACGCGCGGCGCGTTCGAGCGGGGTGGCGGCCGGCCTTCGTCGCGAGGCTCGGTGTTGATTATTGTCATGTGGACCTGCCTTGGGCTGGTCGCGCTTGCGCTCTATTTTGCGAATTCGATGAGCGCCGAGCTGCGCGCGGCCGAGAATCGCGTCGCCGAGGCTTCGGCCCGCCAGGCGATCGCAGGCGGCACGCGTTACGCCGCCTATGTGCTCGCCAAGTATGCGGTGGGCGGGGTGGTGCCGGACATGGAGGACTACCGGTCCGAGGCGGTGGCGGTGGGCGAGGGCGCGAGATTCTGGTTCATCGGCCGCAACTGCGATGAGCTGCCGCAACGGGAGCTCAACCAACCTTACTTTGCCCTGGTCGACGAGGCATCGAAGCTGAATCTCAACACCGTTACTTCCACGATCCTCCAGGCGCTGCCGCTGCCCAGTCTGACGCCTGAATTCGCCGATGCGATCGTGGCGTGGCGCAGCGCCACGAGCCAGAATGCGGCCGTCGCCGATAGCTATTACTCGCAACTCACGCCCCCGCGGCACAACAAAGGCGCAAGCTATGAAACGGTCGACGAACTGCGCCTCATCAATGGCGCGATGCTCGACGTGATCCTCGGGGAAGACATCAACCGCAACGGCGCGCTCGAGCTCAACGAGGACGACGGTGAAATCTCCGCACCCCGCGACGACCAGAACGGCCGGCTCCTCGCCGGCCTTCTCGAACACGTCACCGTTTATAGCAGCGAACCGGCGACCTCTGCGGCCGGCTCCCGGCGCATCAATGTCACGGCGCTCAACACGGCGCAGACGCGGCAGCAACTGCAGACGCGCCTCACCCAGCGGGGCATCACGGCACAGCGCGTGACACAGATCATGGGCCGCGTGCCCCTTAACCAGAATCCGATTCAAAATCAGGCCGCATTCGCGAGCGTCGCCGACTTCATGGTGACGGCGCAAATGACCGCCGATGAATTTGCGCTGGTGCACACCGAGCTGACCGCGACGACGGCGACCAGCGGGATCGCTACGGGACTCGTCAACGTGAATACCGCCGGCGCGGCGGTGCTCGCCTGCATCCCGGGCATCGGCTCCGACAACGCCGCCACGCTGGTCGCCTACCGTTCGGCTCATCCCGAAGCCCTGACGTCGTTCGCGTGGCTGCCCCAGGTTCTGTCCCCGGCCAGTATCCGGCAGGCGGGCCGCTACATCACCGACCAGTCCTACCAATTTTCCGTCGACATCGCGGCGGTCGGTAACAACGGCCGCGGTTATTGCCGCGAGAAGGTGGTTTTCGATTTGAGCAGCGGCACGCCCCGTATCGTCTTTCGGCAGGATCTCACCCCGTTCGGCTGGGCCCTGGGGTCGACGGTGCGACGGGCTCTCTCGAACACGAAGGATACATGAGCATGAAATTGAGAACCAAGAAACGCCTGCAGTCCGTCCTCGGGCTGACCCTGACCGACGGCCAGTTGCGCGCGTTTCATGTCACGCACAGCAAGGGCCGGATCGAAGTGGTAAAGGCGGCCAGCGCCGCCCTGACCCTCGATCTCCTGCATCCGGAGCCCGAACTCATCGGGCGCGAGATCAGGAATCACCTGGAGGCGGCGGGTATTCGCGAACGGCATTGCGTGGTGGGGCTCCCGCCGCGCTGGTTGATGAGTCAGCACACGAACGTGCCGGAGCTATCGGCGGAGGACACGGCGAGTTTCCTCCAGATCGAGGCGGAAAAGGGGTTTCCGGTTGATCCAGGCCGGTTGCAGATCGCGCGGTCGTTTCAGCGCTCCGCCGCCGGGGCGAAGTATGTGACCCAGCTCGCGGCACGAAATGAGCAGATCGACCAACTCAGTGCGGTATTGCGGGCCGCGGGTTTGAAACCGGTGAGCTATGCGGTCGGTCTCGCGGTCCTGCCGCAGGCGCAGGCGCCGGCCGGCGTGGGCCGCGTTCTGGTGGCCGTCGAACCCGCCGTCGTGACGCTGCTGGCGGCGGCGGGGGGTGGCATCGCGGCGTTCCGTACCTGCGAGGCGGGCATCGAATCCGAGGCGGGCGAGAAGCTGGTCAATGGCGCCGCGATCGCCCGCGAACTGCGCATTACTTTCGAGCAGGTGCCGGCCGACCTTCGTGCCGAGGTGCGGGAATTGTTCCTGACGGGCGAGACCACGATGGTGCGGCAGCTCACCGAAAGCCTCGGCGACTGGGCGAGGTCCACGGGTTTGACCGTCAGCCGCGGCGACCTGCCGGAGAAAAATCTCGCGGCCGAGATGGCGGAGACGCTGGCCGCGGGCTGGCTGCAGGGCAGCGCGCCGGAGCTCGAATTCCTGCCGCCGCATCCGGGCCGGTGGGCGCTGCTCGTGGCGCGTTACAATTCAAAGCGGCTCGCCACCACGGGTTTTGCGCTGGCCGGTTTGGCGGCGCTGGCGGCCCTGGTCTTTGGCTGGCAGGAATTCCGATGCTGGTCGCTGCGCTCGGAATGGAGCGGGATGCAGGCGCAGGTGACGGCGCTCGAGGCGGTGCAGGCGCGCATCCGTGAATTTCGACCCTGGTATGACACCTCGTTCCGCAGCCTCAGTGTCCTGAAGCGGGTCACCGAATGCTTCCCCGACAACGGGAGCGTCACGGCCAAGAGTTTCGAGGTGCGCGGCAATGGCGTTGTCAACATCAGCGGGACGGCCCGCGACAATGCCTCTTTGTTGCGCGTGCAGGACCTGCTGCGCAAGGCCAAGGAAGTCCAGGGCCTCAAGATCGAGCAGATTCGCGGCAAGACCCCGATGCAATTCACCCTGACCTTCCGTTGGACGGCGACGCCCGGCACATGAAACTCAATCTTCCCGAACGACAGCGCTGGCTCATAATCGGCGCCGGCACCATGGTGGCGCTATTGATCCTCGATAGCATCCTCTTCACGCCGCTCGCGAAGCGATGGCAGGACCATTCCGCCGAGATCCTCAAATTGGGGAAGTCCGTCGGCGACGGCCGCAATCTGCTGGTCCGTGGCGCGCAGCTGGAACGCACGTGGACGGAAATGCAGGCGAACGCTCTGGCGAGGGATCCGGCGCAGGCTGAGCAGGATGTGATTGCGGCGTTCGACCAGTGGGGCCGCGCGAACAATATCGAACTCGGCTCGATCCGGCCGCAGTGGAAACGGGGCAGCACCAATCGCTATTCGCTCCTTGAATGCCGCGTCGATGCCACGGGTTCTTTGCCCATGCTCAGCCATTTTATCTATGAACTGGAGCGTTCGCCGCTGGCCCTGCGCGTCGACTCGATCGAGATGACCGCGCGCGATCAGGGCGGGCAGAAACTCACCCTCGGCTTGATCGTCAGCGGTCTTCGCCTGACACCCTTGGAGCGCAAACAACCATGAATCCGCGTTTCCCGATCCTTCTGGCGTTGGCGGTTGGCGCCGGCCTGGCGTTGGCCGCAGACCCCAAGATCGCTCCGCCCGTTGCGGTCTCGGCCAAGGCGATACCGCCGGCTGCCGCGGGGCGGACCGCCTCGGCCGTCGCGCCCTCGGCCCGTTTCGATGCGTTTCGAATCGTGGCCGACCGCAACATTTTCAACCCGAACCGTGCGGGCCGGCGCGAGGGTGCGGACGAAACGCCCGCGCGCGTCGATACCATTTCGCTGGTGGGGACGATGGACTATGAGAAGGGTTTGCGGGCTTTTTTTGACGGCTCCGACGCTGCCTTTCGCAAGGCATTGCGCGTCGGCGAGTCCGTCGATAAATACACGGTCACGCGGATCGTTCCGACTACCGTGGAGCTCGAGCGCGAGGGGGAAGCCCTTTCGATGCGCGTGGGGCAGCAGCTTCGCCGTTCCCCCGGCGCGGACTGGACCCTGGTGGGCGAAGACGTCGCCCGGCTCGAAGCCGAGGCCCAGGCGGCCAAGGCCGCGCGAATCGATCCCTCGGCGCCCCCGGTGATCCCGGCGAACGTCGACGCGGTTACCCGAAAATTGATGGAGCGACGCCAAAAAGAATTGAAACAATGAAAACCACGTACTTCACCCCGACCGTGTGGCTCGGAATCGCCGTGCTCGCCATGGGCGCCCGGGCCCAGGACGCCGCTCCGGCGGCCCTGAACGCACCGGCCACCGACGCTGCGGCACGCACTCCGGCCGGCAGCCTGCGTTTCAATTTCCGCGGGGCGCCGCTCGAAACGGTACTCAACTACATGAGTGAAGCCGCGGGTTTCGTCATCGTGCTGGAGACACCGGTGCGCGGCACCGTGGACATGTGGAGCTCGCAGCCCGTGACCAAGGACGAGGCGGTGCAGTTGCTCAACGTCGCGCTCAACAAGAGCGGCTACTCGGCCCTCGTACAAGGGCGCACGATCGTCATCTCGTCGAAAGACGATGCGAAGAAGAAGAACCTCCCGATTCGGACGGGCAACGATCCCGAGGAGATCCCGGCGAATGCCGAGATGGTCATGCAGATCATCCCGCTGCGGCGGATCGATGCGACGCAGGCCTCGCGTGACCTTGCGAGCATGCTCCCCGGCACCGCGACGCTGACCGCGAACCAGGACAGCAATTCCCTCGTGGTGACCGATACGAATATCAATCTTAAGCACATTGTCGCGCTGGTCAGCGCGCTCGATACGTCGATTGACACGGTTTCGACGATGAAGGTCTTCAAGCTGAAGAACGCCGATCCCTACGAAATGGCGCAACTTTTGACGAACCTCTACACCACTCCGGCCCAGGGGCTCAACGGGCGGGGTGCCCAGGCGGGGTTCGGCGGCTTTGGCGGAAACGCCGGAGTAAATTTTGGCGGACGCGTAGGCGGGGGTGGGGGCGGTGCGGGCGGCGGCAACGCGGGTGGCCGGGGTGGCCGCGGGGGCGCGGGAGCGACGGCTCGCTCGGTGCCGGTGATCGCCATTGCCGACCCGCGGACCTTCTCGGTCGTCGTGACGGCCTCGAAGGAGGCGATGCCCGACATCGCGGAAATGATCGCGCAGCTGGATTCCAGCTCGGCGCGCAAGCAGAAGGTCTTCGTCTACACGATGGAGAACGCGAACGTGAAGCAGGTGGAGACGGTCCTGAAGAATCTTTTCCAGAGCAGCACGGGTCGCACGACGACCAACAATCAGCCCGATGCGCTGACCTCGCGGGCCACCACCAACGCGCAGCAAAATACGACGCAAAATCTTCAACTCGGCACCCAGGCTGCTACCGGTGCCCGCAACTGACGGGGCCGGCGCCACAACCTAGAATCTAGAGAAACTCACCATGAATTTTGGAAATTTTCGATTGCCCAGGCGCCGGTTGACGGCGGCGTTGGTTTTGTTCGGCGCCGCCTCGGTGTCGGCCCAGGTTCAAGGGGGCCGCGGGGGCCAGGGTGCGGGGGGCGGCGGATTTACCGGCGCCGGGGCGGGCGGGGCGGCGGGCGGGGCCAACAGCGGTAACCGCGCCTACCAAAACACCACGATGGTCGGCGACGCGATGATCACCAGCGACATCGATACCCGCCGGCTGATTGTCGTGACGGATGAAATGACGAACGAGAATATCAAGGCCATCGTCGCCAGTCTCGATAAACCGAAGCCGCAGGTATTGATCAACGTCGTCTTCCTGCAGGTTACGCACGACAACACTTTCGACCTCGGAGCCGAAGCGGTCTACAAGGGGCCGATCTCGATCAAGACCAACCCCGAGGGCACCGCGACGACAAAGTTCGGCGTCGCCGCGGAGCTCACCAATCCCTCGTTCTACGGGGCGTTTTACCAACTGGTCGGGCGGGACGTGAATGCCACCATCCATGCGCTGTCCGGCGTCACCAAGACCGAGATTCTTTCCCGGCCCTCGATCCTCACGCGGAGTAACCAGCAGGCCACGATTTTGGTCGGCCAGAACGTGCCACTCCTCACCACCACGACGCAAAACACTAATTCGAACTCCATCACCAGCACCGTGTCGTATCAGGACGTCGGCATCATTCTGCGCGTCACGCCGTTCATTACCAACGAGGGCCTGGTCGAAATGATCGTCTCGCCCGAAATTTCCTCCATCAGCCCCACGACGGTGCCCATCCCGGGGGCCGGGAACACGACGGTCATCGACCGGCGTTCGGCCGATACCGTGGTCGTAACCCCGAGCGATCGCACGATCGTGATCGGCGGGCTCATTTCGAATCAGAAGAACGACACCGTGAACAAGGTGCCGTTCCTAGGGGACATTCCCGTGCTGGGCGCGGCCTTCCGGCGGACGATCAAGAGCAACGTTAAGACAGAACTCCTCATCTTTCTGACGCCGCACGTGGTGAAAACGCCCGAGGATCTCGCCAGTCTTTCGGAAAACGAACGCACCAAGCTCGATCTGGCGCCGCAGGCGTTCGACAAAACTGACGCCGGCAAATTCCTGCCCGGCCGCAAACCCTGAGAATTGAAGCTTGGAACGGCCGGCCGTTCAGGCGAATTCGTGGTGGCGCACTCATGGGCTCTCCGCACGCAAAACGCCGGCTGATCGTATACGTCACCCTGATCGGGTGCGGCTTAGCGGTGTGCGGGTGGCAGGCGCAGGAGCATCTGCGCTTCAAGCGCACCGCGGCCGACGCGCTCGTCAACCGCGGGCGCGACATCACGTCCACCCTCGGGGTGCTGGTGCGTTCGCAGCGCCGCTTCGGTCTGGTTTCCAAGGAGCGGTTGCAATCCGCCCTACAGGACCTCATGCGGCCGGAGGAGCTCGAGTCGATCGCAATTCTCGCCGCCACGGGTGAAACGATCGCCAGTGCGGGCGATCCGGTGGATCTGACCCCGGAGATGTCGCACGCGAAAGGAGCCTATTGGCGCGAGCGTTCGCTCACGATCATGAACGTGATGGATCTCGGCGCCGTCCCCGGCGACGATGGTGCCCGCTCGCGCCCGCCGATCGTGGTGGCCGACGATCGCACCGCCCGGGCCTTTCGTGCGGCGCCCAATCGCCGGAGCGCCGACGCGCGCCCCGGCCCGGAACCAGCGGCCGGCGCGAGCGCGGGCGCCGCCCCGGCGCGGGCGCCCTTCGGCCGGCCGGCTTGGATGTCGAAAGAGGAGTTCGATACCGTCATCCAGAAGCAGGGAGTGCACAGTCTCGTGATTTCGATCTCAACCGTCGACATGCACCGCGCCGTCAACGCGGACCTTTTACTCCGTTCGCTGGTCAGCTTGCTGGCCATGGGCGGTGCGATCGTCTCGGCGCTGGCCTGGCGCAACGTCGGCAAAAATTCCGAATTGCAAATCCGGCTCGTGAAGGCGGGCGAGATGAACACGCATCTCAAGGAGATGAATCTCGCCGCCGCCGGCCTCGCCCACGAGACGCGCAATCCGCTCAACCTGATCCGCGGTCTCGCGCAGCTGGTCGCGATGGAGGCGAAGGAATCGCCCCGGCTGAAGGAGCACGCCTCGACCATCGTCGAGGAGGCCGACCGGGTGACGGTGCAGTTGAATGAGTTCATCAACTACTCGAAACCGCGCGATGCACAGTTGGGGCCGGTGGACGTGCGGCGGCTCGTGGCGGACGTAGCGCGCACCCTGCTGCCGGACATCGAGGAAAAACAAATTCAACTGAAGCAACCGGAGTGGTCGGTCGTCGTCGAGGCGGATGAACAGCTCCTGCGGCAGGCGCTGTTCAACGTGTTGTTGAACGCGGTGCAGGCGGTTTCGCCCGGCGGGCGGATCGAGGTGCGGCTCGCGCCGGACGGGTCGCGCGCCGCCGGGCTGGAAATCAACGACGATGGTCCGGGGGTGCCCGCCGCCGACCGGGCCGCGATCTTCAAACCCTACGTCACGATGCGGCCGAAAGGCGTGGGATTGGGGCTCGCGATCGTCGCCCAAATCGCCGCGGTGCATCATTGGGAGGTCGGTTGCGCGGCCAACGAGCCACGCGGCGCGTGCTTTCGCTTCACCGGCCTCAGGCTCGCTCCGCCATCGCCATGAGTCCGTCCGCCGCGCCACCGGTGCGCATTCTCATTGTCGATGACGACCGTGCCCAGCGCAGCCTGCTGGAGACCTTTCTTCAATCGCAGGGCTGCCTCACCCATTCGGCCGCGTCGGGTGAGGCGGCGGTGCAACTGCTGCTGGAGGAAAAGTTCTCGATGATGATTTCGGATATCCGCATGCCGGGCATGTCGGGCCTCGAGACGCTGCGGCGCGTCCGCCAGAAGCATCCCGATCTGCCGGTGCTGCTTGTCACCGCCTTCGCCGACATTCGCAGCGCCGTCACCGCGATGCGCGACGGCGCGGTCAACTACCTCGCGAAACCGATCGATCTCGACGAATTGATCCTTTCCGTCCGCAAGGCGACCCACCATGCGTTCAAACCCGTGGCTCCCGCCGCGGTGGAGTCGCCCCTTCCGGCGGGAGTGATCACGAACAGCCCACTCATGGCCGCCGTGCTCCGCGACGCGGCGGTGATCGCGCCGTCGGAAAGCCGCGTGCTACTCACCGGCGAAAGCGGCGTCGGCAAGGAAGTCGTCGCCGATCTCATCCATGCGTGGAGCCGGCGGGCCCATGGGCCGATGGTGAAGGTAAATTGCGCGGCGATTCCCGAGAACCTGCTCGAAAGCGAGCTCTTCGGCTACGAGAAGGGCTCCTTCACCGGGGCGCACCAGCAGCGGATCGGGCGCTTTGAGGAGGCGAACGGCGGTACGATTTTTCTGGATGAGATCGGCGAACTGCCGCCGGCCCTGCAGGCGAAACTCCTGCGCGTGATCCACGACGGAACCTTCCGGCGGATCGGCTCGACCCGCGACACCCACACCGATGCCCGGGTGCTGGCGGCGACCAATCGCGACCTCGAGGCGCAGATCGCCGCCGGCCAGTTTCGCGAGGATCTCTTCTACCGGCTCAACGTGATGGAGATTCACATCCCGCCGCTGCGGGAGCGACCGGAGGACGTTTTGCCGCTCGCGACCTATTTCATCGAGTTGTTCTCGCGCCAGAAGCCGCGGTTCTCCGCGACGGTCACCGCGAGCCTGACCCGCTACCGTTGGCCCGGCAATGTACGCGAGTTGCGCAACGCGATGGAGCGGGCGGCCTTGTTGTCGCGCGGGGAAATCGTTTTGCCGGAGCACCTGCCGGCCCGCGTTCTGGCGGTGGGCGCGGAACCGCCGCGGGGCGATGCGCCCGGCAGTCCGCGATTGGAGGAGATTGCGCGCGAGGCGATTTTGAAGGCGTTGCGAAAAAATAATTTCAACCGCACCGAAACCGCGAAGGAACTGGCGATCAGCCGCCGCGCGCTGATCTACAAGCTCCTGCGCCTACGGGAGCAGGGCATCGTGGTCGATCCGCCGGACCCACCGTGACGGGCGCAGTGGCGCCGGGTCGGGAATCTACGCCGGGCCCTCGTGCGAAACGCCGCGGGAGTCAAAAATGTTCCCGATGCCGTGGACGGTGCGGAACGCGGTCAGGTCGAGCCCGTGGGCGCTGAATAGGTCGCGCACTTTCACGATGTATTGGTCGAGCGAGCGGCTCTTCACGTCGGCATGGACACACCAGACCGAGTGAATGAGGGCCTTGCGGGTGATCACCTAGGCGGGATGGGCGTTGAGCTAGGCGAGGATACCGAGCTCTTTCCGCCCGATTTTTTCCACCGCGCCACTGCCAAAGGAAATTTCCAGCCGTTCCGGCGTGATCCGCGCGCCGCAGAAATCGAAGGGCTCGTCACTGACTTTCACGTTTTTCGTCACGTTCAAATCCGCCTTCGCTTCCGTGCGCCGCAGCACCGCCCGGATTCGGGCGACGAGTTCCGCATAGCTGAAAGGCTTCGTCACGTAATCGTCGCCCCCCATCTCCAGTCCCTTGACCTTCGTGGTTTCCTCGACGTTACCGGTCATGAAAATCACCGGGACGGAAATGTCGGCTACCTTCAGCTCCTCGACCAGCGCGAACCCGGGCTGGTCCGGAAGATTAATGTCGAATAACACCAGATTGGCGTAGTTTTTCTTGATAAATTTCAGGGCGTGGGCGACGCGCCTGCAGACTTGGGCGCGCATGCCGTCGCGCTCGAGATGACTCGTAATCAGCGCGGCGAGTTTCACTTCATCCTCGACGATGACGATGAGCGGCTTGGCCTCGGGATGGGAAGAAAGGTTTGGGCAATTCCGGGCTGGAGCGGAGTTTTTTGCATTTGACGGAGCGATGTCAACTACCGCGCCCGGCGCCGTCCGGGCTGGCGGGCCGCTCGGCCCCGGGCCCGGGCCTCCGGAAATTGCTTGAAGGCGGTCGCTGCGGAGTGTCCTTTGGCCGCGTGTCTGACCATGCACCCTTGCTGATGCTCGGACTGCCGAAAGGCAGCCTAGAGGAATCCACGAAAAACCTGTTTGCGAAAGCAGGTTGGAAAATTACCACGAGTTCGCGCAGCTACCGGCCGTCGATCGACGACCCCGAGCTCGATGGACGCTTCGTGCGCGCGCAGGAGGTGAGCCGCTACGTGGAGCATGGCTTCTTCGACTGTGGACTGACCGGCTACGACTGGGTGCAGGAAAACGGTTCCGACGTCGTCGAAGTGTGCGACCTGATCTACAGCCGCGCCTCGACCCTGAAATCGCGCTGGGTGCTGTGCGTGCCCGAATCCTCCAGTGTCCGGAGCGCCGCCGACCTTGAGGGCAAACGCGTGGCGACCGAGTTGGTCAACACGACGAAGAAGTTTTTCGAGCAAAAGGGGGTGAAGGTGGAGGTAGAATTCTCGTGGGGCGCGACCGAGGTGAAGGTGCCCGATCTGGTCGACGCTATCGTGGACATCACCGAGACAGGCAGCTCGCTGCGCGCCAACAACCTACGGATCGTCGACACGCTGCTCGAGACGAACACGAAGCTCATCGCGAACCGCCAGAGCTGGGCGAATCCGGCGAAGCGCAAGAAGATCGAAACGATCGCGCTGCTCCTGCGGGGGGCACTCGAAGCCGGGTCCAAGGTGGGTTTGAAAATGAACCTGCCGAAAAGTGCGCTCGAATCGGTCGTGCAATCGCTCCCCGCGCTGCGGAATCCCACGATCTCGCAATTGAGTTCGTCCGACTGGATCGCGCTCGAAACGATCATCGACGAAAGTGTCGTCCGGGAAATCATTCCGCAGCTTAAGGCCCTCGGCGCCGAGGGGATCGTCGAATATCCGCTGAACAAAGTGGTTTACTAAGCGCAGGCGTAAGCGCGGCGGCACCGTCAGAAATTTCATCATGTCGAAGGTAACCCTCGGTCTGCTCCAACACGCCTGTGGCACGGATCCCGCCGCGAATCTCAAGAAGACCCTTGAGCTGGCGGAGCGTGCTGCGAAAAAAGGCGCCAACATCATCTGCACGCAGGAGCTCTTCCGCTCGCAGTATTTCTGCCAGGCGGAGAAGCACGATTATTTTAAACTCGCCGAGCCGATTCCGGGGCCGAGCAGCCGGGCGTTTCAGAAACTGGCGAAGCGGCACGGGGTCGTGATCATCGCGTCGCTCTTCGAAAAGCGTGCCTCCGGCCTCTACCACAACACGGCGGTGATCATCGACGCCGATGGCCGGATGCTGGGCGTCTACCGGAAGATGCACATTCCGGACGATCCGCTCTACTACGAGAAATTTTATTTCACCCCGGGCGACACGGGGTTCAAGGCGTGGGACACCAAATTCGGCAAGGTCGGCGTTCTGATCTGCTGGGACCAGTGGTATCCGGAGGGAGCGCGGCTGACGGCGATGCAGGGCGCGGAGATTTTATTCTATCCCACGGCGATCGGCTGGCATCCGGGCGAGAAGGCGGAATACGGGGTGAACCAGCACGGGGCGTGGGAGACCATCCAGCGCAGCCACGCGGTGGCGAACGGGTGTTACGTTGCCGCAGTCAACCGGATCGGCGTCGAGCAACCCGAAGGTGGCGACGGCATCGAGTTTTGGGGCCAGAGTTTTGTCGCGGGCACGAGCGGGCAGATTCTGGCGAAGGCGAGCGCGAACCGGGAGGAAGTGATGCTGGTGCCGATCGAACTCGATAAAGTCGACGTGACCCGCACGCACTGGCCGTTCCTGCGCGATCGTCGGATCGACGCCTATGGCGACCTGACGAAGCGGTTCATCGACTGAGCATGGCCGCCTCGCAAACGAAGACGCCGGCGGCCCTCGGATTCCGCATGCCGGCCGAGTGGGAGCCGCAGGCGGCCGTCTGGCTCTCGTGGCCGCACAAGTACGCGTCGTGGCCCGGACAGTTCCGGCAGGTGCCGTACACGTTCGCCCGGATCGTGGCGCAGATCAGCCGGTTCGAGGCGGTGCGCATCAATGCGGCGGCGAAGCTGCACGCGCGGGCGAAACGCCTTTGCACCGCGGCCGGCGCGGACATGGCCCGGGTGACGTTCTACAATCACCCGACCAACGATGCGTGGTGCCGCGATCACGGGCCAATTTTCTTGAAGCACGACGACACCGGCGAAGTCGCGCTCACCGACTGGCGCTACAATGCCTGGGGTGACAAGTATCCGCCGTACGACCTCGACAACGAAATTCCCCCCAGCATTGGCCGGAAGCTGCAGTTGCGGCGCTTCGAGCACGACATGGTGCTCGAGGGTGGTTCCGTCGATGTCAACGGTCGCGGCCTCTTGCTCACCAGCGAGCAGTGCCTGCTGAACAAAAACCGTAATCCGCACCTCACGCGCGAACAGATCGAGCAGAACCTGCGCGCCTATCTCGGCGTGAAGCAGATCCTGTGGGTCGGCGACGGCATCCTGGGTGACGATACCGACGGGCACATCGACGACATCACGCGCTTCTACAAGCCCGACGGTTTCATCACGGCCGTCGAGCCGAACCGGCGCGATCCGAATCACAAGATTCTCGCGGAAAATCTCGAGCGGCTGCGCAGCTTCCGGACGCCGGTGGGAAAGAAGTTTGACCTCGTCACGCTGCCGATGCCGAGGCCGTTCGCGTTTCAGGGGCAGCGGGTGCCGGCGAGCTATGCGAATTTTATCATCATCAACGGCGCCGTGCTCGTGCCGACATTCCGGCAGAAAAAGCGCGATGCCGAGGCGTGTGGAATCATCGGCGGCTGCTTTCCCGGCCGTGAAGTGATCCCGATCGATTGCTATCACTTGATCTGGGGCCTGGGGACGCTGCACTGCATCTCGCAGCAGCAACCGGCCGCGGGCTAGACGATCCGGCCGGGTGCCGGCGTTGGCGCGGCTTTTTGTAGCCTGGGACGCGGTCAACGCGGGTGTGCTTCGACCGCGGCCTGTTGAAATGCGCGGCGGATGTCGCTGCCGTCGCTGTTGGGGAAATTCGAGCGCTGAACCATCAGTACGTAAGCAACGCCCTTCACCGGATCGATCCACGCCTGCGTGCCCCAGGCGCCGCCGTGACCGAAGGTGCCGGGTGAGAGCATCGCGGCCACGCCGTCGTGCGGGGTGCGCAGCACGCAGGTGCCGATGCCCCAGCCGTAATTCGCGCCGCGATTGCCGCCTGCCGCCGTTTGGAAAAACCCCGTGGGCAGGTCGCCGGTTTGCACGGTGGTGAGAAACTTTAGGGCGGCCGCGCTGAGGTAGCGGCGGCCGTCGAGGCTCCCACCGTTGAGCAGCATCTGGCAAAAGCGCGTGTAGTCGCGGGCGGTCGAGTAGAGGCCGCCGTTACCCTGCGGCGGCCGGCTGCGCGGACCGTAATCGGCGCGCGGTGGGATCGGAGTCAGCACGCCGGTCTCCTTGGCCCGGGCGTAGGCGGTGACCAGATTCGCCGCAGTCGGATAAAAGGTGGTGGCTTTCATGCCGAGAGGGTCGAAGAGGCGTTTTTGAAGAAAGGTGTCGAAGGTCATCCTGCTGGCGACTTCGATGATGCGGGCGGCGGCGTTGATGCCGGACTGCGTGTATTTCCATTTTTCCCCGGGCTCGTATTGCATCGGGGCGGCGAGCCAGAGCGGGACCAGATCGGCGAGAGTACGCGCCCGTTCCGCCGCCGGACCGGTCGCCTCGCCGAGGCCCGACGTGTGGGTGAGAAGTTGCGCGAGCGTGAGGTTGGCCGGCTGGCCGGAGGGCGTCTTCAGGCCGGCGAATTCGGGCAGGAACTTCGCCACGGGATCGGCGATGCTGAGTTTGCCTTCGTCCTGCAGCATCAGAATCGCGGCGCCGGTGACCGGTTTCGTCATTGAGGCGATCCAGAACACCGTGTCGGTCGTCATCGGCCGTTGCGCGGCGATGTCGGCGAACCCGCTGGCTTCGAGGTGCAGGATCTTGTCGCGGGTGGCGACGACGGTAACGGCGCCCGCTATTTCGCTTTTCGCAATCATCTCCTGCATCGCCCGACCGACGCCCGGGAACGTGGGGGCGCCACCGGCGGCCAGTGCGAGCGTGAGAAAGGCGAGGGGAGGGAGAAGTTGGGCGGGTGGCATGCGGAGCGGGGTGGGGGAGGAAATCTCCGCGGGATGCGTTACTGATTCAAGCGCCCGCTTGCGCCGCGTCGAGCCGTGCGGTTCGGCACCATCAACGGGCGTGTCACCTTGCGCGGCTGGGTGCATATCGAGCAGGATAAACGTCGCATCGACGAAATCGCCGTTGCCGCCTCGCGTTTGGAACTCGTCGACAGTCAGATTCGGGTCGGTCGACCGGCCGCCGGTCTCTAGCCACACCCGCACCATGGCCGAAATTCAAGTGCGGTCCGTCGTGTCCACCTTCAGCAAATTATACTGCGAGCGGCAGGGTTGCGCCGTCCTTGAATTCCGGGGAAAAGTTTTCTGGCGGACGTTACACTGGTATGCGGTGCCGCTGGCACCCTTGCTCATGATCGGCCGCCATTTTGAGTCCGACCGGGCGTTGATCGCGGTTTGTGGACGGGCCAGCCGCATGCGGCAGGTTTTTGAGGCGATCGCCGATTATTCCGGAAATAAATACAATGACGGATGGCTGCGGCGGCAGGTGAAGTTGCGGGTTTCCACCCGCCGGCTGCGCCGCCTGGCCGCCCGCTATCTTCCCGATCGGAAAGCCCGACGCGACTGCGACGAATCGCCGGGAACACCCCGATCGAGTCGGCGCCGGGGAGATGAATCGCTCCTGCAACGGGTGCTCCTGCACGTCTTGCGCGGCGATCGGGCGTAACCGGCCGCAATCGGCCTGGAGCCAAAGTTTGGCCGGGCCTCGTTCTCGCCGCCGCGTTTACGCCGGGCTGCGAGCTGGCCCGTCGGGCTGGCTCACTTCTGGATGACCGCCGGATCTAGGTTCGCCGGCGGGATTTCAGTGGCCGGCGAGCTGTTTCTCGATCGAGGCGCGCAACGACGGCAGATGGCGGAGCGCGTTTTGGTAATAGACTTTCCGCAGCACGGCGTCGGGCAGGCCGAGCCCCGAGATGTTCCAGCGGCCATGGCCTGGCGAACCGCCCTCGGTCCGGATTTGCGCGGGATGTTCGAAGTGCTCGTCGTAGGTTTCCAAGCACCGCCAGTGCGGGGTCCAGAAGTCGTCGATGCCGCGGTCAGGATCGCCGTCGGAACCCATCAGCACGCGGTCCTGATACTTGATGATGAATTCCCGCCACAGGCGAGGCGCGCGACCGAGATCCTGTACCGTCGCCGAGATCTCGACATCCGCATTGGGAAACGTGTCGAGAAACTTGGCGAGCTTCTCGGGATCGTAGTAGAGCATTGCCAAGTGGGCGTTGACGAACCGCGTCTTCGGATGCTTCCGATGCATGTTTTCCCGCGCTTGTTCGTAGGCTTCCACGGACGGATAGCCGTTGTTGTAATAGTTTCCCGAGGTGTCGAGGGGCCGGTGCCAGAGTCCGGCCTCGTAGCGTTCGTTCATCGGGCCGATGGGATAGTAGCGGCCGATGGAGTCACCGGTATGAATCATGACCGGCCGGTCGTATTTTGCTGCCATGGCCCACACCGCGTCGAGGCGGAGATCGTCGGGCAGGATAAACGTGCCATCGGGATTCTTCGTCGAGATACCGAGGGTCTTGTGGACCTTCATGCCGAGTGCCCCGGCCTTGAACGCCCGCTCCATTTCCCCAGCAAATTTCTCCGACCATCCGGGCTCGTTGATGCCTTTTGCGCTAAAGGTAACAAAGTTCGCCACGCGATGCTTGTAGGGATCGCCGGCTTTCAGCACGGCGTCCAGTTCCTCGCCGGTGCCACCGTTCAGATTCACGATCGCGCCCATGCCGATCGCGTCCATCAGCGCGATCACCTTGTCGTAGGCCGCCGCGGTCTTCAGGGGGCGCGTGTGAACATGGAAGTCGATGGCGGGATAGCGCGCGCGGGTGATGGACGTGCGTGGCAGCCGCAGCAAGGTCGCGGGCATGTGCCGCACGGGGCTGGCCTCGGGCTTCCAACCCGGCGGCGGCTTGATCGACTCCATCGAATGAATCGGCGGAACGGATACCGTGGAGGTTACGGAACCCGGGGATTGACTCGTTTGACCTGGGGAAGCGGCAACGAGGGAAGCCGCGAAGAGCACCAAACCGAAAGGTGAGCATCGCATCGGGCCAGTTCCGTCCAGAATTGAGATTCCGTCAAGGGTGGCCGGACGCGTCACGCCCTGTGATCAACCACCGGCGGCCTTCAAAAGACGGGAAGCCGCGTCTGCGGACCCACTCCGGAGAAAAATTCCGCGTGCCCCAGCCCTGACCGAACGGTCGCCGCCGGCGGGTCGAGGCTGTTCAAGCCGCCGCGCGCCGGCGGTGCCAGAACGCCAGCCCAAACACCCCAAGGGCGGCGAGGAGGGCGCTGGTGGCGGTTTCCCGAATCGCGGAAGCGGTGACGAAGTTGTTTCCCCCCCCCCCAGCGTCACTTGCGCGTTTTCCCCCAGCAGCCGGCCATCGATATTGCCCCGGCGCCCACCGTGATCGAGGTGAGAGCCAGAACATGTCCTGCGAACACGGAATCGATACCGAGCGTGGCCGAACCGCCGACCTGCCAAAAGACCATGCTGGCTTGAGCTCCCCCGGTGAGGAGGACCTGCGTGAGGCCGGCCGTGTCGAGGGTGGACCCCATTTGAAAAATAAACACGGCATTGGGGCCTCCGTTGAGGGTGAGATTCCCTGTTGTGATACCGAACGTGGTCGCAGCCGATGTGTAGACGCCCGGCCCCAACGTCACCGCGGCCACCAGCATCAGGGAAAGGAACTTCAATTTGGACGCGGCCCGAGGGCGGGGCGCGATCGCGGAAAGGGCATTCATCGGTGGAGGAAGTCTAGTCGGAAAACGCGCCCCGCCATATGAGGTGATGGCCTACTGGCCGCTGGTCGGATTTTTTGCCCGGTCGTCATCGGGCTGCGGTTATCGCGCGGTGGGCGGCGAAGATTGACGCGTCCGGCGAAACCGGCCCAATTCCCTCCGCATGAGCGAAAATCCCACGCCATCCGCAGGAGTCGCGGGCAGCGGTGAAGAAGGCTCCGGCCGCGTGCAGGTTTTGATTTTGGGCGGCGGTTTCGGCGGCATCGCCACGGCGAATGCGCTGCGGCGGCGGCTGCCGGCTCAGCACGCCATCACGGTGATCGACCACGCCCCGCGCTTTCATGTCGGCGCCGGCAAGCCCTGGGTGATGCTCGGCGAGCGGACAAGCGCGGAGATCTCGGCGGAGCGCGCCGTGCTCCTCGAACCGGGCGTCGAATTTTTGCCGTCGGAGATTTTGCAGCTCGATGTGGCGGGCCGCCGGGTGGTGACGGCCGCCGGTCCGCGGCCGTGGGATTTTCTTGTGATCGCGCTTGGGGCCGCGTTGCGGCCGGAGGCCGTGCCGGGACTCGCGGGCGCGCATACGTTCTACACCGTGGAGGGCGCGGAGAAACTGCGTCCGGTGCTGGCGGAGTTTACGCAGGGAGAAATCGTGCTGTTGATTCCAAAGGCGCCCTACAAATGCCCCGCGGCCCCCTACGAGGCGGCCCTGCTGTTGCAGAATTTCTTCGCCCGGCGCGGCCAGAGCGCTGCGGTAAAGGTCAACTTGTACACCGTCGAGGGTGCGCCCATGGCGACCGCGGGCCCCGAGATGGGGGCCTTCATTCGCGCGCAGCTTTCGAATCAGGGCATCCGGTTTTTTCCGCAGAAGTCCGTGGTGCGCGTCGACCCCGGGGCGCGCCGGGTCGAATTTGCCGACGACACCTCCGTCGCATATGACCTGTTGATGTGTGTGCCGCCGCACGAGGCTCCCGCGGTGGTGCGGGCGGCGCAATTGACGGGACCGTCGGGCTGGATTCCGGTCGATCCCCTGACGCTGGAAGCGACGGCGGCGGGGGGCGCCGGGCGGGTGTTCGCCATCGGCGACGTGACCACCGTGCCGCTTCCGGGCCGTTTCAAACCCGACGTGGGTTTGGTTCTGCCGAAGGCTGGCACGATAGCCGAGGCGCAGGGCGAAGTCGTCGCCCGGCGCATTGCGGATTTGGTCAGCCGCCGCGTGCCGACCGCCACGTTCGACGGCCAGGGCTTTTGCTATCTTGAAACCGGCGGCGGTTGCGCGCTAAAGGGCGAGGGCTCGTTCTTCTCCCTGCCGCATCCCGTGATGACGAAGCAGCCGGCGAGTGTCACCGAGATGGCCGGGAAGCTGGCCTGGGTGGCCCAACACCTGGCGCCGCGGCGTTGAGCCTTCTGTCGAGCGACCCCGCGATTTCCCCATGAAAATCACCCGCGCCAAAACACCCGCCACCAAACGTGGGCCGGCGGATTATTTCACCGGAGTCGTCTGGCTCGAGGAGGTGACCGCTGCGCCGTATGCCTCGGATGTGCGCGTGGTCACGGTCACGTTCGAGTCCGGCGCGCGGACCGCCTGGCACACCCATCCCCATGGCCAGCTGCTGCAAATCGTGTTCGGCGTCGGGCGCGTACAGAAAACCGGGGAAAGAGTGGTGGAGGTGCTGCCGGGTGACGTGGTTTGGTTCGAGCCGGGCGAACGTCACTGGCATGGCGCGGGACCGGCCAGCATGATGTCCCATCTCGCGGTGCAGCGGGCCGACGAAGCCGGAAGATCCGCGGTGTGGCAGGAGCACGTGAACGACTCCGATTATGCCGGCGCGTGAGGCCGGGTGCGCCGTCCTGCCAAGGCGGACCCTTTCCTCCAGACGTTTTTTTCGCCGCTTTCTCCTGGTGCCGTGCGTTGCGGGGGGATGGTTGATGGGCCATGCCGCCGTTGCCGCGGAGTCGCGTGGAGACGGCGGGCCCGTTCTCCTTGGCAAAGAGATTCCCGCGGCCCTGCGCTGGGCTTATCCGGTGCGCGTGCGGTCGCCGGCGCAGGCCGACGATGGCAAGCTCCGGCGCGTGGCGGGAAGTGCCAGGGAATATACGCTGACCCAGATCCGCGATAATTTCGCGATCATGGACTGGTTTCCGGAAGAGCATCCCCCGACACCCCCGGTGGTGACGCTCGGCCGGAAGCCCCAGCTTATCGGCTGCGCGCACTGTCACATGCCGGGCGGGCAGGGTTTTCCCCACAACGCGAGTGTGGCCGGGTTGCCGGCCGACTACATTCTCCGGCAGATCGCCGACATCAAGGCGGGCACGAGGCTCTGTGCCGAACCCCGCATGGAGCCGCCGACCGACATGCAGGAGATGTCGCGACAGATCACCGCCGAAGAGGCGCGAATCGCCGCCGAGTATTATGCGCGGATACCGTATCGGGCGTGGATCAAAGTCGTCGAGGCTGAGACGGTTCCCGTTGCCCGCGTGTTCGGGCTCTCGATGTATGTGGCCTTTGAGTCGGAGGGCCGGGAGCCGCTGGGGCGCCGGATTCTCGAAGTTCCGGCCGATGCCGAGCGGACGAAGTTGCAGGATCCGCATTCCGGATTTATCGCCCATGTGCCGGTAGGCAGCATCAAGCGGGGCGAAACGCTCGCGGCGACCGGAGGCGGCGGCCGGACGGTGCAGTGCGCCACGTGTCACGGGCCGGAGTTGAAGGGCCTGGGCGTGGCGCCGCCGATCGCCGGTCGGTCGCCGAGCTACCTCGTGCGCCAGCTCTACGACCTGCAGTCGGGTGTGCGGAACGGGACGATGGCGGTGCTGATGAAACCGACCGTCGTGAATCTCACGCCGGACGATATGATCGATCTGGCGGCGTACGTATCGTCGCGCGCACCGTAGGACGGAGTGGGGGCCGTGCGGGCGTCAGCCGGGCCGGGGGCAGCCGCGTCCGAGGCTTGAATCGGTGGCGGCTCCGTATGTGCTCCGCGCGTGCTGACCACACTTCGCCGCGCGGAATATGCCGAGCTCATCGGCCTGTTTTTTCTCCAAGGCGCCGCGCTGGGCATGTGGTTCGTGCCGCTCAGTTCGGTGCTCGAGGCCCACGGGTTGGCGCATATCCGACCCTATGCGTTTGCCGCCTCGGGCGTCGCGGCGTTTGTCTCGCCGTTGCTGTTCGGGGCGATGGCGGACCGGCACGCGTCGCCGGTGAAAGTACTGCGCTGGCTGTCGTTTGCGACCGCGGTGGCGATGGCCGCCGCCAGCACGGCGATCCGCTCCGGAGCGGGGCCGTGGGTCGTCCTCGCGCTGATCCAGTTGCACGCCTTCTGTTCGTCGCCGACGTGGAGCATCGCCTCGACCATCGTGTTTGCGCGGCTGGCGGACGCGAAGAAGGAGTTCGGCCCGATCCGGGCGATGGCGACGATCGGCTGGATGGGCGGCTGCGTGTTTGTCAGCATGTGCGGGGCCGATCGCTCGACCCTGGCCGGCTACGGCGGGGCGGCGGTGTGGTTGGTGGTGAGCGGATTTACCTTCTGGCTGCCGGTGCTCGAAACGCCCAAGGCGGTGGAGGAACTCACCTGGGCGCAGCGCTTTGGCCTCGATGCGCTGCAATTGCTGAAGAATCGCGATCATCGCGTGGTGTTTCTGACGACCGCGCTCTTCACGATCCCGGTGGCGGCGTTTTATCCGTACACTCCGCCGCATCTGCTCGAAATCGGACTGGTGCATACGTCGGCGTGGATGAGTGCCGGGCAGATCACGGAGGTGCTGGCCATGCTCCTCCTCGGGACGCTGCTCCTGCGGTGGCGCTTGAAATGGATTCTGGCGAGCGGGCTGGCGATCGGCGTTTTACGGTTCGCGTTTTGCGCGGTCGGGACGCCCTGGGGCCTGATCACGGGCGTGGTGCTACACGGCGCGTCGTTCACGCTGGTGCTGATCACGGCGCAAATTTACCTCGACCAGCGGGTCGATCCCGCGTGGCGCGCGCGCGGGCAGGCCCTGATGTCCCTCATGAACGGCGGCGTGGGCAACATGGTCGGCTATCTCGGCGCGGGCGCGTGGTTCGCGGCGTGCACGACGGACGGGCACACCGGTTGGCCGTTGTTTTGGGGCGGGCTGTCGGTGGCGATGGGAGCAGTGCTGACCTTTTTCCTCGCGGTGTATCGCGGGCGTGCCGGTGTGAAGGCGTGATGTGACGACCTGGGGCGCAACGGTAAAACGCCCGCTTAACGGGCGCGCGCCGAGCCTGCTGGAACCGGAGCTGTGCGGCTCAGGCAACGCCCCTGGCTTTCAACAGGGCGGCGAGTTCGGCGGCGTCGATCTCGCCCTTGATCGTGTTGAGGTGGCTCAGGATGGTCATGCGGTCCGCGGGACCGCAGCTGGAAATTTCGATCATCCAGTCTTCGGTCTTGGGCGCGACCGCCACCACCTCGTCGCTCCACGCGATGACTTCCGTGGCTTCAACAAAACCCTTGGTGATGCCCTGGATAAAATACTCCGCCTTGGTCCGGTAGTTCATGGTGGAACACTTGAGAGGGCGCGAGCCATGCCAAGTGCGAAAGGCCCGGGCGGTCGAATGTCCTGCGACCTCGGGTTGGAGCTCATGGGCCTCGGGCTTGAAATGCCGGTTCACTTTTCCCTCGGCTTGCCTCCAGGCGGGGAAAATCATCGGCTGGATCCGCCGGTCTGAACGCCCCGCGCTCATGCTTCATTCGCCCAACCCCGTCGAACGCCATGCCAAATAAACCCTATCGCGCTGCAATCATTGGCCTCGGCATGATCGGCGGAGCCGACCAAGTCTCGGGCGATGCGCTGGGCCAGCGGGTGGAGAACCTGGATGGCACCCACGCCGACGCCTATCGGGGTCACCCGCGCATTCAGCTGATCGCCGGGGCGAGCCGGGACGCCGGGCGCCGGCAGCGTTTCGCCGCGCGGACGGGAGCGCGGACGTATCCCAACTGGCGTGACATGATCGAGGGTGAGGCCCTCGATATCGTCAGCGTTGCCACCTACTCGCCCCAGCATGCCGAAATCACGATCGCGTGTGCCGGGCGCGGCGTTCCGGTGGTCTTTTGCGAAAAGCCCGTCGCCACCGGCCTGACCGACGCCGCGCGCATGTTGGAGGTTTGTCAGCAAAACAAGGTGCTCCTGGTCATTAACCACCAGCGCCGTTTCAATCTGAATCATCGCCGTTTGCAGCTGGCCATTGTGGCCGGCGAGCTGGGCGAACTCGTTTCGGCCCATCTCCAGTGGCCCACCGGACGGCTGGGCAATGTGGGCACCCACGCGCTCGATGCTTTGTTGATGCTGACCCGGCGCCGGTTCAAGGCGGTTTCCGCGACCCTCGACTTGGCGGGGAAACCGGATTGCCGCGGAGGTGATTTCCACGATCCCGGCGGGTGGGGCACCTTCCGTTTGGAGGGTGGAATGATGGCCACCGTCCATGCACCCGACTACGGCAGGATGCCGTTTCAAATCGAAATCAACGGTGCCGCGGGTCGGGCTCTCGTGCAGGGCCAGAAGGTGACGATCGAATATGGTGACGGGCATATCGATCATTGGCCCGCGCCGACGGATGGAATTTCAGGAATGGATCGCGCCGTGGCCGAAATTGTCGATTACCTCGATCGGCAGACCCCTTTCCCGTATGCCGCCGAGGAAGCGGTACACACGCTTGAGGCGATTTTGGGATTTCATGCGTCTCATTCGCGAAAGGCCGCCTGGACCGAACTGCCGCTGTCGGGCAACGACCGTAAAATTGACGTCGCGAGTGGATGATGACGGCGGCTGCCCGGCCACTTTTGGTTTCGATTTTTCCATCTCGGTTTTTGCCGTCTTCACTTTGCCGCAGGTTCTTGAAACCCTGCCGCATGAAAAAGCCGCCGTCGTTCGCCGTTATTTTGATCGTCGCCGGCGCGACCGCCATCGCCGTTTCGATTCACGCCTTCGGCGCCGGCACGCCACCTCCGGTATCCCCGCAGCCGCCGACCCGTCTGCCGACAGCCCCCGGCACGCCACCGCTGACCGCGGTCGGCGCGAAACCCGGCGAAGGGCGCGCCGCGCTGGGCATGAATCCTCCCGCCAATGCCGATGGGGATTTTCTGATCGGCCCCGACTACGTGTCGGCGCCCGAGCTGAACGTAATTGCCGGCGTTCCACAGGGGCAGGTGCGGCAGTTCCTCATGGATTCGAAGGGCGGTAAATTCTACAGCCCGGGCATAGCCCGCCACATCTTCGGCACGGTCGATCCCAATAATCCGAAGACGCTGATCGTCGAAACTCACTCCATCGATTACCAGCGTGCGGTGACGGTTTACATCCCGAGCCAGTACGTGCCGGGCACCGCGGCGCCGTTCCTCATCATGCACGACGGTCCGCCGATGGGGCGTCCGGACCTGACCCTGCCGCACATCCTCGACAACCTGATCGCGCAGCGGCGGGTGCCGGCGATGATTGCGATTATGCTGGCGCACGGCGGGGGCGACGCTCAGGGCAGCGAGCGCGGTCGCGAATACGACACGATGTCCGGCCGCTATGCGGAATTTATCGAAGCCGAGGTGCTGCCCCTCGTGGAGAAAAACTACCGGGTGACGCTGACCCGGGACCCCGAGGGACGCGCGACCATGGGCAGCAGCTCCGGCGGCTCGGCCGCCCTCAGCATGGCGTGGTATCACCCGGAGTGGTATCACCGCGTCATCACTTACTCGGGCACCTTTGTGAACCAGCAGTGGCCTTTTAATCCCGAGACGCCCGGTGGGGCGTGGGATTTTCACGCGAACCTGATTCCTCAAGCCGCCCGCAAACCCATCCGCCTCTGGCTGGAGGTCGGCGATCGCGATCTGCTCAATCCCAATGTCATGCGGGACGACATGCACGATTGGGTCGAGGCCAACAATCGCATGGCCACCGTGCTCAAGGCGAAGGGCTACCGCTACCAGTACGTCTTTGCCCTCAATTCGGGCCACGGCGATCGCAACGTGAGAAACCAAACGCTGCCGCACGCGTTGGAGTGGGTGTGGCAGGATTATCCCATTCCACCGTCGCCGTAACTTCGTGGGCGCGCGCCGTGGCTTCGCTTCCTCCGCCGGGTCCGGCTGGGCTCAGGGATTGAATTTGCGCCAGGCGGCCATGCTCCGCGTCAGGACGTCCAGCGGTTCCGCTTTGATATTGTAGCCCTGGAAGCCCACGGGGCCGGTGTAGCCGGTGGCTTGTACCTGGCGAATGAACCGGCCGAGGTCGTAGCTGCCGGAGTCGAGCGGTTGAATGAGCCGGTCCCAGCTCATCGTGCGGGTGTCGCCGGTGTCGGCGCCGCTGATGGTGACAAACATCAGGCGCGGGAGCGCGGCGCGGAGCACCGGCACGGGATCGCGTTCCGCGCCCTCGACCTTGAGCCAGTGGCAGAGGTTAAACGTCACGCCGACGTCCGGGCGGTTGAGCCGGTCCGCGATGCGCATCGTGTCCTCCACGCGCGCGAGCCAGAAGCCGGCGTGCGGATAGAGTGCGACGCGAACGCCGTGGCTGGCGGCGACGTCCGCAATGGCGCGGATCTGGGCGGCGACAAAGCCGTCGGCCTCGGGTGCGGAAATCCCGTGCGCGGAGCCGTCGGGTCGCTTCACCTCCCGGATGGCAACCCAGAGTGCGGTGTCCTTGCCACGTATGATCTCGAGCCAGTGTTGCAATTTCCCGTCCGGCGCCGGGTGGGCGGGATCGAGGGAGAGCACGATGTAGCCGTTGAAAAACTTGAGGCCGCGGGCGGCGATCGCGGGCGGCATGATTTCGTCGAGCGCGCGGCCGCCGAAGCCGTCGTAACCGAGGGCACGCAGCATGGCCGGCGCGACGTCCGGCCCGCCGCGTGCGATGTTGTCCATCGCGAAGAAGGGATTGGCGGCCTGTGCTGCGGTGGCGGTCAGCCAGGCGAGCGTGGCGATGCAGCAGAGCTGGGACGTGGAGCGGCGCATGATTTTGGGGCGGCGAAAAGGGGCGGGGGGAAGCCCTTTGTGGGGTTCCAGCCAACTCGAGTAAAGCGCCGTCGTGGTCTTGAGCAGGTCTCGGGCGCGGTGCGGACCTGCCGCCGCGCGCTGGAATCGAAGTGAAACGAGGGGCCCGCAACGGGCGCCCGATTTTCGTTCCAGATATGGGTACAGACCCGGCTACAGCAGCGCCAGGACTTTCGTCACGCGTTCGAGGGCTTGCTGGAGCAGATCCTTTTTTTCGGTGCGCCGGATGCCGACTGGCTCGGTCTCCATCCGGCTCATCCGGTTCGAGAGAATCTCGTAATTGTAGGCCTCGGTGACGGGTCGAACGGGCTCGGTCGGGCCGACGGCTCCCATAATTTGTTTCATCAATTCTTTTTGGTCATGGCTGAATTCGTTCGGGCCAGTCCGCGCTAAAAGTCGCCCTTGGTCGGAGTGGCAAGACAGGTGCGCATCGTCTTCCTTCCGTCCGGCAATGCGGGAATTCGAACGGGCCGGCGGCAGGTGGGTGCAACGGCGGGGGCTCAACCGGCCTGCTTACGGCGGACGGGCGGGGTGCCGGGTTGGCGCTTCGGGTTCGACGGTGTAGGCGATGCTGACGATTTTTCAGCCATCGGTCAGCTTCATCAGGGTAAAGACGTCGGTGCCGTTGTGGGTGAATTTCCCATTGCGATGGAAATCGTAGGGTGTCCAGACGACCGCGACTCGGCCTTCGATGAGGACCGTCGGATTCCACATCCGTTCGAGGAGCTGATTTTTATTGGCCTTCAGGGAATCGATATCCGCTTCGATCATCCGGCGGCGGACGGGAGTGTCAGTTCCCGGGCGAGGGGCGACTGTGATCTGGCTGCCGGGAACAGCCAAGATCCGGAGTGCCTCACCCTCGCTCTTCGCCATCGCGTCGAAGAACCCCTGCACAATTTTCAGCACCTGATCGCGGTCAGGTGCCGGCTGGCCGGAGGGAACCGGGCCGGCGGCGTGGCAGGAGACGATCGCAAGCAGGAGGAGCCTCAGGGTCCCCATGATTGGGGAATGGTTCGGAGAAAGGCGGCGATGGTGATGACTCCCCTCATTTCTATCCGCGATCAGGCGACCAGATTTTGCTCCACGACACACCCCGGAGCGCGGATAGCCAACGCTTCACCCTTGGCACTGACCACCCGGTTGGCGGTGACAATGTGCCGGCCGCCTCCGGGACCGGCGCTGATCCCCGGGCCGGGATCGATCCCGTCGAGCAGGTTGTTGGAAACGATGCAGTCGCTGGCGTCGCCCAGCGAAATCCCACCCTGCGCCAGCGGCACGTTTGGCATTGGGAAATACGCGCCGCCATAGACGCTTTTGCGGATGATGTTGGCGGTGATGGCGTGTTTGCCGGCGCCGGCGGCCTGCTCGATGAGCACGGCGCCGCCGGGCGTGTTGATGAACGTATTGCCTGTGATGGCAAAGCCGCGGCACGTGCCCGTCAGGTGGACGCCGATGTCGGCCAGTATGTAATTCGACGTGATGGCGATGTCGCGGCAGTGGTCGCGCGGTTTCTTGTCGGACACGCCACGCGCTTCGATGGCGACCTTGAAGCCTTCGATGGTGTTGTTGGCAATGACATGCTGGGCGGTGCCATCGAGGACAATTGCGGTGCCGTCGCCGTAGGCGAAGTGGTTGTTGACGATGCGGATCTCGCGGCAGCTCCAATCCAGATACACGTGTTCCTCCTGTTTCTGACCCTGGTTGAGCCGGCGGGTCTGGTTGCCGTGGAGCGTCAGGTGATGGATCGCCTCGGCGCGCACCCCGCGTTTACAGTCGCGCATCCAGCAGTCGCGGATGGTCACGTTGGTACCTTGCGGTCCCAGCCG
The DNA here is from genome assembly GCA_947442255.1 of Opitutia bacterium. The sequence goes on from CANEVO010000001.1 coordinate 40,205, forward strand.
GATCGCCTGGCCGCCGTGGTGAATGAAAAAGCAACTGTCGACCGACAGATCGTTCGGGAACAAGACCACGAGTGCATCGCCGCTCTTGTGATTACCTTCGAAGGTGATGTCCCGGATGGTCATCTTCAGATCGGGCCACCACGAGCCGACGACACCGGTGATGTGCAACATCGGCTCGCCGCTCGTGTTGGGGTTAACCAGCACGCTGGCGCGCCCCTCGCCGACAATAAACAAGTGCTGGCCTTCCAGCAGTTGCTTCGTCACCGGCCGGTCGATCCGGTGTTTGCCGGCGGGAATGAAAATCGTGCCGCCATGTTTCGGCAGGGCATCGAGCGCAGCCTGCAGTCCGCCGGCGTCAATCATGTTGATGGCGCCGTCGATCCGACCTGGCCGCGAGGTGGGACTCTGGCCTTGGGCGGGAGCAGCGAACAGGTTGGTGGCAGCCACGACGGCGGCGGCGTGGGTCGCCTGCCGGAAAAACGTTCGCCGGGGTGAGTCCGGGGTGCTGGTGGGATCGGAATTATCGTTCATAGAGGAGGGAGTGTTTTCAAATCGGAGGGAAGGGTCTGACAGATGAATTGGGCGGGAATCATGTCGTCGACTCCCGCGCCGCGGCCTGGCCGTTATCAACGAGGCCGGGGTTGATTCAACGGCTCGCCGGCCGCGTGCCGTCGTCGTCATTGAAACGAGCCGGCTTGCCGCCGAGGATCGAGGCGCTGGTCACACTGGGGCACCAGTATTTTTCGATGTGTTCGGTCATGAGGTCGGTACCCGCGAAATGGTTTACAAACGGCCGGCTGCGCGAATCGTACATCGTGTCGGTCAGGTCGCGCATCAGGACGACGTCGAGCTTTTGTTTGACCAGCTGGCGGATCGCGAAGGGCCGGCCCAGCACGCACATGTTGAGATGCACGCCCATGAGCATGACGTGCTCGATGCCGCGCTGGCGCATCAGATAATAGGCCTCTGCCGAATCGGTGATCGCGTCGCCGTCCTTGATATCGAGCGTGGCGATCTGGTGCCGGTCCATGACCTGTTTCACGACCGCTGCGTCCTGCGAGCAAACGGGCGTGCAGTTGCAGCCGCCATTGGCGTCGTCGATGGGCAGCGGCCCCTCGGCGCCCGGATCCAGCTTACACCAGGTTTCCAGCGGGATCTTGAGCGCGATCTTGGGCGCCGCCTGCGCAAGCCGCCGCTGAGGCGTCCCTTCGTAGAAGGCCATGCCGCCGCTCGGACAATGGATGATGAGCGCGCCCTCCGCCCGGGCTTTGTTCAACACGGCATTCATGCGTGAGGCCATTTCGGCCACGCGCTCCGTGGCGCCCCGACACCAATGCCGCTGCCACATGTCGCAGACCACGATCGCGGTTCGGCGCGGTTCCCAGCGGGCGGTCGCCTCCACGACGCGCCAGTCGACGCGGCCCGGCGCGGTGGCGACGCGGGTTCGCGTCTGGAGTACGAGATCGGCGGCGCGGGTGCTGGCGGTCGCGCCGGCACCCGCGAGGATGAGGAAGAGGCAGAGCTTAATCATGGGGTGGGCAGTCAGGCGGTGGGATCTGGTACGGGTTTACGGCGCACCGGCGGGCTGGCGGGAGGGTGGTTCGGGTTCGACCCTGTAGGCGAGGTCGACGATCTTCCAGCCTTCGGCCAGTTTGATCAGGGTAAATGATTTCATGACGGGGGGGTTGGCGCCGCGGTGCGCGTGCGGTGAGATTGCCGTGGGGGGGACGGTTTCAGCCAGCGGCATTTTCCCGCGGGTCGCAAGCGTGGCTGTGTGGTCGCGATCGGCGGACGCTACCGCCCTTCCGCGAATACGTCTGGCGGATGGAGTGACGAAGCAACCTGCGTTGATCGTTCAGCGCCGGACGCTTCACCCGCCGCCGTCCGGTCCGCCGACCTAATGGCCCTTCCGCTTCTGGAGGTACTGCAGGTTCGACTGGGCGATGGGATCACCAGGTTCGACGCGGAGGATGGCGGTGAAGTCCGCGATGGCGTCGTCGTATTTGCCCACGTCCGTTCGGAGATTGCCCCGAGCGAAATAATTTTCCGGCTGGCTGGGCGTGAGTTTGATCGCCTCGCTGGCTTTGGCGGTGGCGCGGTCGTTGGCGCGGCGGAAAGACCCCCCAACCACTGCATAGTGAAGAAAGACCAAAATGAGAAGGTGCAGCGCCCACGCGCCGAACGGCAGCAGGTGGTAAAGCCTCAGGAGTTTGCTCCGCTGGCGGCGTTTCGCCTCGCGGCGGCACAAAATCAACGCGACCAGCCAAACGAGGGGAATGGTCACCATCGACAGGAAGACGAAGTCCAAAACGTTGTTGCCTACTTGCGCACCGCCCAAAGCCATCGCTTCCAGCACGAGCATGAGGGGCAGCCCGGCTGCACATAGGACACCGCCGAGAATCCAAACGAGCACTTTCGTGCCGCCTGAGATTTGGCCACGGTCGGGCGAAAATAAAGCCCGAAGGTGCGGATACCCGGCGGCAACCGGAAACCAACTCTCCGGTTGCCGCCGGGATGGCTACGCCGGTGGGGCGGTCTTAACTCTGCTTGTAGGCGGAGACCGCCAATCGGGCTTGTCGGCGCGGCGAATCTGGTGCTGATTCATCGGCCCCGGCATTTGGCCGCCTCGTGCCACGCGGACCACCCCGTTTTCCCCATCCCCTCATGACTCGAACCACCCTGTCGCTCGTCGCCTCGCTCGCATTCGGCACGTTTGCATCGGCGCAAACCCGCAACGCCGGTGCGCCCGCATCCGCCTCCATCTGGCGCGACCTCGAACGCCAGACGCTGCCGTTTGCGAACCCGGGCAGCCATCTCAAGGACCATGTCTACGAGCACTCGCGGCGCTTCTTCGCCGCCGGCGATGCCGCCCGGGACGCCCTGCAATCGCCGGCGGATGTGCGCCGGCGGCAGGAGGCGGTCCGCCGCGGGATCATCGAGGGACTCGGCGGTCTTCCTCCCTCCGACACGCCGCTCAATGCGCGCGTGACCGGTGCGGTGCAGGGCGACGGCTTCACGATCGAAAAGATCATCTACGAGTCCCGGCCGCGAAACTACGTCACGGCCAATCTCTATCTGCCGGCGAGGCGGCCGGTCGCGCGGAGCGGGGCGGTACTCTTCCTTTCCGGGCATCACGCGACCGCGAAGCAGGCGCCGGAGTACCAGCATGTCTGCCAGACGCTGGTGCGGGCCGGGCTGATCGTGTTCGCGGTGGATCCGGTCGGGCAAGGCGAGCGGTGGAGCTACTGGGATGCCGATGCGCGGCGGGAGGTCGTTCCGGCGGGCACGCGCGATCACGACCAGGCGGGGTTTCAATCGCGCTTCCTCGGCGAGGCCATCGGGCGCTTTTTCGTGCACGATGCCATGCGCGGCATCGATTATCTCATCTCCCGGCCGGAAGTGGATCCCGCGAAAATCGGCGTCACAGGCAACTCCGGCGGTGGCACGCAGACGAGTCTCATGATGCTGGCGGATCCGCGCATCGCCGCGGCCGCGCCGGCCACGTTTATCATGTCGCGCGATGCCTATCAGCGCACGGGTCAGGCGCAGGACTCCGAGCAAATCTGGCCGGGCTTCACCGGCCGCGGCTTCGACCATGAGGATATCCTCCTCGCGATGGCGCCCAAGCCGGTGTGCGTACTGGCGGTGAAGTCGGACTTTTTTCCGATCGAGGGCACGCGCCGCACCGTGACCCGCTCGCGGCGCATCTGGGAACTGTTCCGCGGGGCGCCGGCGCCCGAGTTGGTTGAGGACGATTCGATCCACGCCTACACTCCCACGATGGCGAAGGCCGCGGCGCGTTTTTTTGCCCGGCATCTGTTGGGTCGCGAATCCGACTTCGCCGGTTTCGAGCCGAAGACCTTCCCCCATGCGGAGCTCAACAGCACCAAGTCGGGCCAGGTGCGGGGAGAATTTCCCGATGGTGAATTCGTCTTTCATGCGACGACCCGGCGGCTCGCGGAAGTCGAGCAGGCCCGCGCCGCGCTCGCCCCGGCGGAGCGACGGCGCCGCGCGGTGGAATGGTTGCGCACGGAGGTGAATCGCGGCCGGGAGAACTCGCCCATCAACCCGCGGAAGACCAATCGGGGCCAAGTCACGGCGGGCCCCTTCAACGTTGAGGTGGCCTTCTGGTATTCGCAGCCGTATCTCGCGAACATGGGCATGTTGATCCGCCCGCAGGCGCGCGGCGGCCAGCCCTTGCCGGTGACAATCGCGATCTGGGACGACGGCACGGCGGCGCTTTCCCGGCACGCCGACTGGATTCAAGCCGAGTGCGGCCGTGGTCGCGCGGTGTTCGTGGTCGACCTCGCCGGCATGGGCCCGCTTAAGCCGGACTCAATCACCGGGGGCGCGAGCACGGATTCGGCCGGGACGTTCCGCAAGCTGGTGGACGATCTCGACTGGATGGGCGACAGCCTGGTCGCGTTGCGCACCTATGAGGCCGTGCGCGCGATCGAGGTGCTCGCGGCGTGGTCCGGTCTCTCGCCGGATGACCTTCGCTATTACGGCGACGGCAAGATGGGCGTGCACGCGCGGCTCGCGGCGGCCGTGGCGCCCCAGGCGAAAGGCGTCGAGTGGACGAACGGCTTTGTGTTTTCCGATTTCCTGCGGGGGCCGGTGAATCAGGCATCCGAGGTCAAGCCGTTCAACCTGCCCGGCGTGTTGCGCGTGTTTGACCTCAACGAGCTGTGAGCTGAACGCCCGCGGCTGGAACTCTTTCTGCCGGGTGCGCCGGTGCCAAGTGTGAAAGCCGGCTTGGGGCTGGGGGACAGACTCCAGCGCCCCGAGGCCGGGTGGTGAACGGCGGACGCGGCCATCGCGGAATCCGTTTCTCGATTTGATGCGCGGCGATTTCTTTCAGGGTTTTGGCTGCGGCACCAACGCGATCTTCGCGCGGTCGTAGCTCTGTTTTTCGATCAACCCGAGGATGCGCTCGAAGTCGGCGGCGGAGAGCTGCCGCTCCCGCGCGAGAATCCACACAGGCTGCGTCCGGGCGTGCCGACGACCGCCCAGCGATACTCGGGATCGAGTTCGGGCACGCGATAGGTGCTCGTAAGCGGCCAGACGAAACGCGTTTTCCATTCGGCGTTCGTGGTCGGGTTCGTCACCCACGCGATGCCGTGCCAGTTTTTCTCCGGGCCTCGAAGCGGCTCTCCCGAAACGTGAAAATGTTATCGAGCTTTCCAGCGGCGCGACTGGCGTAGGTGTCGTAACTGGCGACCTTCCCGTTTTCCCAAAAGCAGGGAATGTTCGCGATCACATTTCAGCGGCCGAGATAGCGATCGAGATCGACGTGCGCGACCGTGCGAAGAGGAGGAGAGGACATGGTGGTTCAGCCAGTCAGGGCAAACAGGAGCAGAGCGCCCCACGGGTCGCATCGGTGGATGGGTTCCACTGCACGAGCATGCGGATAGTCGCCACGCATGCAACTGGCGCACCAGGCAGGCCCCGAACTTCCGCGGCACGCAGTCGCTTTACAGCCGGCTGGAAAATCAAGGAACGTGCCGGCATATGCGCCGGGCTAATGCGGAGTGCGATTCGCGCTAACATCTCGTCGCGTGAGGCGTCCGCGCGGCACATCCGCGCGTTTCTTTCTCGCGACCGGGGGACCTCGTTCTTTGGCCGCGTTCAGCGAAAAATATCAAGCCTCGTTTCCATGAAGCTTCGTTCCCTGTTTACCACGCTCGCCCTTTGCACCGGTTTTGTCTCGGCGGCCTTCGCCAAGACCGTCGTCGAAATCGCCGTGGGCTCGCCCGATCACACCACGCTTGTCGCCGCGGTCAAAGCGGCCGGTCTCGTCGAGACCTTGAGCGGCCCCGGTCCGTTCACCCTCTTCGCGCCGACGAATGCCGCGTTCGAAAAGCTCCCCGCGGGCACGGTCGAAATGCTTTTGAAGCCCGAGAACAGGGACAAACTCATCGCCATTCTCACCTATCACGTCGTTCCGGCCAAAGTCCTGGCCGCCGACGTGAAGTCCGGCGAGGCACCGACGGTCAACGGCAAGGCGCTCACGCTCAAAGCCGGCGGCATGGGTGTGATGGTCAACAACGCCAACGTCGTCGCCACCGACCTCGTCGGTAGCAATGGCGTCATTCACGTCGTGGACACCGTGATTCTGCCCTGAACCGCTGGCGCTCTGGTGCCCACTGTGTCTCGCAAACACCCGCAGCCGAATGGCTGCGGGTGTTTTTTCGGACGGCGGTGGCCGAGCGGAGGTGGCCCGTCAGTTGGTCGCGGCCGACCGGATTGCGTGGCTGGGAGAGCCGGAGGACGCCGCCAATCTGGGCGCCGACATCGTGGCGCCGGGCTCGCGTTTTCTCCACGGTTCATTGATTGAACTCACCGGCGGCCAGACAAAGACGGTCTGAGACTCGAATCCTGTTGGCGTCAAAACCGTTCGCCGCCAGATTCCGGCTCGTCAATTCGTTCGGAAAATTCCGACCGGCCCATCCCACTTGTTCGCCATGAATGCTTCCACTCCGCCGATGGACCGCCGCAGCTTCATCAAAATCAGCGGGTTCTCGGGCGGCGGACTCGTGGTCGGCACTTTTTTGGGTTGGGGGAGTTCGTCCGCGCTCGCCCAAACGACATCCACCGCTTCGGCCGACTTCACACCGAATGCCTTTATCCGCATCGCACCGAGCGGCGCCGTGTCGCTGATCGCGCCGAACTCCGAGATGGGACAGGGGTCGAAGACGGCGCTCCCGATGATCCTCGCCGAGGAACTCGATGTGGCGTGGGAGCAGGTGTTCGTCACGCAGGGCGATTTGAATCCCGCCTATGGCCGGCAATTCGCGGTCGGCAGCCAGTCTACGCCGAACAATTACGCGCCGCTCCGGCAGGCGGGCGCAACCGCCCGCGCGCTGCTGGTCGAGGCCGCCGCGCAAACGTGGGGTGTGCCCGCGGCGGAGTGCGTAACCGAAAAGGGGGTCGTCCTTCACCGGGCGTCCATGCGTCGCGCCACCTACGGCGAACTCGCGAGCAAGGCCGGGACGTTGCCGGCCCCGGCGAACGTCACGTTGAAGGACCCGAAGGATTTTAAGTTGATCGGCACGCGCGTCCCCGGCGTGGACAACAAGAAGATCGTCACAGGGCAGCCGCTCTTTGGCATCGACCAGAAGTTACCCGGGATGGTCTATGCCACCTACACCAAATGTCCGGTGTTCGGCGGACAGTTCGGCAGCGCGAACCTCGATGAGGTGAAGGCGCGGCCGGGAGTGCGCGATGCCTTTGTGCTCAGCGGCATCGACGGACTGCCCTCTGGCGTGGCCATCGTCGCGGATTCGACGTGGAGCGCGTTCAGCGCGACCCGGGCGTTGCGTGTGCAGTGGAACGAAGGTGCCGCGGTCAGCCAGGACAGCGACGATATGGCGAGGCAGGCAGACGCGCTCGCGAAGGCCGCGCCGCCCGCCGCGCTGGCGCCCGGCGCGAAGGCGGTGGCCGCGATCTATCATTATCCGTTTCTCGCCCATGCCACGCTGGAGCCGCAGAACTGCACCGCACGGTTCAAAGACGGCGTCATGGAGATGTGGGCGCCGTCGCAGATTCCGAGCAGCGGCCAGCGCCTGGTCACCCAAGGGCTGGGACTCGCTGCGAAGGATATCGTTGTCCATGTCACGCGGTTGGGCGGTGGCTTCGGTCGGCGCGGCAGCAACGAATTTTCTCTAGAGGTCGGGGCCATCGCAAAACGCCTGGAAGGCACCCCCGTCAAACTGACTTGGACGCGCGAGCAGGACTTCACGCACGACAACTATCGCTCCAACGGATGGCACTATTTTCACGCGGGTGTCGACGGCGCTGGGAAGGTCGTCGCGCTGCATGATTCTTTCGTGAAGATGCAGGGCGGCCCCGGGGACATGGGCGGCGGGGGCTTTCCGTTTAATGCGATCGCCGGCGCGCGGGTGACGTCCAGTAAACTTCCCGGCGGCGTGCCGACGGGCTACTGGCGCGCACCCGGCGACAACGGTAACACGTGGGCGACGCAGTGTTTCGTGGACGAGTTGGCCCACGCCGCCGGCCGCGATCCGCTCGCGTTTACGCTCGATCTGCTCGCGGCCATTCCGCCGGTGGCCTCGCCTGGCGGCAGCGGCCGTGGACGCGCCGGACGGGGCGGCGGATTCGATGCCGTGAAGATGACGGCCGTGCTAAAACTCGCCGCGGAAAAGGTAGGTTGGGGTAAATCGCGGCCGCGCGGCGAAGGGCAGGGCTTCGCGATCACGTACACGAACAACGCGTATGTCGCCATTGTGGCCGACGTGAAGGTCGGCCGCGACGGCGAACTTGCGATTCGGAGACTCACCGCCGCTGTCGATGCCGGGTTAATCATCAACCTCAGCGCGGCGGAAAGCCAGGTGCAGGGCGCGATCCTCGACGGGATCAGTGCGGCGTGGTTCCAGAAGATTACGATCAAGCGGGGCGCCGCCGTGGAGACGAATTTCGGCGACTATCCGCAGCTGCGCATGAATCAATCGCCAGCGGCGGTCGAGGTGCATTTCGTCAAGTCCGTCGCGCCGCCCACCGGTTTGGGCGAGCCCGGGCTTCCCGCCGCCGCGCCCGCGGTCTGCAACGCCATCTTCGCCGCGACCGGCAAACGCATCCGCACGCTGCCGTTCGTGGGTGAAAATCTGAAGTGGGCTTGAGGGCTGCGGCGTCCGGCTGGGCGTAAAGTTTAAACCGTTTCCGGCGACGGCGTGGGGAGCTGTCCACGAGTGGCCCGCGCATCCCCTGTTCCCGGTTCCTCCCGGGCTAGGTAGCGATCCGGCGTTGCGGGCGCGAGAGCGCCAGCGGCAGCGTAAACGAAAATGTTGCCCCTTCGCCGGGCACGCTGGTGGTCCAAATCCGGCCACCGTGATCCTCCGCGATCCGCCGGCAGATCGTGAGCCCCAACCCGGTGCCGTGCGGCTTGCCGTGCGTGGCAAATGGCTGGAACAGCGAATCGGCCAGTTCAGGCGCGATGCCGCGACCGTCGTCCTGCACATCCACGTGCAGTTCACCGGCGGTTTTCCTGAAGCGCAGGGTGATCTTGCCACCGTCCTTCATTTCGTCCGCGGCGTTGCCCAGCAGATTGCAGAAGAGCCGCGACAGGCGCTGGGCCTCAATTTTCAAGGGCACGCTGGGCGGCGGGGTTGCCAGCACCAGTTTCACGCCGCGCTGGGCCAGTTCCGGGCGCGCTTCCTTCGCGAGCGAATTCAAGTAGGGCGCAAACGCCAGCGGCCGCAGTTTGGACGGTTGCCCGTCGGGACGCGTGTAGTCGATCAATTCCTGCAGTATCGATTTCATCCGCTCGGTCTGCCGTGCCACCATCGTCCGCAATTGGCGGCGCTGCGCCAGCCGGCTGCCGCGGCTGCAGGCCAGATCGGTGGCCAGGCCGATGACGGCGAGCGGAGCCTTGAAGTCATGCACGATGGTGGTCGCAAACCGTCCGATCACGGCCAGCCGTTCGGCCTAGATAATCTCATCGACGTATTTCTGGTTGAGGTTGCGCATGCGGGCGCTGAATTCCCGGATGATGCTGAGGGCGAGGCCGGGCTGGCGCTCCAGCAGTTCCAGCAACCGGCGTCGTCCGACCAATAACGTCTTGGTGTAGACCTCTGCCGTCGCCGTCGCGGAGCGCGGGGCATCGTCGATTGCGGCCATCTCGCCGAAAAAATCGCCGGGGCCGATGCTCGCGAGCACCCGGGTTTCCCGCGGACCGACGACCGCCGAAATCTGCACCCGCCCGGATACGGCGATGTAGAAACCGCCGCCCTTGCCGCCGGCCGAGAAAATGACCTAGCCGGGGGCAAACGTGCGCTGCCGGGCTCCGGGCGCTGACGCCTGCAGATCGGCATTCAGCACACCGGCGGCTTGGCTGCTTTGGGAGGACGCCATGGCTGAGCAGTGTTGGCCGGGGGACGGACAGCGCAAAGCGAAACAGTTGAAATTTGCGCGGGCCGATTGACGGGTCGGATCACTTGGAGTGCGGTGACTCGACGGGCGCGCACCGGTGCACCGATTGACCCAACGGTGGAAATGCGCAAGAAGAGGCTATGGGATTCAAAATCAAATGGAACGATGACCGGGTGCGGGGAACGACCACAGCGCTGCTGCTCATCAGCCGCGACCGAATAGGCCGGGACGATGCGAAGGATCTGATTCAAGCCTCCTTGGCCGCTTTTCGCGACGATCCCGACGGCTACAAAAAGAACAAGGCCACGTGGGCGGATGCCAATGACCTCGGGCCGTTGACGGATGCCCGGCACGTGGCGCACTACAAAATGCTCCTTTCGGCCGTCGAGGGAATTGTCAAAAAGATCGTCGAGGGAAAGCGTCAGTTCAACAGCCTGACCGAGCTCGATAACTTTCTGGTCTTTACCCTCAAGAACATGAGCTAAGCGGAGCGGACACCGAGGCCAGTTTGACCGGCGGGAGTTACGATGTGGATTTGCCTCCGCGTTTCCCGTTACCGCGATGGGAACGAGGCGCGTCACTCGAGCCTGATGACGGGATTTCCGACCATGAATGTGACTTTACCGGGGGTGCCGTCATCCGTATCCGAGGGTGGTTCGGGGGAAATGAGAAAAAGCCGGGTTTCGCCCGGCGGCAGTTCGAGCGACGGGATCGTAAGCACTTCGCGGCCGGCCGGGAGGTGGCGGCTGAGCACGGTTCTGTCCCCGGCGCGCACCGTGCGCGTGCGCGGCTGCCGGGTTCGAGTCAGGAAACTGAGCTGCGCCCGCACGGATCGCGTCGAGTCGTTATGCACCGCCAGCGTCGCAGCCGGACCGGCGGCCCAGCGCCACGTGTCGTGGGGATTCCATTGCTGGGGTGACCAGCCGTCCGTGAAAACGACCCGCATCGGAGCCGCGGCGCCGGCCGGCGCCGCGACCACATACTCGGCCGGTTGCGCCGGCGCGCGATCGACCGGCAGGCGGGCGAACGCGTACAGGCCGTACGGCACGAAGCAGTTGCCGAGCACGAACCAGACGAGCCAGCCGCGCCCTGGCCGGGCGGCGAGGAGAAGATTGAAGACCAGCGTGACCGGTAGCGCGTGACGCGTGACGGTGAAATGACTCTCCCATGATAGGAAACTGATGCAGAGCAGGTAGACGGCGAAGGCCGCCGCCATGCGCCACAACCGGTCCGTCCACGCGCGATGCAGCGCGAGATAGACGCACTGCGTGAGGACCGCGACGATGGTCAACACGGCGTGGAGATCGTAACTCTTGTAGAGTTCGAAGAACCAGCGGTGCCAGCGAATCGGGCCGTGCACCGCGGTCACGCTGAATTCGCCGAGCTTCTCCATGATGCCCTGCAGCGGCCACGCAAAGTTGCCGCCGGTGAAATCGACCTTGAGGTCGCGAAAGCGCCAGAGCACATACGCGATCCACAACAGCAGCGGCGCGACGGCGACGACCCCGCGCACGAGGTTCTTCCGGAACGCGTCGCGCCACGGTGGCCGCGCCTCGAGGAGTCCGACGAAACCGAGCGCACACGTCTCGCGAGTCAGCGCCGCTGCTGCCAGCAGCCCGGCGCCGGCGGTGCCGCCGGCCACCACCGCGGCGGTCATGAGCACGAAGCCGGGAAAATCGGTCAGCGCGCCCTCGATGGACTCGATCACGCCGCACGTCAGCAGGACGGCGGCGTAACCCGCGAGGCCGCTCCACCCGGGGGGCCGGAACAAGCGGGCCGCGAGCCAGGCGTAGACGATCCAAAAGACCAGATTCAGCCCGGCAAAGACATTGATCACCCAAGCCGGGCGGCCCAGTCCGCCCAGCCAAGCGAGCCACGGCAGCAGGATCCGGCGCGTGCGATACGCCGGATCGTCGATGGCGGTGCGCAGCTCCGGGTTGCGCAGCAGGGGATCGAGCGCAATCTGGGCGTAGAACTGTCCATCGAAGCCGAGGCGGTGGCCGGGATACGGATCGATATATTTCGGGGTCGCCCGGAAAGTGGTGGTGCCGACCTCGTGCCAGGCGCTGCCCACCAGAAGAAAGCGGGTGAGACCGTGGTCCGGCGACCAGATGCCAAGGCAGACCCGGAGGAGAAAAACGCCGGCCGCCGCGGCGACCGCGGCAAAGGCCCACGCCGGCGGCGGCGATATTTTGCGGACGGGAAATTTAAATTTCAGCGAGGGCAGATCGCAGGGGTTTAGCAGCCGGGACCGGCGCGGCACAAAGCGAATCTCAGGGGTGGGAGCTGGCCATGCGAGGGCAGTTTGCGTGTTGCCACGGCGACGGCCGGCACGGTAGCAGTCATGTCCCTGCGCTCGTTCGTCTCTCTCGGTCTGCTCGCTGCCTGTCTCGTGGCCACGGGGTGCCGGAGCGCGTATTACGCGACGTGGGAGAAGTTCGGCGTGGAGAAGCGCGATCTGCTCAAGAAACGGGTGGTCGCCGCGCGCGATGAACAGCAGCAGGCCGGCGAGCAATTCAAGGATGCCCTGACGCGCCTGAAGGGGATGACGGGCTTTGGCGGCGGCAAGCTGGAGACGACCTACAGGGAATTGAAGAGCGACTACGATGGTTGTGCGTCCCGGGCGGATGCGGTGAACAAACGGGTGCGGGAGATGGAGACGATGGCGTCGGATCTGTTCGCGGAGTGGGAGAAGGAGCTCGCCCAATACAATTCGCCCACGCTGCAAGCGGGCAGCCGCCAGTAATTGCAGGCGACGCGGCAGCGTTACCAGGGGATGCGGACGGCGTTGCTGAGGGCCGAGCGGGCGATGATCCCGGTGCTGACGCAGTTCAAGGACTACGTGCTGTACCTGAAGCACAACCTCAACGCGCAGGCCATCGCGCCGCTCAAGGGCGAGTCGGCGAACATCCAGGTGGAGATCTCGAAGCTGATCGCGCAGATGAACCAATCGATCGCGAAGGCGGATGAATTCGTGCGGATGATGCCGTGAAGCCCGAGTGGACGGTTGGCCGAGGGTTTCCGTTCGTGGCCGATGGCGCGAAGGCACCCCGGCAGTCCGGGGGCAGGCGGATCGGATTGAAGCGTTCCAGCCGGGCGGTCCGTGTCCGTTGGATACCCGCGCGCCGAGGCGCAGAGCCAGCAGGCGTTGAGCGCCGTCGCCAGCGCGCGGGGCGCAGTTTGCGGTCAACGCGGCCGGGACGACGATCGCGCAATCCGGGCCGACATCACCGGCCGCGATCTCGCTGCGCCGTTTCCGCCAGATGATCGGGCCAGATGGCGACCTAAGCCGCAAGCCGGCGAGCGGCATGGGAAAAGCCGGCGAGCAAAGTAAATTGGCCCCGCGCGACCAGCCCAATCCAACGGGTCACACTATGCCCATGTGGGCGTTCGCTTCCTGCGCTTGAGTTGGCCAGCCACCGCACGCCCGCTGGCTCCGGGGATCGATCCGCCGCCAACGGACTGAACTTAGATCCGCAGGTGGGTCTTTTCCGTCTCGGCAGCCTGTTGCGCCACGAGCGTGGCCCGGGCGCAGTGCAGCGATTCCGCCGTGGTGCGGAGCGGCGCGGTGCCCTCGGTGAGCAGCGCGACGAAATCGGTGAACGGATGCGACGACTTCGCGCGCATGTCTTTCGTCGCCAACCGACGTTCCGCTCCGCCCGACGGCCTGAGCACCAGTCCGTCCCGTTCGCCCAAAACCGCGTCGCCCGTGGTGCCGGTGATGACAAACTTCCACGGCGACGAGTGGCTCACCGGCACGAGGTAATCCACGTGACCGAAGGCGGTCGCGCCGCCTTCGAGCCGGTAGCTGGCCTCGCCCACGGTTTCGAAGGCCGGGTGCTGGGGCAGCCCGATGCTGGCGCGGGTCGCGGCGATGACCTCGGTGTAGGGGCGGCGCGTGATCCAGTGCACGAAATCCACGCCATGCCCCATCAGGTCGTTGATGATACCGCCGTGCCGTTCCGGCTCGAAATACCAGCGCGGCCGCTGCTGGTAGTGGAGCCCATGCGGACCGGCATAGGTGCAGCTGACGATTTCCCCGATTTCGCCTTGCCGCAGCATCTCCGCCGCGCGGGCCCAGTAGTGGCGGAGGCTCAGGTCGACGTGTACTTCCAGATGCTTTTCTGCCGCAAGTGCCGTGATGGTCGCCAGCTCGTCGAGTCGCGTGCAGAGCGGCTTGTCGCAAAAGACGTGTTTGCCGGCCCGCAGCGCGGCGATGACCGCCTGGCCCCGGTGACCGTAGTCCTCGCACACGATCACGGCGTCCAGATCCTCGGCGGCGAGCAGCTCGCGGTGGTTGCGGTGGCGCACCGGGAGGCCATGCGTTTTCTCGATCTGCTCCCGGTTTTGCGGATCGTCCTCGGCCAGTGCCACGAGGGTTACGCGCGGGTCGCTCTTGGCGAACTTCAGGACTTGGTTCACGTGGACGTGCTTCAGTCCCGCGACGCCGACCTTCAGGCGCTTCGCGGGGCCGCCCACCGCGAGGGCGCCCACAGCGAGCGTCGAATTGAAGAGAAATTCGCGTCGTCCGAGATTTGAATTCATGGTGAGGTGCCTTGGCAAAAAGCAGGAAGGAAAATGGGGGATGAGGCGGGTCGCCGGCGGTTCGGCCGATTGATTCCGGGGCGCGATGAGGGGGGCTGAAACCTGCACGTCTGCTGGCCGCTCTTTCCCGCGATGGCAATCTGCAAACCAGCATCGATAGTGTGCCATGGGAGAAGTTGCCAGGTTCGCCGTAACAGAAGCGTGTTTTCCTCCGACCTTGGCCGCTGCGTTTCCCTGCACTTGCGTTCGGCGGGTCGCCACCGGGAATCGCATTTCCATTCGAGCGGTTTTCTGTTCGGATCCGGTTCGTCGGTCTTGCCCGCCCTCGCAGCGCCGGTTCCATGAACGAAGACGTCACCCCCGTCACCCCGTTGAGTCCCGCGCGCCAGGACCGGATGTTTCATGCCGGCATGGCGGTTGCCTGCCTGATCACCGCGCTTGTCGGCTTTGGACCGACTTATTTTTTCAAGCCCATCCACCCGTCGCCACCGCTGCCCTCCCTGCTGCATGCGCACGGCCTGGTCTTCACGGCGTGGCTGGTGCTCTTGATTGGGCAAAGCGGATTGGCCCGGGCCAATCGCGTCGATTTGCACAAGCGCCTCGGGATGGCCGGGGCGGTGCTTGCGGCGGCGATGGTGGTCCTCGGGCTCTATGTGGCCGTCGATGGCGCGCGCCGGGGAGCGAGCGCCGACGGCATGACGCCGCTCGCGTTCATGATTTTCCCCTTCGGGCAGGTGCTGTTGTTTGCCGGGTTCATCGGCTTGGGGTTGTGGAAACGGCGCCGCCCCGAACTCCATCGGCGGTTCATCCTGCTCGCCACGATCTGCACGCTGACGCCCGCCATCTCCCGCATGGTGGATAAGCGCTCGGTGCTCGCGATGTTCCTGACCCTGGGCTTCGTGCTGATCGCAATGATCCACGATTGGATTTCCCGCCGCCGCGTGCATCCCATCTACATCTGGGGCAGCGCGATTATTTTGGTTTCCGGTCCCCTGCGCGCGTGATCGGAAATTCGGCGGCGTGGCAGTCCTTCGCTCGTTTTCTTGTCGGGTAGGAATCGGTACGAGGACGCCGGCCAGGCGTGCAGTGGCTAACAGCGGTTCGAGCGGATGTTCATGGGACCACGTCGATCCAAAAGGGCACAAAAATCTCGGCGCCGCCCGCCGGATGCACCTGCGCCCAAATGGCGTAGCGGCCGGGTTGCGGGATCGTGATTTTGAAGTTAAGCACCGGCCGGGTCGTCCCGGCGCGTGCATCGAGATCGGTCTGGGCCGGATGGAGGTGGGCGAAACCGCTGCGCGCCTCGTCGATCGCCACTAGGTGGGCGAGTGCATCCATCACCGGCTCGAGCGTGACCGGGGCGCCGTCGCGGCGCTCGATGCTGAATTTGAAATCGGCCGGCTCCCGCACGCGCACCGGGGATCTGACTGGTTTCAATTCGAAGCGCATCCCTTCGCGGTCGACGACGGTGGAGCTGCGGTTGTTGGTTCCGGTCACCGCGCCGGCCTCCGCCGAACCCGGAAGATCCGTCGCCGCGTAAAGACTGCGCTGGGTGGCGGCGGGCGTGAAGTCGGCAAACACCCGGTAGCTGCCGCCGCGCTGCGGCGTGAACGCAAACCCCCAGTCGCCCGGTTGCGCACCCGGCTCGGGATGCACGTGCTGGTAATCTTGCAGCGATGGATCGACCAGCAGCAGATGCAGCCGGCGCGTATGCGTGTAGATGACGGCCTCCGGGCCGATGGGCTTGCCGCTCCGCGTGACCAGCGTCGCGCGCAACTGCGCCCGGCGTCCGCGGACGAGCGGAACGTCCCCGCCGGATACCTTGAGGGTGACCGGTGAAGGTACGGCCACCACCGGGACGAACTGCGGATTGGCCGGATCGCAGTATTCGATCGAGTTTTTCGCGGTCGCTCGAAAATCCATGTGACTCAAATAAGTCCCGGTCGGCAGGAACCGGAAGCCGAGAAAAACAGCCAGTGCGCCCGCCGTGATCCAAGCCACCTGCCGCCGTTGCGCGGCGCTCAGGGAGTGCCCGGTGTTCGGCGGTACCGCTTGGGCAGGGTGGAACTTCATCGGATCGCATACCCCTTGGGCACACGCCGAAATAATCAAAGCCTATTTCACCGGTTCGAACGGAATCGAAGCCAGGATCACGGCGGAAGGGGCGGTCAGAGTCCGGACCGCGCGGGCGTTACACGCCGAATCCAGGGCGATACTGCTTCGCGAGAAACTGATTCGCCGGGGCGTAGTTGGTGAACGCCATCGCCTTCGCGTCATACTCGAGGCGCCGGCCGGCGCGGATGGCGACGCAGCCGAGGAGCGCGGTTTCGGTGAGCGCGGCCGAGTGATTGAAGTTGGACCCGGCGGCGGGGCCGCCCTTGCAGGCGCGCACCCATTCGGCGAAGTGGCCGCCCTCGATACGCGGGATCTTTTTCGGCGGGAGGGTGGGCACGAGGTCGCGCATCTTCGCCTCGTTCACGATGCGGATGCCGAAGTTGTTGGCGTCGGCGATGACGGTCGCCTTGCTGCCGACGATGAGCGTGGCGTTTTCCGGGAGCTTGCGCTCGGGTTCCAGCTCGGGCGGGCGGGGCGGTTGTAGATTGCCGTCGTACCAACGCACGGTGACGGGTGGGAGCGCACCGCGGGCGGCGAATTGAAACGTGGTGACCGAGGCCGTCGGCCAGCTGATCGCGCTGGGCTTGGCGGCCGTGGCCTCGATGCTCACGGGCTGCGTGAGGCCGAGGGCCCAGTAGGCGGCGTCGAGCTGGTGGCACGCCATGTCGCCGACGGCGCCGGTGCCGAAATCGTAATAGCCGCGCCAGTTGAACGGCAGGTAGGCCGGATCGTATTCGCGCGGCTGCGCCACCCCGAGCCACAGATCCCAGTCGAGCGTCGATGGCGCGACGGGCATGAGCTTGCTGTGGTCGAGCGCGGCCACGCCCTGCGGCCAGATCGGCCGGTCGGTCCAGCTGTGCACCTCGCGCACCTCGCCGAGTACGCCGGCATCGAGCCATTCCTTGAGGAGCCGCGTGCCCTCGCCGGCGTGGCCCTGGTTGCCCATTTGCGTGGCGACCTTTTTCTCCCGGGCGGTTCGTGCCAGCGCGCGCGCTTCCGCGACGGTGTGTGCAACTGGTTTCTCGACGAACACGTGCTTGCCGAGAGCCATCGCGGCCATCGCGATTGGAAAGTGCATGTGGTCGGGCGTGGCGATCGAGACGGCGTCGATCTGCTTGCCGAGTTTCTCCAGCATCACGCGGAAATCCCGGAAGCGCGGCACGGACGGATGCTCCTTGAAGGACGCGGCGGCGCGGGTGTCGTCCACATCGCAGAAGGCGACGATGTTCTCGGTGGCCGCGTAGGCGGTGACGTGCGCCCGGCCGCGGCCGCCGCAGCCGACGATGGCGATGTTGAGCTTGTTGTTGGGCGAGGCCCCGCCCTGCGCGCGGCTTACGTAGGGAAAGGTGACGGCGGCCGCGGAGGCGAGCGACGTGCGTTTGAGGAAGTCGCGACGGGAGAGAGCGGGGGAGGGCATGAGGAAAGAGAAGCGAAGCCGGGGTTGGGGTAAAATAGAAGCTGGCAAACCGCGCTAATCAACGCCGATCAAGTACGGCTCATGAACAATTTGAGCCATTTCGGTCCATGGTTTGCGGGGATTTGTCCGCATTTATCGCCGGCGCGATGGCGCTTGTCGGAGCGTTTGCTTTTCGTTGGCGTCACGGACGAATCTCGTCCGCCGGCTGACGGCAAAGAGCCGATTTCGAAAAGGCGAAGGGGCGCTCTGCGCCAGCTCGGCCGGTTTGAGGGTGGTCGGTCGTGACGTAACGCCCTTCTTGTCCCCACTGCCGCGGTGCCTTGATTCCACGCGAATCAGCGCGCGCCGGGCTATTTTTCTTGTGCCTCCGGTCCAAGCTGCGATGAGTCCGTTGCCCTTCGGTTTCCCCTCCCGCTGGATACCTGCTTCAACCCGTGTCGCCAGAAATTACTCCTCCGACCGCCGCGCCGCATGCCGGCTGGGTCAAAAGCACCCACTTGATCGTGACCGTCAGCTTTCTGCTGCTGGTCTTCACCGGGGTTGAAATTCTCATGGTGCACCCGCGGCTCTATTGGGGAGACGCTGGCAATTCGCTCATGCCCGCGTGGCTCGAGCTGCCCATCAGCAAGAATTACCGTCATGACGGATGGATCGGGAAGGAACCGTTCTTCAGCGGAGCCGACGCGCCCTTTTCGGATGCGCGGACTTTCCGGACGTTTAACAAAAACGCGTGGGGCCGGAGCCTGCATTTTCTGGCCGGTTGGGGCCTGGTCGTCGCCGGAGGCATTTATCTCCTGGCCGGCATTTTCTCGGGGCATTTTCGCCGCCATCTGCTGCCGCGTTGGTCCGCGATGCGCCGAGGGGCGTTCTGGGCCGAGTTGCGGGATCACCTGCGCCTCCGGATCAGGACCGCGACGGGCGGACCGGATTACGGCCTGCTGCAAAAGTGCGCCTACTTCGGAGTGGTCTTCATGGCTTTTCCCGGTGCGGTGATGACCGGTTTCACCATGTCTCCCGCCATTACCGCGGCGCACCCCTGGCTGCTGAAATTGTTCGGCGGTTACCAGTCGGCGCGGACGATCCATTTCTTATTGGCGGTCGCGTTGGTGCTTTTTACGGCCGTGCACATCGTTATGGTCGTCAAGTCAGGGTTCAGAAACCAGCTGCGCGCCATGACCCTGGGGAGGAAAAATCCATGAACAAACCCGCTGCCCTCTCCCGGCGCCGCTTTCTGATCGGCGGCGGCGCCGCCCTCGGCAGTCTCGCTCTTCCCGGCTGCAGCAAGATCCCGCTGCCCCCCACCTACGGCAGCATCCTGCGGGTGGCGGACAACCTGACCTACTTGGCGCACCGCACCCTGTTGCCCGGGCAATCGCTCGTGCCGGAATACAGCCACAAAGACATCTCTTCCTTTCCTGCGATTGGCTCGATCACGCCCGACGAACCGGGCAAGCGAGGTTACAGCGAGCCTTATCGCGAATTGCGGAAAGGTGGCTTTGCCGATTGGCGGCTCTCCATCGAAGGCGCGGTCGATCGCCCGGGTTCCTATTCGATGGCGGATCTCAAGCGGTTTCCCTCTCAAACTCAAATCACCCGGCATACGTGTGAGGAGGGTTGGAGCGCGATCGCCGAGTGGACCGGCGTGCCCCTCAGCCGGGTATTGCTCGCGGCCGGCTTGCGCCGTTCGGCGGTTTGCGTGTGCATTCACACCTACGACAGCTCGGCGATCCATACTTTCGATATGCTCGATGCCCTGCATCCGCAAACGCTGCTCACTTACGGGATGAATGGCCGGGACCTGATGGTCCGGCACGGCGCCCCGTTGCGCCTGCGGATGGAAACTCAGATTGGCTACCAGAGCCGGAAATATCTCCAGCGCATCGTGGTCAAGGATGTCTTCGACGACGGTGGTAAGAACGGCATCGCCGTGAAGGGCTGGGCCTGGTACGCGGGGATCTGAGGAGGGAAGGAAGAGTTGGGCTCAGTCCCCGGTGAGGGGGAACGCCCGCCCACCGCGACTGGGAAGCGGGTGCAGCGCACGACGCACCGCGGAGAATCGAGTGTCCATCCTGTGGCTTTTCTGGTTCGGTGCCACTCGTCCCCCCCGTCACCCCGCTGTACCCTGCGCGCCGCGACTGTGTTTTTCATGCGGGTATGGCGGTCGCTTTCCTCATCACCACGATTGCCGGCTTTGGGCCGACTTATTTTTTCAAGCCGGTCCACCCTTCGCCCGAGTTGCTTCCGCTGCTGCATGTGCACGGCTTGGTGTTCACGGCGTGGCTGGTGTTGCTGATTGTCCAGAGCGGGTTGGTTCGGGCCGATCGGGTCGACCGGTACAAGCGCCTTGGGATCGCCGGAGCGGTGCTTGCGCCGCTGATGGTTCTCCTCGGGCTCTACGTGGCCGTCGATGGCGGGCGCCATGGGACGAGCGCCGGGATGGCATGGCGCCGCTTGCGTTCATGATCTTTCCCTTCGGGCAGGTGCTGATGTTGGGCGGATTCATCGGGCTGGGACTGTGGAAGCGGCGCCGACCGGAACTTCATCGCCGGTTCATCCTGCTCGGGACGATCTGCACCCTGACGCCCGCGATCTCCCGCCTGGTGGATAAACGCTCGGTCCTCGCGTTGTTTCTCACATTGTGATTCGTCGTCGTCGCCATGATCCACGATTGGAAATCCCGCCGCCGGGTGCACCCCGTCTATCTTTGGGGCGGTGCGATCATCCTGATTTCCGGCCCCCTGCGCGCGGCGCTCGGAAATTCCACGGCGTGGCAGTCCTTCGCCCATTTCCGCGTCGGGTGAGGCTGCCGAATCAGTCGGAAATCAAGACGCGCTTGGGCTGCTCTGAGCTTTTTTGTTCACCCCACAACCCTCCGAAAAAGATGAAAACCGAAGCGATTGTCCGATTGATGGCCGGAGCGATGATCTTGATCAGCCTAGCTCTTTCCCACTGGCACCATTCCAACTGGATCTGGCTGACGGCCTTTATCGGCTTTGCCCTCTTCCAGTCGGCGATCACCGGCATCTGCCCGTCGGCGATCGTCATCCGCAAGCTCCGCGGTGAGACGGCCACGGGAAGCTGAGGTGTGGACTATGGACTGGGATGAAGTTTACCGGAAGGGCGAAGTGTTCTGGAACAAGGGCGCGCCGTCGCCGCCGATGAAGCAGTATCTCGAGCGCCAGCCGGTGCGCGGCCGCGCACTCGTGCCGGGCTGCGGCCATGGGCACGAGGTGGCGCTCGCGGTGGAGCACGGGCTCGATGCGACCGGCCTGGACATCGCACCGACGGGCCTGGCGGAGGCGCGCGCGCTCTATCCGCGCCACGCGGAACGCTTCGTGGTCGGGGACGTGTTCGATCCGCCGGCGGAGCTGCGCGGCGCGTTTGACGTGGTCGTCGAGCACACCTGCATGAGCGCGCTGCCTCCGGCACTGCGCGCCCACTACCGGCGCGGCATCGACCAGATGCTGCGGCCCGGCGGTTTGCTGATCGGGGTCTGGTTTATCAATCCCGATCTCGATCCGGGTGATGAGGGGCCGCCGTTTCCGCTCAGCGTGCCTGACCTGACGGCCCTGTTCGCTGATAGCTACGAAATCGTGGCAGACTATGTCCCGGATGTGGCCTTTCACGGGCGCGAAGGCCGCGAGCGAGTGCGCGCGTTGCGGCGCGCGGCGCGGGCCGGCGGCCCGCCGCCGCTCAACCGTGGCTAGGGCAATGCCCCATGGGGGTCGTTGGGCGCGGGATATAGTGTTCCCGTCAACGTTTGCTGACGAGCCCTCCAACCCCATGCCGGCGCCATTTCTGAATCACCGGCCAGCCAAAACAAACAACGGCCGGAGCGTCCGCCCTGGTTCGCGCGCGTCGCGGCGTTTCGTTCGGGTTCGGAAGCGCGTCAATATGCTCGTGGTCGCGCTGCGCGCGATTCCGCGCGGTCGTTATGCCGCCGTTCTTCTCGTCCTCCTCGGCCTGGTCATCCTGCGTTCCTTTATCGGGGCGCACGTCCTCGGCACGTGGTGCCTCGAGGACGCGCCCGTCGCGATTGGCATGATCTTCCTTGCGCTCAGCTACCGGGGCATGCCGCTCTCCCTTATTAGCTACTCGTTGATTTTTTGTTCTATTGCCAGCACGAGACCGGCGCGCACTGGACCTACGCTAGGGTGTCTTACGATGAGTGGTGGCGGGCGCTCACCGGCGTGGCCCTCAACTCCCAACTCGGGTTGACGCGCAACCATTTCGACCGCCTCGTGCATTTTCCCTGCGGTTTCCTCACCGCTTATCCAATTCGCGAGGGGTTCTCGCGCGTGGGCCAGGAACGGGTGCGCGTGCTGCGGCGCGCCGGCTTGGTTCACCTCATGAGCGTTGAAATCTCTCCCTTTCGGATGGCTCTAAACCGAACTCCGCGTCCCGAAAAAACCGATGCCGATGCCCGCCAGCCCCGGGTTCGTTCGTTGAGTTATTGAAATCGGCCAGGCTGCTTCCACCCTCACTCGAAAAGAAGCATTGTCATGTCCACCCCTTCCATTCGCCTGCACCGCGTCGACTTTTCACGACGGGGAACAGTCCCTCGTTCGGCGGCGAGTATCTCGAACTCGTCCCGCCCGAACGTCTCCGCTAGACGGACAAGTTCGATGACCCGGACCTGCCCGGAGTCATGACCGTGACGGTTACGCTGAAAAAAGTGGCCTGTGGCACAGCGCTGAATATGGAGCAAGCCGGTGAGTCGGCCGTCATTCCCGCCGAGATGTGCTACCTCGGATGGCAGGAATCGCTCATTCAGCTGGCGATGCTCGTCGAGCTGGAGATCCCCAATTAGTCGCTGCTGGGCTGGGGGTGTTACGGACCGGCGTTTTACCTCTGGCCACGCGGCCGGCGGAGCGCAATCGTGCCCGGCCCATGAGTCGCCCGATGTGTTACCGTTGTTACTGGCCGGCCCGCCATTGCTGGTGCGGGTCGATCACGCCCATGCCGACACGTACGAAGTTTGTGATCCTCATGCATCCGTATGAATTCAAGCGGGTGAAGGCGAACACCGGCCGGCTTACCCATCTCTGCCTGCGCGACAGCGAGCTGCACCTTGGCATCAGCTTCGACGAGCACGAGGCCGTGCAGGCCTTGATCAACGACCCGAAAAATTTCCCCGTGCTGCTCTATCCGAGCCGCGACGCCCGCGATCTTTCCAAGGGTGAACTGCCCGCTGCCGACCTGGCGGGCCGGCGGCTCGTGGTGTTTCTGCTCGATGCGACCTGGCGGCTAGTCCGGCCGATGTTGCGCACGAGCCTCAGTCTGCAACGGCTGCCGCGCATCATGTTTTCCAACGCGGCGCCGAGCCGCTACCGGATCAAGCGCCAGCCGGAACCGGGCTGCCTCTCGACCCTCGAGGCCACCCACGAACTCCTGCTCGCCCTCGATCGCTCCGGGCTCGATACCTACGCCCAGCCGGAGCAGTTGCTCAACCTGTTCCAACGCATGCAGGATTTCCAGATTCGCTGCACCGCCGCAAATGCGCTCCGCGGAGATCGCCGCCATGGCTGCCGCATCCCGTCGGACGGCCCCGCCAGCCCCGTGCGCGCCATCGCGAAGCGCCGCCGAATATTTCCCGTGGCGGTGGCGGTTTGATGCGGCGTTCTCGGCGCCGCGGAGGAAGCGGTTGAGGGCGTGGGAGATCGCCCCGGCCCTGCGCTGTGGCGCGGATCAGGCTTCGAGCGCCTGTTGGAGGTCGGCGATCAGGTCTTCGGCATGCTCCAGGCCGACGGAGAATCGCAGCAGATTTTCAGGGGTGGGAGAGTCGGGACCCTCGATCACCTTGCGGTGTTCGATCAGGCTCTCGATCCCGCCGAGGCTCGTGGCGCGGATGATCAATTGCAGCCGGCCGGCCACGGCGCTGGCCGCCGCAAAGTCGCCGCGCACCAGGAAAGAGATCATGGCGCCGCCCGAGGTCATCTGCCGCCGCGCGATCGCGTGTCCGGGATGAAGCGGCAGTCCGGGATAGAAGACGGCTTCCACCTGGGGATGTGCCGCGAGCCAGTGCGCGATTTTCTCCGCCGTGGCGGACTGGGCCCGGATGCGCACGGGCAAGGTCGCGATGCTGCGCAGCAGGAGCCAGCAATCGAAGGGCGACGGCACGGCACCGCCCAGCCGCTGCCAGTCCCGGGCGCGACCGACGAAGTCCGCCGGTGCGTCGTGGCCGAAGACGAGCGCGCCGCCGAGCACGTCGCTGTGGCCGCCGAGGTATTTCGTGGTCGAGTGCAACGCCACGTGGGCGCCGAGCGCGAGCGGTTGCGTGAGCAGGGGCGAGGCCCAAGTGTTGTCGGCCACCACGAGCGCGCCCGCCCGCCGGGCGGCGTGGGCCACCGCGGCGATGTCGGTGATCTTCAGCCGGGGGTTGGACGGCGTCTCGATCCACACCAGGTCCGCGGGCGCCTGCAGCGTGGCGCCGACGGCGGCGGCATCGGTGAAATCGATGAACTCCGCCGCCACGCCCCGGCCGGCGTAGATCGTTTTCACGAGCGCGCGGGTCCCGTGGTAAATGTCGTCGGGAAATATCACACGGGCGCCGGCGCGGAGGCTTTGGAGGATCGCCGCGGTGGCGGCTTGGCCGGAGGCGAAGGCCATGGCCTGCGCGCCGCCTTCGAGCGCCGTGAGC
Organism: Opitutia bacterium; assembly: GCA_947442255.1. Next base: position 64,810 of record CANEVO010000001.1, read on the forward strand.
GCCTGCTCCAGCGCCTGGCGATTGGGATTGTCGAGCCGGGTGTAAATGTTGCCCTGCCGCAACGTGCCGTCGGGCGCGCGCTCGAAGGTCGTGCTCAGGATGACGTTGGGGGTGATCGCACCGGTGACGGGGTCGACAGAACGACCGGCATGGACGGCGAGGGTTTCAGGACGCGCGGGCTGGGCGGGAATCCGGGGCATCCGACAACGTTGCAACTCCGCCGGTGGATTGACGAGGGCGGAGTGGGGCCCCGCAAAACGGGCGGGTCGTGAGTGCTCCGTTGGTCTGCGCCGGGCGGAGCGGTTCAAATCGCCGAGGGCCCGACACGATGCGGCCCATCATCGGGCCGGAACGGCAGAGGCAAAGGGCAGAGACCGCGCCCGGCTGCGATTCGCTCCAGGCCCGCTTTTCCTCCAGCGCGGCGGCCATTTTTTGCGTCCGCTAACTTGACCTCGAGTTGAGCGAGATCGGTTTCGGCTTTTTCCAATCGTTTCCGGGCCACGATCGTCTCGGTTCGGGCGACCTCGACCTCGCCCTGTCGTTTGAGCGAGGCGACCTTGGCCTGTTCCATCTGCATCTGAAAATCGGTGGAAATCAATCGGGCCTTGTCCACGAGGATTTGGGTCTCGGCCGCGGCCGCCTCGGCGACTTTCAGCTCACCGGCGATTCGGGCCGAGTCGGCCTTGGCCTCGTCCGTAAGTCCCTAGACTCGGATCGCGTTGGCGACGGCCTCGTCCGTCCTCGTCATGCGGCGCCGGCCCCGCACGGGGGGCATGGTCGAGCCTGAGTTGTACGACACTCGTCCGAGAAGGAAAGGGCCGCCGGGGAAGCTCTGGGCCTATCCGAGCGCCTTTTACGGGACGGCTGGAGTGCCGTGACTTCCGGCCAATGCGACTGCCAGCATCCCCTATCGCTGTCGTGAGACGCTCAGGGTTGTTAATGCTTGGCCCCGCGAACGCGGGGTAGAGGCCGAGGAGGTGCGGGGCAATCCGCTGCACAGGCTGCGCAAGCAACTCGGGTCAGAAGTGGCGACGGGTTTTGGTCTCTTTACCGCTCAAAAGCCGCTCGGGCACTCGGCGCCTGCCGTCACCTCGAAATACTACGCTGCACAAACGGAATTGAGCGATGCGGCGCGGCGCGTTCGTGCAGAGCGCGCCGCGCGCGTTACGATTCGGCGACGAAGAGTTCGGCGGGGTGGTTGAACTTGACTGTGTTTTGGCAAGGGTCTTTCTCGGCAACTGGACCAGTTGCCGAAGCGCAAGCCGACATCCTCAAACCATGAAACGAACCATGAACAAACCAGTGGCCAAATACCTGCTGAGTTTCCTTCTCGCGATGAGCTGCTTCCTCAAGCCAACAGCCTGGGGCCAGGGCATCACTTCCTCCGCGTTGAGCGGCTACGTCTCCGGTCCCGATGGCAAAACCCTTTCGGGCGCCACTGTCGTCGTCGTTCACGAACCGACCGGCACGCGCGCCACGACGGAAACGCGCGCCAATGGCCAGTTCAATCTCTCCGGCCTCCGCGTCGGCGGTCCCTACACGGTCACCGTGTCATCGCGCACGTATCGCACCGAAACACGCTCCGATGTCTTTCTCGATCTCGGCGCCGCGCAGGAACTCTCCTTCTCGCTCTCGTCTGAAGTAGTGAAACTTGAGGCGTTCAATGTCGCTGCCGAGCGCGACCTCACTTTCGGCGCCGGCAAGATCGGCACCGGCACGAGCTACGACAGCGTGCAGATCAGCGAGGTCGCCACTGTCCGCCGTAACGTCCAGGACATCGCGGCGCTCGATTCGCGGCTCGCACTGATGTCGCTGGACCAAGGCGGCAATTTGAGCGCGCAGGGCCAGAACTTCCGCTTCAACTCGTTCCTCGTCGACGGAGTGCAGGCGGTCGACCCGTTTGGCCTCAACGGCAACGGCTTCTCCTCGCTCCGCAGCCCGATCCCGCTCGAGGCGATCGAGTCGCTCAGCGTCGAGCTCTCGCCCTACGATGTGCGCCGCGCCGGTTTCACGGGTGCGCTGCTCAACGCCGTCACCAAATCCGGCACGAACACCTTCCACGGCAACGCCTCGTTCGAATTCACGAATCAGGACATGCGCGCAAAGAATCCCGTGTCGGGCGTGAAGGACACGTTTAAGGAGCGCACCTTCAACTACGGACTGCGCGGCCCGATCATCAAAAACATCCTCTTTTTCGCGATCAACTACGACGACTTCAAGCGTACCGCCGCTCCGCCGGCCGCCAACTTTGTGCCCGACGCCACGGTGCTCGCCACCGTGGCCGCTCGCGCGAAAACTCTCGGCTACGACATCGGCACGCTCGACGCCAACAACACCGCCACGCAGCGCACGCTACTCGCGAAGGTCGACTGGAACGTGATGGAAGGCCAGCGCTTCACCCTCACCTACCGCAAAAATTACGGCCACGACACGAACTTCGCCGGCTTCAGCGGCGCCACGGCCACCACGACGAGCAACTACTGGTACCAGCAGCCCCGCAACACGGACTCCTACACCGGCCAGCTCATCAGCAACTGGACCCCCAACTTCCGCACCGAAGCCAATCTTTCCCAGACGAAATACGATGGCTCGCCCGCGAACAACGGCCAGCCCTTCCCCGACGTCACCGTCAACGGCATCACCGGCCGCCGCCTCGATACCGGCGCGACCGCGACGGGCAGCGTCGAGTTCGGAACCGAGCTTTCGCGCCAGTTGAACTTCATCACGACGAAGGAACTGAACGCCAATATCATGGGCGAATACACCGTCGGCGGTCACCTCCTCACCGCGGGCGCGGAGCAAATCACCACGAAATACACGAACAAGTTTCTCCAGCGCTACTACGGCACCTACACGTTTGCGTCACCGACGACGTGGGGCGCCGGCAGGCCGCCCACCGCCTATCAACTCGCGGCGGTCAATCCCGGCTACACGCTTGAAAACGTTTTTGCGCAGTGGAAATATCAGGCGCTCGGTTTCTTCATCCAAGACACCTGGAAGCCCACCCGCCAGCTCACCCTGCTCGGGGGCATCCGCCTCGACTATCCGACCATCGGCCAGGCGCCGCCGGTCACCCCCGGGTTCCAAGCGGCGTTTGGCATTGCCAACAACACCACCAACGACGGCAACTACACCGTCGGCCCGCGGGCGGGTTTCATTTACGAATTAAAGACAGATCGTAAGACCCAGATCCGCGGCGGCATCGGCCTCTTCCAAGGCAAAAATCCCGCGGTGTGGATCTCCAACGCCTACTCCAATGCCGGCGCCGCCAACAACGTCGTCGCCAACGCCGCACAACTCGCGACCGTCACGTTCCAGCCCGACGTCACCAAGCAGCCGGTCTTTCCCGCTGCGGTCCCGACGCCGAACATCAACGTCACCGATCCCGACTTCGTGCAGCCTGCCGTGTGGAAGGCCAACCTCGGTATCGATCACAAGCTCCCCGGCAATCTCGTCTTCACCGCGGAATACAACTACGTCAAAAACTTCAAGCAGCCCTACGTCGAATACCTCAACTATCTTGAGTCCTCCGGTGCGACCGGCCCGGCCACGATGCCCGATGGCCGCATTCGCTACGCCGGCACGATCACGCCGACCGGCACGTTTCCCGTGGGCGGTGTCACCACCGCATTCCCCGGCTCCTCGCTCGGCGGTCGCCGCCGCGTCGCCACCTTCGGCGATGTGTTCAAGCTCAAGAACACCAACAAGGGCTACAGCACCGGCGTCACGCTTGGTCTCTCGCGCCCGATGAAGGATGGCTGGGCCGCTTCCGTTTCGTGGACGCACCAGCACACGACCGAGGTCAGCCCGATCACGTCCTCCACCGCGTCGTCGAACTACTCGAACCGCGCGTCATTCAACCCGAACGAAGACGTCGCCTCCATCTCGAACACCAACATCCCGAACCGCATCGTCGGCACGTTCACGCGCCAGTTCCAGTTCATCAAGGGCTCGCCCACCTCGGTCTCGCTCGTCTATCAAGGCCGCACCGGTCACCCCTACTCGTGGATCTTCCGCGGTGACGCCAATGGCGACGGTTTCACGTTCAATGATTTGTTCTACGTCCCAACGGGCCCGGCGGACCCGAAAGTTTCGTGGGCGAGCACGGCGGAGCGCGATGCATTCTTCGACTTCGCCAGCACCTCCGGCCTCAACAAATTCGCCGGCGGCCATCCGGGGCGCAACACCCAGACCTCGCCGTGGACCAACACGCTCGACATCAAGATCACGCAACAAATCCCCCTGCCTTACTACAATCGGATCAAGGCCGAGGCGTTCCTGAGTTTCATTAACCTCGGCAACTACGTGGACGATGCCTACGGCCTGCAGAAGGAAGTGCCGTTCTCCTACAAACGCGCGGTCGCCGGCTCCACCTACAACGCCGCCGCCAACGGTGGTGCGGGCCAGTGGATCTACACGTTCAACTCGAGCACGCTCGACGGCACGCCGACCACGGCCAATGACACCCCCGTCTCGCGCTGGCAGATTCAGGCCGGTATGCGCTTCAAGTTCTGATCGAGTAGTTCCAGCTCGTCGCTCAGCCGGCGGCCGCGAATTTCGCGGCCGCCTTTTTTTGGCCCACAGACAAATCTCCCGCCCCGCCTCGCTTCATCCGGGGAACTTCGCCACTTTCTTTCCGTCAACCTATCACCCATTGTTCATCGCACATGGCACATCGTTCATCTTCCGTCCGCCATCCGCATGATAAACCTCTCCCCCGAAAAATCCAGTTTCCTATCAGTAACCATGTCCGATTGCCCGCCACTCGGATCCGCTCGGGCCGCGGATAAAAATTCCCCTGGAGCCATTGCAGTAATCAGATTGCGCCCTCGCCACCTTTCTCCGCCACCTGTGTCGGATTGTTGCCGCCTCAGCCGAGCTTGGCGGTGAGTGCCGCCACCTGCTTTTCGAGTTCGCGCATCCGCAGGATCATCTCGGGCAATTTTTGGAGACCGATCCACTGGCGCTTGGCCTGCTTGTCCGGCACGGCGGGATAACCGAGCACGGTTTCCTTGTCGGCCACATCTCGGGTGACGCCGGATTTTCCCCCGATGGTCACTTGGCGGCCGATCTTGAGATGCCCCGCGACGCCCGACTGCGACGCGATTACGCAATAATCGCCAAAATGGGTGCTGCCGGCGAATCCGCACTGGCCCATGATGAGACAATGCTCGCCGAAAACGACGTTGTGCGCAACGTGCACGAGGTTGTCGATTTTGGTGCCCGCGCCGATCACCGTGGAGGCGAGCGCGGCGCGGTCGATGGCGGAGTTCGCCCCGATCTCGACGTCGTCGCCGATGATCACGTTGCCGACTTGAAGAATTTTCGCGTGCCGGCCCTGATCGAAAACGTAGCCGTAGCCGTCGGAGCCGATGACGGTGCCGGCGTGAATGGCGACACGATGGCCAATTTGCGTGCGCGCGTAGAGCACGACGTTGGGAAACAGGCACACATCGTCGCCGATCGAACAATCGCGCCCAATGTGATTGCCGCCCAGCAGCGCCGAGCGGGCGCCGACCGTCACGCCCGCGCCGATCACGCAGCCGGGGCCCACGTGCGCCGTGGCCGCGACCTGCGCCGACGGCGCGATGTTCGCACTCGGATGGATGCCGGGCGGATGTTGGTCCGGCGGAAAAAACAGCGGCAGCACGCGGGCCGCGGCCACGCGGGCGTTGGGCACGCGGATGATGACCTTCGTGGCCGAGGTAAAAGCACCGGAGACCAGAATGGCCGACGCCGCGCTGGCCTCAGCAGCCGCGAAGTAGGTGTCTTTTTCGGCAAACGTCAGGTCGCCGGCGCGCGCCAGGTCGGCGGCGGCGAAGCCCGTGAGCAGCACCGCGCCGTCGCCGATGACTTCGCCCTTCAGTTGCTCCGCGATCTGAGTGGCCGTGAAAGTCATGGCGGGTGCGAGTGGGGTTTACAGGCCGCGGACGCCGACCATGCGTTGCGCCTCGACATCCCAGACCTTGAGGCGAAGGCAGCGGTAAATGTCAGCGGGCCACAACGACGTCGTTTTGGGCGACTGCAATTCAGGGATCGCGCGAATGACTTCGGGCAGCCGGTAAAACGGAATGCGGGCGTTCAGGTGATGGACGTGGTGGTAGGCGATGTTGGCGGTGAACCAGCCCATGATCCGGCCGGTGCGCATGAAGCTCGATGATTCGAGGGCGGCCTTTTCGTAGGTCCAGCCGTCGCGGTCGGTGAAGGACACACCGGGAAAATTATGCTGGGCGTAGAAAAAATACGCGCTGACTGCGCCCATGGTGAAGTGCATGATCGTCTGCGTGAGCACGAGCGCCTGCCAGCCGCCATAGGCCAAAAGTCCGGCGCCAATGGCCAGGTGGACGATCACCGCGATCAGGCAGTCGAGATGTTTGCGGGGATGATTGAAGAACGGGTTGAGGCACATCCCGTGCAGGAACATGGACCAATAGCCGAACAGGATCGTGAGCGGATGGCGGGCGAACAGGTAGGCCCGGCGCCTGCCCCGTGAACTCCGCGAAAACTCATCCTTCGTCATGATCGGATACGAGCCGATGTGCGACCCGCGCAGCTTGGAGTTATGCTTGTGATGGTGATTGTGCGAACTGCGCCACACGCTGCTCGGGCTGATCGCCAGAATGCCGAAAATCCACATCAGCCTTTCGGCCAGCCGCGACTGGGGCAGGATCGCGTGGTGCTGCTGATCGTGATAAATGACGAAGAGGCGCGTGAGCAACAGACCGGAGAGCACGCTGCAGGCCATCTTGGCCCCCACATGAAAATTCCACAGCGTGCCGGTGAGCGAGACCAGCAGGAGAAACGCGGTCCACAGGATCGCCCACCAGCTTTGCCGCGCGTTGTCCTTCGCAAAACGCTTGGTGGCCAGGGTCAGGTCCACTTCTGTTTTCGCTTGGGGAGCGCTGGGGTTGAGTGCGAACATGGCTTCGCACAGATTGAGGAAGACCCTCACATTCGCGCAAGAAATATGTCACCAGCGACCCGGGTCGGCGCTCGCAACAGAGCGAACCGACGTGCAGCCGGGGATTGCCTCTTCGTGCCGTTCTTCGCGGGTCGATCGCCCACCAAAAAAAATTGCGCAATGGTGCCGTGCTCCTTTCCTCCCTCCGTCGATAACGCCATGTCCGATCTCTCGCCACTCCCCACCGAGCCACGCCCCGGCCTTTACAGTCACTACAAGGGCAACGACTACCGCGTGCTCGGCCTCCCGCAAGATGCGTATCTTCTGTTCCGTCGTGTGTCTTTTGCCATTGAGCAAAATCCTGCCGGACGTCGGCGCACGCGGGTGCTTGGGCGCTGGAGTTTTCCGGTTGGCCTTCAGCTGGTGGCGGGCTGGTCGGGCATCCGCTGCGGTCAAAAATGATGATGCGAGGGCTCGGCCAAAACCCCTAACCGCTAATCTTCGCTAATGAACTCTAATCACGAAGCGGAGATGAAAGCGTCCGGAAGGAAACCGCGCTCTCCTAAATTAGCGCCGCTTAGCGTGGATTAGCGGTTACTGTCTTTTTCGGAGTCAGGCGGAATTCGGCGACCCCGCCTTACAGGGTCGCAAGAATTTTATTCAAGGTCTTGCTCGGTCGCAGCGCCGCTGACGCCTTCGCGTCATCCGGCTGGTAGTAGCCGCCGATGTCGGCGGGTTTGCCTTGGACGGCGATCATTTCGGCGACGATTTGTTTTTCGGCGGCGGTGAGTTTCTCGGCGATCGGTTTGAAGATGGCCTGTAATTCGAGATCTTTGATTTGAGACGCCAGGGCTTGGGTCCAGTAGAGGCAGAGGTAGAAATGACTGCCGCGGTTGTCGATGCCGGCGCCGACTTTGCGGGCGGGGCTCTTGTCGTATTCCAGGAACTTGCCGTTGGCTTCGTCTAGCGTCTCGGCGAGGACTTTCGCCTTCGCGTGGTTCTGCGTGATGCCGAGGTGCTCGAAGCTTGCAGCGAGCGCGAAGAATTCGCCGAGCGAGTCCCAGCGGAGGAAGTTTTCCTCGGTGAATTGCTGCACGTGTTTCGGCGCGGAGCCGCCGGCGCCGGTTTCGAAGAGGCCGCCGCCGTTCATCAACGGGACGATCGAGAGCATCTTCGCGCTGGTGCCGACTTCGAGGATTGGGAAAAGATCGGTGAGGTAGTCGCGGAGGACGTTGCCGGTGACAGAAATCGTGTCCTGCCCGGCCTTGAGGCGCTCGAGCGTGGCGAGGCACGCGGCGGCGGGCGCGAGGATTTTGATGTCGAGGCCCTGGGTGTCGTGCTGGGCGAGATAGGTGTTCACCTTCGCGAGAACCTGGGCGTCGTGCGCGCGTTTCTCGTCGAGCCAGAAGATGGCGGGCATGCCGGAGAGGCGGGCGCGGTTGACGGCGAGTTTCACCCAGTCCTGCACGGGAGCGTCCTTGGTCTGGCAGGCGCGCCAGATGTCGCCGGTCTCCACTTCGTGAGACAGGAGAATCTGAGATTTGAAATTCGGAATTTCAGATTCGGCGCCGGGAACGGTGACGACTTGGATGGTGCCGTTGCCGGGGGCCTGGAAGGTCTTGTTGTGCGAACCGTATTCCTCGGCGGCCTGCGCCATGAGGCCGACGTTGGGGACGGTGCCCATGGTCTTCGGATCGAAGGCGCCGTGCTTTTTGCAGAAGTCGATCGTGGTGGCGTAGACGCCGGCGTAGCAGGCGTCGGGGATGACGCAGAGGGTGTCCTGGCCTTTGCCGGCGGCATTCCACATCTGGCCGGAAGTGCGGATCATCGCGGGCATGGAGGCGTCGACGATGACGTCGCTGGGGACGTGGAGATTGGTGATGCCCTTGTCGGAGTTGACCATCGCGACGGCGGGGCGCGCGGCGAAGACGGTCTTGATGTCGGCCTCGATGGCGGCCTTCTGGTCGGCGGGGAGCTTTTCGATTTTGCCGAGGAGATCGCCGAAGCCATTGTTCAGATCGACGCCGAGTTTTTGCAGGGTGGCGGCGTGCTTCGTGAAGAGGTCTTTGAACCACACGCGGACGCAGAGGCCGAACATGATCGGGTCGGAGACCTTCATCATGGTGGCCTTGAGGTGAAGGGAGAAGAGGACGTCGTCCTTCTTCGCTTTCATGATCTGTTGGGCGAAGAAAGCGCCGAGGGCCTTCCGGTTCATGAAGGTGGCGTCGAGGATTTCGCCGGCCTTGAGCGGCGTCTTTTCCTTGAGGACGACGGTGGGCTCCTGCTTGCCGTCGGGCGCGGGCTTCGGGGTGAACTCGATGCGGACGGTGGTCGCGGCGGGGACGGTGACGCTCTTCTCGTTGGAGTAGAAATCGTCGTGGCCCATCGTGCCGACGGAGGTCTTTGAGGTGGGCGACCATGCGCCCATGGAGTGCGGGTGCTTCTTGGCGTAGTCCTTGACGGCCTTGGGCGCGCGGCGGTCGGAGTTGCCCTCGCGGAGGACGGGATTCACGGCGGAGCCGAGGACTTTGGAATAACGGGCCTTGGCGTCCTTCTCGGCGTCGGTGGTGGCGACCTCGGGGAAATCGGGGAGCGCATAGCCCTTGGCCTGTAATTCCGCGATGGCGGCCTTGAGCTGCGGGACGGAGGCGGAGATGTTGGGCAGCTTGATGATGTTGGCCTCGGGCTTGAGCGTGAGGGCACCGAGCTCGGCCAGCGCGTCAGCGACGCGTTGCTCTGGGGGCAGAACATCCGAGAAGGCCGCCAAAATGCGACCGGCGACGGAGATATCGCGCGACTCGACGGCGATCTCGGCGTGCTTGGTGAACGCTTGGATGATCGGCAGGAGCGAGTAGGTGGCGAGCGCGGGGGCCTCGTCGGTTTTGGTGTAGATGATGGTCGGCTTGGCAGACATGGTGATAAAAGGAAGGATGCGAACGAGCAACCTGTCATGCGCGACCGCGTGCGGTCAAAAGCATTTCCGGGCCGGAAGGGGCGGAATTTTTGAATGTGGAACGCAGGAAGGGAGGGAACGGATCAAGGCAGCGATGTGGTGCGGGCGAAGCCGCGGTTTTGGGATCGATGTTCGATTCCTGTTTTCCTGATTTCGACATACGGAGTGGCTGCTCGCAGAGTGGGAATGCCGATTTTTGAATGTGGAACTCAGGAAGGAGTGGAACGGATCGGGGCAGCTATGCAGCGGATCTGGATGTTGGTTTTCGATGTGGAGGGTGGAGAACTATGGAGCCAGGCAAAATTTCCTCGGGCGATCGCCGATCGTGGCTGGAAACGCAGGCTGGAACGGCTACGGTATGGGCTTCGCCTCCAATTTCCGCCCTAGTCGCGGCCGCGTCCTCTTCCATGAAAAAACTCCTTTCGCTTTTCCTGCTCTCCGCGGCCGGCCTGTTGGCCCAGCCTGCGACCGTCGACCTCGGCTCCCGCGGCCAAGTCACCTTGTACTTCGCCGAGGGCTGGAGAGCGGCGATGACCGACATGGGTGGGCAGGCAACCGTCAACGTGACGCCCACGGGTGATGCCAATGCGAACTGCACGCTGCTGATCACCACGCCGGAGCAGGATCGCTTTGATACGAAGGCGCGGCTGAAACTGCGCGTCGAAGCCGATGGGCAGCCGGTGGCGGAAGGCTCGGTCGAGGGCAAGGCCATCGGGCGGGAGTTTTCCCTTACGGCCGGTTTCGGCTTTTATTGCAATTTCACTGACGCGGAGATGAAGGGAAAGCCGCCGCAAAAGGGGAATTACAAGGTCATGAGCTCGGGCAAAATCCGGCTCGCGCCCGACGTGATGATCGACGTGACCATCATGGCCGACGATTTCAAGGGCCAGGCCTACCAGCAGTTGCTCGGGGCGATCGAGGGCATGGAATACAAGCGGCGTTGACGCCACGCCCGAAACGCGACCAACGCGGCGAGTCAACCGAAACGAACGACCGATTCAATGGGACGACGCATTAAGGCGGTGCTGATTACGGGTTTCGAGCCGTTTGGCGGAGACGTGATCAATCCCTCGCAGGAGATCGCGCAGGCGTTGGACGGGCGCACGGTCGCGGACCGCGCGATCATCGGGGCGACGTTGCCCTGTGTCTTTGGCGGATCGCGGCAGGAATTGGTCCGGCTGCTGCGTGCGCACCAGCCCGGCGTGGTGATCTGTCTTGGCCTGGCGGTCGGGCGGGCGGAGATCGCGCTCGAGCGGGTGGCGATCAACGTGGATGACGCGCGGATCCCGGATAATGCAGGGCAGCAACCGATCGATGTGCCGGTGGTGCGAAGCGGACCGCCGGCGTATTGGTCGCGGCTGCCGATCAAGGCCATCGTGGCGGAACTGCGGGCGCGAAAGATTCCGGCGGTGGTCTCACAGACCGCGGGCACGTTTGTCTGCAATCACGTGTTTTACGGTTTGATGCATTTGCTGCGCTGGCAGCGCCCGGTTCGGGCGGGGTTCATTCACGTGCCGGCCCGCGTGGGAATGAAGACCACGGCCCCAACGCTGCCGCTGGCGACCCTGGTCGAGGCGGTGGCGATCGCGATCGAAACGACGGTGCGGCGGCCGCGTGACCTGCGGCATTCGGGCGGGGCGATCCACTGATCCGCGATGGCCGGATGCCGCGTGGCCCGGAAGATCGGCCGGGGACAACGCCGGCGGATGGCTAACGGTTACGCGGGCCGGCGGACTCGATCGCGACGAGGCAGACATCGTCCTCGAAGGCGGACCGGTAGGAGAAATCCTTGACGGATTGCACGAGGCGCTCGACGAGCTGCGCGCAGGAAAGGCCGCGGCATTCCGCGAGGGTGGCGTCCAGTCGCTGCTCGCCGAACATGTGCCCGTGGGGATCGGTCGCCTCGAAGATCCCGTCGGTGTAACCGAGAAACAGGTCGCCCGGGTGAAATTCGCACTCGTGATGAGTGTAGGGAAAGTCCGTCAACAAGCCCGCGGCGGGTTCGGGGTTCGCGGGGGCAAGCCGGAGGATCTCGGTGGATTTCGCCTGCAGCACCACGGGCGGCGGATGGCCGGCGTTGGTATAGGTGAGGGTTTGCGTGGCGAGATCGATGACCGCGAAGAAGACCGTGGCAAAGACGGGCTGCCCCGTTTCCTCGACGATCGGCATCAGGCTGTGATTAACCTCCGCGACGACGTACGCCGGGTCGACGGCCCGCGCGCCGATTTCCTCGACCACGCCGCGGATGAGCGCGGTCAACAAGCCGGCCCGGACCCCATGCCCCATCACATCGCAAATGAGGACGCCGCATTTCGTGTCCGAAAGCTGGAGGATGCCGTAAAAATCCCCGCCCAGCGTCGTCGTTGGCAGATAGCGATGGGCGAAGCGGAGGACGCTGGCCTCGACCGTGGCACTCCGGGGAAAAGTCGGATACGGCCGGTTGAGAAAGGCCTCCTGCACCTGGCGCGCCATGCGCAGGTCGGTTTCCATCTCGGCGCTGCGGCGGCGGATCTCCTCCTCGGCGAGCTTGCGGCGGGTGATGTCGTGGCTGATGCCGACGAGCCCGACGAGTTGCCCGCGGACGTCGCGCAGCGGCACCTTGGTGACGAGGGACCAGCGCACGCGGCCCTCAGCGCCGAAATCGGATTTCTCCTGGTTGAGGATGGGCTTGCCGCTGTCGAAGACCTGGCGGTCGTCGGCGAGGGCCTGCTGGCCGCGCTCACCCGGAAAAAAATCCATCACGGTGTGGCCCAATGCCTCGGCCTGAGTGGCGACGCCGAGCTGCTGGAGATGCGCCACGCTGTTGAGCACGTAGCGGGAGGCCTTGTCCTTGACGTAAAGCCGGCTGGGCAGGTGATCGATGATCGTGCGGAGGAGGTTGCGTTCCTCGACGAGTTTTTCCTCGGCGTCCTTGGTGGCGGTGACGTCACGGGTCAGGCCGAACGTGCCGATGATCCGGCCGCGGTGGTCGCGCCAGGGCATTTTGGTCGTGGAGCCCCAAGTGAGGCTCCCGTCCCGCTTGGTGATGCGCTGCACCTCGCCGACCATGGGTTCCCCGGTGCGGATGATGTCCTGCTCCTCAGCGAGCGCCTTGCTGGCATGCTGCGGCGAGAAAAAATCCGCGTCGGACTTGCCGGCGACGGCCTCCGGCGAGGCGGCGTCCAGCCAGGCGGCATGGGCGCGGTTGACACGGACAAAGCGGCTTTTGAGGTCCTTGAAATAGATCCGGTCCGGGACCGTTTCCATCAGGAGACGCAGAATCGCGGAATCCAGCGATTCCGCGACTGCAGTCGGGCTCGGCGAAGGAGGCGCATCACTCATGGAAGGGCGAAGTTGCCACGGCCGGAACCCGCAGGCAACCCAACGCTGCGCCCGGGCTGGAACGCCGGGCGGGGGGCCTTACTCCTTCACGATGCTGAACCAGTCGCGCTTTTCGCCCTTGTCGTTGAGAAAGGTGAAATCGAGGCGCAGGCCGTCGACGTCGATGACCGAGGAACCGGCCTCGTTGAGCGAGAGGAAGAAGATGGGGTGGTTGAGCGGCACGGGATTGGCGCTGGCGCGGCCGGCGGTGCCGGTGACGATGGAAACCTCGCCGTTGTGCGGGGTGCGCGAGCGCGGTTTGCGGTAGGGGCCGTCGCCTTCGGGCCGGCCGTTGCCCTTTTGCTTGATGAAGGAGGGGTTGAAGGTGTCGCTCTTGCCGTAGTGGCCGTCGATGACGAACGAGCGTTCGTAGACGTGCGAGTGGCCGGTGAGCACGAGGTCGACCCCGGCCTGTTCCAGGACCGGCAGGAAGATGGCGCGCATGTCGTTCATCCGGCCCCCGCTGTCGGCGTCCCGGTCGGAATCGTGCGAGCCCTTCGTATAAGTCGGGTGGTGAAAGAAGGCGATGATCCAATCGCGCTGGGTCGCGGCCAGATCAGCCTTGAGCCACTGCATCATCGCGCCGTCGGGGGCGCGGGACGAATCCTGCGAGTCGAGGCAAACGAAGTGAATGTTCGCGTAGTCGAACGAGTAGTAGGCTTCCGTGCCCGAGGCGACGCCGCCAGCTTGGGCGCGCGTCGGCAGCGTGAAGATGTCGTAGTAGACGCCGGACTGCGTGACCGAATTCGCGCTCTTGCCGTCGTGATTGCCGAGCGCGGGCCAGACGGGTGAGGTGCGCAGGGTCTGCGGGTACACCTCGAAGATGGCCTTCTGGTAATCAGCGTCGGTGCCGTCGGGGTAGGCATTGTCGCCGAGCAGGAGCCACAGGTCGGTTGGGCGCGTGCCGGTGAACTTATAGTAGACGTCGCGCACGGCGGCCTGCGTTTCGTTCTTGGTCCCTGGATCGCCGAGCACCCAGACGCGGGTGGGCTTGGCGGGACCGACGACGGGCGGCGTGGTGAAACTGTAGGTGCCGGGCTGGACGGGGGCGTCCTCGCCACCGGCTTTCTTGGCGTTCTTGGTGTTGGCCGTCTGCGCGACCGAGACGGGGCCGACCGTATAGTAGTAGCGGGTGTCGGGCTTCAGGTCACTCAGTTGGACGAAGTGTTCCGTCGAAATGCCCTCCGCTTTCACGCTCGCCGTCAGTTTACTAGCCTCGGTGCCGTAGGTGACGACCGAGCCCTCGGTCGTGTCGGTGCGCCAGCGCACCACCATGCTGGTCGGCGTGGCCGTCTGGAGATACGGACCGCGGACGATCGTGGTCGCGGCGGAAGCGAGCGAGGAAACGAGGCTGGCCAGGGCGAGGAACAGGGTAGGGCGTCTCATGGAAAATCAGGAAGCGGGGGCGGCAAGACGGGTGAGTTCGGTGGCGAGTTGCGCGAGATCGGGAGATTCGCGCAACCACGCCGGGAGAGTGGCGATCGCCGCAAGCGCGGATGCGTAGGCCGCGCGGGCTTCGCCCTGACGGCCGGCGCGGGCCAGCAAGTCGCCCCGGCGTTTGAGCCAAGACTCCTTGCGTTCGCTGGCGGCGGTGAGCGCGTCGATCCGGGCGAGCGCGGCGTCGATCCGGCCGCTCGATTCCTCCAGCGCGAGCGCGCGGAGATGCAACGCGGGAGCGGGGCCGACTCGCGCGATGCCTTCATCGAGGCTGCGAATCGCCTCGGCGGGGGAGCGGATCAGGGCGGCGCGTTCGAGGAAAAGTTCCGGCGGCGGAGCGGAAGCGAGCGCGAGGGCCACCGTGAGGTCGACGAGCGCCGTGTCGGGAGCAGCGAGTTTGGCAAGGGCGCGGGAGCGAAGCAGCAGCGCCTCCGGATCGCGGGGGTTGCGGGCCAGCACGCGGTCGAGCTTCGTGCGCGCATCCGCGGCGCGGCCGGTGGCAAGTTCGAGGGCAGCGCGGGCCCGGTCGAGCCGTGGCAAACCGGGGGCGAGCTCGGCGGCGCGCAGATAGTTGGCCTCGGCGGGCACCCAATCCTGGTGTTCCGCGTAGAGGTCACCGCGATCGACGTAGAATTCGGCTTCGTCCGGCAATGCGGCGATGAGCGCATTCACCCGGTCGAGCGCCGCGGCCAATTCCGGGTGGGCGCGCAGCGAGGCCGTCCCGGCGAGGAGCAGCAAAAATACGGCGGCGCGCGTCACGTGCGGAAGCAAAAATAAGCGGGAATGCGAAAGCAATCGTTGAGCAAGACGATGGGGTGAATTCAACGTTGGACGCCGAGCGGCGATGCGACCGGGAATCCGGTCGCGGCCGCGTCGCTTAGTTGTTGAACCGGAACAACGCGACGTCGCCGTCGGCGAAAACGTACTCCTTGCCCTCGAGCCGGTATTTACCCGCCTCGCGCGCGGCGGCGACGCTGCCGAGCTTGGTGAGGTCATCGTAGGAAACGATCTCGGCCTTGATGAACCCCTTCTCGAAATCGGTGTGGATGACCCCGGCGGCCTGCGGGGCCTTCCAGCCCTTCTTGATCGTCCAGCAGCGGACCTCCTTCTCGCCGGCCGTGAAATACGTCTGTAATCCGAGGAGGGCGTAGGTGCCCTTGATGAGCGCGGAGACGCCGGAATCGTCGACACCGAGATCCTTCAGGAAGGCCCTGGCCTCGTCGGGCGGCAGATCGATCAATTCGGATTCGATCTTCGCGCTGATGGGCACGTAGGCGGCGTCGTGGTGCGTGCGGACAAACTCGGCGACCTGCAGGACGAAGAGATTCTGCTCTGCGGTCGCGAGATCGCTCTCCGCGACGTTGCACGCGAAGAGCACGGGCTTGGCGGTGAGGAGTTGGAACAGCTTCATCATGGCCTTCTCGTCGTCGCTTGCGGGCAGCGTGTTCGCGGTCTTGCCCGAGTTGAGGTGCGGTTCGAGCTTCTGGAGCAGCGCGACCTCAATGATGGCCTCCTTGTCGCCGGACTTGGCCTTCTTTTGCGTCTTCTCGATCCGCTTGCTGACGGCATCGAGGTCGGCGAGCACGAGTTCCGTCGTGATCACTTCGATGTCGCGGATGGGATCGATCCCGCCCATGGTGTGGACGATGTCGGCGTCCTCGAAGCAGCGCACGACCTGCACGATGGCGTCGACCTCGCGAATGTTGGCGAGAAACTGATTGCCGAGGCCTTCGCCCTTGCTGGCGCCGGCCACGAGGCCGGCGATGTCGACGAACTCGATGGCGGCGGGGACGACGACATTGGTCTTGGCGATCGCCTTCAGCACGTAGGCGCGGTCGTCAGGGACGATGACGACGCCGACGTTCGGATCGATGGTGCAAAACGGATAGTTGGCCGCCTCCGCCTTGCGGGAGCGGGTCAGAGCGTTGAAAAGAGTGGACTTACCCACGTTGGGAAGGCCGACGATGCCTGCTTTGAGCATAGAGCCAGTCAACGTCGCGGCCTGCGGAAGAGCGGTCAACGGAAAATCCGCCCCGCCACGTTGCTGATGACGATGCCCTTGCCCTTCACCAAGCTGAGCGCATTCGCCAAAGCCTTGGCCTCGATGCGCGTGAGCGGCGATGACGGCGTTAAATCCGCACATCGGTGAGTTGGCCGCTGGCGAGCCGCCAGCGCGATCGTTTGCTTGGGGAGACCGTGAGAGGCTCCGGCGAATTGGCGCCCAGCAGCGAAGCCGTCATGACCGCCGCGATGAGCAAGGTGATTCGATGAATCTTGATCGTCATGATGCGTCCGCTTCTGCGACAGCATCCCGGCAAACCCTATTCGCGCGGAGGATTTCACCCGATTTTCAGGACTGCCGCATGCCTCTTGGGACTCAGGGCTTGACAGGGTAGCACCGCGGCGGTCTTGTCCTCGGCTTTTCACCGCAAGAACTGCTCCGCAAATCATCTGACATGGCTCTCAAAATTCGTCTCACCAAGGTTGGCTCCGTGCATCAACCGCTCTATCGCGTGGTTGTCGCCGAGGCGCGTTCTCGCCGGGATGGCGCTGCGGTGGAAACCATTGGTACCTACCGGCCTGGCGACAAGGGCAATCCGATCAATCTCAAGCTGGACCGCGTGGAATACTGGCTGAGCAAGGGCGCGCTCCCGACCAACACGATGCACTCCATGATCAAGAAGGCCCGCCGCAGTGCGGCCGCCGCCACGCCCGCCGCGAGCGCCTGATTTCCCGCACAGGGCAACTGAAGCACAAAGGTCTCCCTTTCCCGAGCCCCGGAACGATCGTTCCGGGGCTTTGTTTTGTCCAAGCTTTGCGCTGTGCTCCCCGGGTTCCGCGTGGTTTAACTGATTTCCCATGCCGCTTTCGATCGACGTGCTCACGCTGTTCCCGCGGATGCTGGAGGGCTTTCTCGCCGAGAGCATTTTGGGCAAAGGCCTCGCCGCGGGCCACCTGACGGTGAACGTCCGCGACCTCCGGGGTTGGACGACGGACAAGCACCGCACCGCCGACGATCGCCCGTTTGGCGGCGGTGCCGGCATGGTGCTGAAGGCTGAGCCGGTTTTCGCGGCGATCGAGCAGCTGCAGACGCCGGGTTGCCGCCGGATCTACCTTACCCCGGACGGCACGCCGCTTTCACCGCGTATCGCGCAGCAATTGTCCGTGCAGCAACACCTGATTTTCCTCAGCGGCCATTACGAGGGCATCGACCAGCGGATCCGCGATTCGATCATCGATCAGGAGATTTCCATCGGCGATTATGTGCTGACCAACGGCACCCTGGCGGCCGCCGTGGTCATCGATGCGCTGGCGCGTTTCATCCCAGGAGTGCTCGGGGATGAAAAGTCATTGACGCACGAATCCTTCACCAGCAAGTTGCTCGACTTTCCTCAGTACACGCGTCCCGCCGAATTTCGGGGCATGTCCGTTCCCGGAGTTCTTCTCTCGGGTAACCATGCCGAAATCGAGAAATGGCGGATCGCGCGGCAAGAGGAAAAAACCCGTCAGGTCAGACCCGATTTACTCAAATAACTCATTGCCATGAACCCGATTATCCAAGCCATCACCGCCGTCCAGGTGAAGAATGACATCACGCCGTTCAAAGTCGGCGACGGTGTGCGCGTGCACACCAAGGTTCGCGAGGCTGACAAGGAGCGCGTCCAAATTTACTCCGGTATCGTGATCGCCCGCAAGGGTCATGGTATCCATGAGACCTTCACCGTGCGCCGTCTCAGCTACGGCGAGGGAGTGGAGCGCGTATTTCCGGTCAATTCGCCCAACATCGAGAAAATCGAGGTGGAGCGCGAGTCCGAGGTCATGAAGGCCCGTCTCTATTACCTGCGTCGCCGCACCGGCAAGGCCGCAGTCGCGATCAAGGAAAAGGATCGCGCGGCGGTAATCCATGCCGAGAAGGTCGCGGCGACGTCAAAAGCGGCCAAGGCCGCTCCGGTCGCCGCCAACTGAGCTCATTCGCTCCTGTTTTTTCGCGAAAGCGAGCCCGCGTGGGCTCGCTTTTTTGTTGGCCCGATCCCGCGACCGTTCCGTTGTCGCGGCGGAGCGGCCCATCGGGGTGGGCGATTCGCCCGACCAATTAAGGGTGCAAGGGTGCGGCGCTTGAAATTCGGACTTCCCCGCGACGCGCGCGCGGTCTACGCCTAACGGGATTTTCCTCATGACGTTGCAAATTCATCTCCTTGCCAAAGCGGCCAATCAGGCTCGCGGCCTTGCCATTGACGCGGTGCATGCGTGCTCCTCAGGCCATCTCGGCCTGCCGCTGGGCGCCGCGGAAATCGGCGCCGTTCTTTACGGTCACGCCCTCGTGCACAACCCCGATCGTCCGCGCTGGATCAACCGCGACCGTTTTGTGCTCTCGGCCGGCCACGGCTCGATGTTCCTGTATGGCTGGCTTCACCTGAGCGGCTACGACCTCTCGCTCGACGAGATCAAACACTTTCGCCAGTTGCACAGCAAGACGCCGGGCCACCCCGAGTTTCGCGAGACTCCCGGGGTTGAGGCGACGACCGGCCCGCTCGGGCAGGGCATCGGCAACGCGGTCGGCATGGCGCTGGCCGGCCAGATGGCGGCGGCGCGCTTCAACACTGCCGAGCATCCGATTTTCGACTATCACGTCGTTTGCCTCGCGGGTGACGGCTGTATGCAGGAGGGCGTTGCGATGGAGGCGGTCGCGTTCGCCGGGCACCAGAAGCTCGATAACCTGATCCTGATTTACGATTCGAACGACGTCACGCTCGACGCCATGAGCGCCAAGACCCAGAGCGAGAACACCGCGGCCCGTTTCAAGGCCATCGGCTGGGACGTGCAGACAGTCGACGGTCACGATCTCGCACTCGTCTTGAAAGCCTTCAACAAGGCGAAAAAGACGAAGAGCGGGAAGCCGCAGCTCATCATTGCGAAGACCGTCATCGGCAAGGGCATTCCCGAGGTGGCCGGCACGGCCAAGGGCCACGGCGAGGGTGGGGCGAAGTTCGCCGACGGCGCCCGCGCCGGACTCGGCCTGCCTGCCGACCAGCATTTCTTCGTGAGCGACGATGTGCGCGGCTATTTCGCGGCGCACAAACAACGGCTCATTCGCGGCTGCAACAAGTGGTCCAAAACCTACCGCGCCTGGCGCGAAGCCCATCCGGAAAAAGCAGCCCTGCTCGATTCCGCCGCGCCGGAAAATGCCCCGCAGGCGGCGGCCCTGCTCGAAAAGATCCCGCTGTTTCCCTCCGACGCGAAGCTCGCGACGCGCGCCGCCGGGCGCGACGTGCTCCAGTCAATGGCCGCGGCCCTGCCTCTCCTCATCGGCGGCAGCGCGGACCTCTACGGCTCGACGCTCAACTACCTTGCCGCGGATCAGGACTTCGATGCGGGTAACCGCGCCGGTCGCAACATTCGCTTCGGCATTCGGGAGCACGGCATGGCGGCGATCGCCAACGGGATCGCTTACGACGGGCTCTTCCGGCCGAGCATCGCGACTTTCCTGGTGTTTGCGGACTACTCCCGTCCGTCGATGCGCCTCGCCGCACTCGCGCAGCTGCCGGTGATCTATATCTACACGCACGATTCTGTTGGCGTGGGCGAGGATGGTCCCACGCATCAGCCGGTCGAAACGGTTTCCGGCTTACGGGTGATCCCCAATCTCGACGTGATCCGCCCGGCGGATCCGGAGGAAACGGCCGGGGCCTACGCGGCCGCGCTCGCGCGCACCGACGGCCCCACGCTGCTCGCGCTGACGCGCCAGGCCGTGCCCATGCTCAACGACATTCCGGCGCAGTCCCGCCGCGAAGGCGTGCTCAAGGGTGGTTATGTCGCGGTGCGGGAAACCGCCGGCCTCACCCACATTCTCCTCGCGGCCGGCAGCGAACTCCAGTTGGCGGTGGCTGCGGCCAAAACACTTGGCGCCGGGGTGCGGGTGGTTTCAATGCCGAGCATGTACCGCTTCGACCGGCAATCGGCGGAGCATCGCGAGAGCGTATTGCCGTCCTCCTGCCGCAGGCGCGTTGCGATCGAGGCCGGTGTGACCGGGCTCTGGCACAAGTATGTGGGGCTCGACGGCAAGGTCATTGGAATCGATCGCTTCGGCCTGAGTGCGCCGGCCCCGACCGTGTTCAAGGAGCTTGGTCTCACGACGGACGCGCTGATCGCAGCCACGCAGTCGTTGTAAGCCCCGCCGGCACCCGGGCCGATCCGGGCGCTTTTCCGGCGGAGGAGACGGATTTCTCCGGGTGCTTCGCGGGCAGCGGTCGCCGGGGGGGCGGCCCGCGCCTGAGATCCCGCGGTGGGTGCACCGCTGCACGGGATAAAATCGTCTTCGAATTTAGGGAGGAGACGGCTTGCCTTCTTAGTTAGGGTCCTAATTATCTGCCGCCTTATTGTTTTTTGCCATGCCGCTGTTGATGTTAAAAGACCTTCCGCGCTACGAATGCCTGCTCGAGGCCTCGCGCGAATTTCCCGACCTCGACCCGTCGGCGACGGAGGTGTTTCTCCACTTGCTGCGCTCTGGCGACGAGGCGTTTCGCGTGGTGGACACCCACCTCGCGCAGCACGACATCTCACAGGGCCGCTTCGGTGTCCTGATGGCGCTCTGGGGGAATTGCCAGGGCGCTGACTGCAAATCCGAGATGCCCCTGACGCCTGCCGAGCTTGCCGAGCGCACCGGCGTCACGCGCGCGACGATCACCGGGCTCGTGGACACGTTGGAGAATGCCGGCCTCGTGACGCGCACCCCGCATCCGGACGACCGGCGAATGATGTCCGTCGGCCTCACCAAGCGCGGTAGCAAACTTCTGGCCCGGATCATGCCTGCGCATTTCCGTCGGATGGCGTGGCTGATGGGCCTGCTCAGCGAAAGCGAGCGCAAGACCTTCGTCCGCCTGCTCACCAAGGTGCTCCAGCGCGCCGCCGAGGAACCCGCAACTTCCGATTCCCATTCTTCCCCGCGAACCGCCCCCGCCTCCGGCCGCGCCGGCCGTTGATTGTCCTTTTTCGCCTGCCTCGTTCGTCGCCTTTCATCCACCATGCTCAATAAATTTCTCATCGCCATCTTCGGCTTCATTCTCGTCGTGGTCGCGCTTGGTGCGGTCAAGGTCGTTCAAATCAAGAAAATGTCGGCGGTTTCCCATGAGATGCCGCCCAGCGCCGTCACTTCGTTCGAGGCCAGGGCCGTTTCGTGGCAGCCTGTCATCAGCGCCATCGGCACGCTGGCCTCCGTTGAGGGCGTCACCGTCGCTGCCGATGCCGATGGCACCGTGGTAAAAATTGCCGCTGAAAGCGGGACCTTCGTCAAGGCCGGCGATCTTCTCGTCGGGCTCGACACCAGTGTGGAGTCCGCGCAACTCGCCGCCGCCGAGGCGGGCTCCGCGTTGGCCAAACTCCAGCACGAACGCGCGTCTGGCCTTGCCGCCCGAAATACGATTAGCAAATCCGAACTCGACGTCGCAACGGCGCAGCTCAACCAGGCGGCCGCCAACGTTGCCGCGATCAAGGCTACCATTGAAAAGAAGCACGTGCGCGCCCCGTTCGACGGTCGCGTCGGCATCCGGCTCGTCAACGTCGGCCAGTTCGTTGCCCGCGGCCGCGCCCTCTTTCCGGTTCAGAAACTCGACCCCATCTTCGCCAATTTCAGCGTGCCCCAGCGCCAGCTCGCCGCCCTTTCCATCGGGCAGAAGATTGCCGTCCAGGTCGAGGGGTTTGCCAAGCGTTTCGAGGGAAAAATTTCCGCCATCAACTCCGAGGTCGATGCCGCCACGCGTAACATCTCCGTGCAGGCCCTGTTCGCCAACCCCGAGGAGAAACTCCGCGCCGGCATGTTTGTCCAGGTCGAGGTCGAGCTTCCCCTCGGTGCGCCGCAGATCGTGCTGCCCGCCACCGCCATCGCCTATGCGCCCTACGGAAATTCCGTCTATATCATCGAGCAAATGAAGGGATCCGACGGCAAGAAATATCTCGGCGTCCGCCAGCAGATCGTGAAGCTCGGCGCGGCGCGCGGCGATCTCGTCGCCATCGAGACCGGGGTCAAGCCCGGCGAACAGGTCGTCACCTCCGGGGTCTTCAAGCTCCGCAACGGTGCCCCGGTGCAGGTGAACAACACCGCGCAGCCCGCCTCCAGCCCGACGCCCAAGCCCGGCAACACCTGACCCAACTCCCAATCCGAGGGCCTCGCCATGCTATCGAAAAGTTTCACCGATCTCTTCATCCGCAAGCCCGTCATCGCGCTTGTTGTCAACATCGTGATCCTGGTCGTGGGCGTAGTGTCCTACTTCAAGCTCAACACCCGCCAGTATCCCCGGAGCGACAGCGCCGTCGTCAACGTCACCACGATCTACTATGGCGCCAGCGCCGACACCGTGCGCGGCTACATCACCACCCAGCTCGAACGCGTGATCTCCAGCGCCGATGGCATCGACTACATCGAGTCCACCAGCGGCGCCAGCATCAGCACGATCAAGGTTTACCTCCGACTCAACTACGACACCAACGCCGCGCTCGCCCAGATCAGCTCCAAAATTGATCAGGTCCGCAATGAGCTCCCGCCCTCCGCCGAGACGCCGACGATCAACGTGGAGACGGCCGACAGCCAGTTCGCCTCCGCTTACCTGAGTTTCTATTCCGACACCCTCGATCAAAACGAAATCACCGACTACCTGAACCGCATGGTGCAGCCGCGCCTTTCCTCGGTGAAGGGCGTGCAGCGGGCCGATGTGCTCGGCGGCCGCGTGTTCGCCATGCGGGTCTGGCTGAAACCCGACGCGCTCGCCGCCCACGGCCTCAGTCCTTCCGAGGTTCGCGGCGCGCTCCAGTCCAACAACGCTCTTGCTGCCGTCGGCTCCACCAAGGGCTCGATGCTCAGCATCAGCCTTGTCGCCAACACTGATCTCAAGAATGTTGATGAGTTCAAGAAACTCGTCGTCGCCCAGCGCAACGGCGTCATCATCCGCCTCGCCGACGTCGCCGAGGTCGTGCTCGGGGCCGAGGACTACAACACCGAGGTCAAGTTCGGCGGCCAGACCGCCACGTTTATGGGCATCTGGGTGCTGCCCACCGAGAGCACCGTCGAGGTGCTCAAGCGGGTCCGCGACACCATGCCAGAGATCGAGCGCGCGCTCCCCGCCGGCCTCAACGTCAAGATCGCCTACGATGGCACCAAATACATCGACGACGCGCTTGGCGAAATTCTCCGCACGCTCATCGAGACTCTGCTCATCGTCATGCTGGTGATCTTCCTGTTCATGGGCTCGCTGCGCTCCGTGCTGATCCCGATCGTCGCGATGCCGCTCTCCCTCGTCGGCGCGCTCGCGCTGATGCTCGCGTTCGGTTTCACCATCAACCTCCTCACGCTCCTCGCCGTCGTACTCGCGGTCGGCATCGTCGTGGACGACGCCATCGTCGTCGTCGAAAACATCGAGCGCCACATTCGCGCCGGAAAAACGCCCGTGGACGCCGCCATCCTCGGAGCCCGCGAACTTGTCGGCCCCGTCATCTCCATGACGATCACGCTCGCGGCCGTTTATGCTCCCATCGCTTTCCAGGGCGGCCTCACGGGCGCGCTGTTCCGCGAGTTTGCCATGACCCTCGCCGGTGCCGTCGCGGTTTCCGGTTTCGTCGCGCTCACGCTTTCGCCGATGATGAGCGCGGCCCTGCTCAAGGACCACGATCACGAGGAGGAGGGCCTGAGCGGAAAGATCAACCGCCTCTTCGACCGCGTGCGGGACAAATACGAACGCATGATCGGCGCCAGTCTCGGCTGGGTGCCCGTGACGATTACCGCCGCCGTGTTGCTCACGATGCTGCTCGTTCCTTTCTTCATGTTCGCCCAGCGCGAACTCGCGCCCAAGGAAGACCAAGGCGTCGTGTTCAGCATTCTTCAAACGTCGCCGACGTCCACGATCGATCAAAACGTAATCTTCGCAGATCAGGTGCAGAAGATGTTCACGAGCGTGCCGGAATACGAAAACTCCTTTCAACTCACCGGCGCCAATTTCGGCTTTTCCGGCGTCATCCTCAAGCCGTGGTCGCAGCGCAAGCGCTCCTCGATCGAGATCCAAGAGTCCCTCCAAGGTCCGGCCGCGACCGTCGCCGGCCTCAAGGTCATCGTCACCACGCCCGAGCCGCTGCCCTCTGGAGGTCAGTTCCCGATCGAGTTCGTGATCCGCTCCACTGCGGATCACCGCGAGATCCTAGGCTACGCGGACCAGCTGGTGCGCTACGCCAACACCGAGGCCAACGATCCTAACGGTGCGCCCACGTTTTTCTTTGCCGACTCCGACCTCAAGTTCGACCTGCCCCAAGTCGAGATCGAGATCGACAAGGACAAGATCGCGTCGATGGGCCTCAATCTCAGCGATGTCGCCCGCGACCTTGGTTCCATGCTGGGCGGCGGCTACGTCAACCGTTTCGTCAACGACGGCCGGAGCTACCGCGTCATCCCGCAGGTCGAGCGCGGCCAGCGCCTCAACGCCGAGCAGCTCCTTGACTATCACATCCGGGGCCCGGTCGGTCAGCTCATCCCGCTCTCCACCGTTGCGACCCTGAAGCACACGGTGCAGCCGCGTTCGCTCAACCGGTTTCAACAGCTTAACGCCGTCAAGATTACGGGCGTCGGCCCGAGCATCGATGTCGCTCTGCAAAAGCTCGAGGCCAAGGCCGCCGAGATCCTTCCGCCCGGCTACGCGATCGACTATGGCGGCCAGTCGCGGCAGCTTCGCAGCGAGGGCGGTGCGCTTTGGAAGGCCGCGGTGCTTGCGGTGCTCCTCATTTTCCTCGTGCTCGCGGCGCAGTTTAACAGCTTTCGCGATCCCTTCATCATTCTGCTCGGCTCCGTGCCGCTCGCGATTGTCGGCGCGATGGTGCCGATCTTCTTGTGGAAAACCTCGCTCAACATCTATTCCCAAATCGGCCTGATCACGCTTGTCGGCCTGATCGCGAAGAACGGCATCCTCATCGTCGAGTTTGCCAACACGCTGCAGGAACAGGGCGTGGCCAAGCGCGACGCGATCCGGCGCGCGGCCGCCACGCGCCTGCGGCCGGTGCTAATGACTTCGGCCGCGACGGTCTTCGGCCATCTCATGCTCATCTTCGTCACCGGTCCCGGTGCGGCCGCGCGCAACAGCATAGGGTGGGTTCTCGTGGTGGGCATGGCCGTCGGCACGGTGTTCACGCTCTACGTCGTGCCGGCTTTCTACATGCTCATCGCTCGTGACCATGCTAAGGTCCGGGCGCTGGAACGCGCTGCAGCGCCGAAACACGAGGCCGAGCCGATCTTCGCCAAATAATCCTCCTGCCATGAAAATCGCCCGCCACCATTTCTCGCCGGTCGCCGCCTCCCTCACGGCGCTGGCACTCTCGTGCGCCATCGCCCAAGCCCAGCCTGGCGATCCCGCGCCGCAGCAGCCCGTGCCCGACTCCCTCGACCTCCCGACCGCAATCGGGTTTGCGCTGAAGAACAATTTTTCCATCCGCCAGGCGCGCGAGCGCATCCGGCAGCAGGAGGGCGTCGTGGTCGAAATTTCCTCCCGCATGATCCCGAATGTCGGGGCTAGCGCAGTTTATCAGCGCAACGACCAAGACATCTCCACCGGCTTCCCGCCCAGCAACCAGACGTGGCAGGTCAATTTGACAGTGGCGCAGGCGCTCTATGCGGGTCGCGGAATCCAATCGGCTGTCAAAGGCTCCAAACTCACCCGGGAAGCGGCGATGCTCGATCTGCAGGCGGTGATCAACGACTCGCTCCTGCAGGTGCGCACTTCGTTCTACCGCGTGCTCCTCGCGCGGGAGCAGATCAAGGTCCAGGAATCGAATCTCGAATTGCTGCAACAACAGCTTAAGACCGCGACGGAGCGTTACGATGCCGGCACGGTGTCGAGCTTCGAGAAGCTCCGGGCGGAGGTCGCCGTTGCCAATGCGAAGGTTCCGCTGATCACCGCGCGCAACGACTACCGGTTGTCGATCGAGTCCTTGCGGCAGGCGCTGGGTTTCACCAGCGCGACGACGGAATCAGCTGGGAAGGTCCCGGATCTGGTGGGCACCTTGGAATACACGCCGCAGGCATTCGATCTGCAGGCGGCGTTCGATGCGGCACGGGCCAAGCGACCCGACCTCGAGCGGATTGTCCGGCTCGCGGATGCGCGTGGCGAAGCGGTCACGGCGGCCCGTTCGGGCGGCTACCCGAACGTTTCGGCCTTTGGCGGACTGGCGATGCGCAAGGGCCCCACGAATAATTTCGGCGATTCGAACAGCGGATGGCTTCTGGGCGTGCAGTCGCAATGGAATATCTTCGACGGTCGTGCCACGAAGGGGCGCGTGGCTCAGGCGAAATCGTTGCTCGAACAGACCCGGCTCACACTGACCGAGGCGCAACTCGCGGTCGACGTCGAGGTGCGGCGCGCTCATTCGCAGTGGCAGCAGGCCACCGAGCTGGCTGAAGCCTCGGCCCGGGTCGTGGAACAGGCGACCGAGGCGGTTCGTCTGGCGAACGCGCGGTATAATGCCGGCACCGGCACGCAGCTGGACGTCTTGCAAGCCCAGGTCGATCTCACCACCGCGCGGACCAATCAAATTCAAGCCTACTACGGTTACAACGTTGCCGTTGCCTCGTTGCGGAAAGCCACGGGCCAGGCTGACGAGTTCATCAAGAACTAACGATCGCCGGCACCGGGGCGCCGTCGGCACTCGAATGTCGAAAGCAGGCGCAATTCCTACCGTGCAAGGCCGTCGACTCCGCACATGAAACCCCTCCGGCTCGTTCTCATCGGCACGGGGGCGGTTTTTGCCCTGGGGTTGATCACGCTGGCCGTGGTGTCCCGTCCGTCGTTCCAGACGTGGGCGGTGCGCCGGGCGCTGGCTTCGATGCCGGCCGTGCAGGCCACGGTCGGTTCGGTGTCGGCCGGGCTGAATCACGTCGTGGTTACGGACGTTCGCATCGTGCAGAGCGACGCCACGCTCGTCCTGCCCGCGATCGAGGCCGACCTCCCCCTTTTTTTAGTCATCACGGGCGGAAAAGTCATGGTTTCGCGATTCGTCGCCAAAGGATGGAGACTCGATTGGTCGACGGCTCCGGTTGGCGTTTCAGCCGTTCCAGCGTCCTCCGGTCAGGCCGCTGCGCGGGTATTCGCGGGAATTTTCAGCCTGTTGGAGCTGCCCTTGGAGCTGGTGCTCGATGGGGTACATCTCACGGGTGAAGTGACACTGCCCGATGCCCGCGGCACCGCTAAGGTTACAATTGCCGGCGGCGGTATCGGGACAAATCGCGAGGGAAAGTTCGATCTTTCCGCCGAGGTGGCACTCGCCGACCGGGACGTTCGGGCGGTTAATCTGCGCGGAACGATCGCCGCCGCGATGGACACGCCCCGGACGTTTACGCGCGTGACAGGCCGGCTCGATGCCTTTGCGCTCGGCGAGAAATTCCCGCAGGGCGTGAAGTTGGCGGCGGACATTCACGCCGCCCGGGATGTCCGGGGAGAAACCTACAAGGTGGCCGTGGTTTCTGAAACCCGCGAACTGCTGGCGGTCCATGCCAGTTTCCCGGCCGCGGCCCGGCAGCTGGATGGCGGTTGGAAGCTCGACATGCATGATTCCGACCTTGCGCCCTTTACGTTGGGCACCGCCCTGCCGGTCTTCACGCTGGTGGGCGAGGGGACTTTCGCGACCGATCCCACCTTCGCCACCGTGCGGGCCAGCGGGAAACTCAATGCGACCGCCGATCGGCTCGCGGTCATCCGGCCGGAACTTTCCTCGATCGGCCCGGTGACGATCGCGGCAGACTTTAATCTCGCGCAGCGAGGCGGCGCCGTGGTCGTTGACCGGCTCGATGCCACCGTGGCCGGCACCCGGCCGGTGGCGACGGTACGGGCGCTGCAGGCCTTCACGTTTGACGTCAGAAGCCGCCGGCTGGAAGTCGCCGACGCCGCGCGTGAATTGCTCGGCATTAATCTGCAGGGCATTCCGCTCACCTGGGTACAGCCATTTTTCCCAGCCTTGATGATTACCGGCGGCGATTTCCAGGGCGAACTCGTTGCGACGGCGCGTTCCGGCGGGATGGCCTTGCAGGCAAAGGCCCCGCTGACCGTGACCGGATTTTCGGCGACTCAGGACGGGCGTCCGCTCCTGCAGGCGGTCGATTTTTCGGTACAAGCCTCGGCTGACTACGCGCCGCAAGGCTGGCAGGCCGAAGTCACCGATTTCACCGTCAAGCGGGGTCCGGCCCGGCTGCTGGCTGGCGCGGGGAAGGTTGGCATGCTGGCGGAGGCGAACCAGGCCTTGAAAATCACGGGTAAATTCTCCGCCGACCTTCCCGGCTGGCTGGAGCAGCCGGTGGCGGCGGCCGCCCGGGTGCTCACGAAGGGAACGGCCACGGTCGAATTTGCGGCCAGCCTGGGCCTCCGGCGGGAGTTACAGGCGAGAGTGGTCCTGAGCGAGCTGGCCGCCGATCCGAAAATCACGGCGGAAACGCTGCCGGCGATTTCAGCCGACGTGCGCGTCGATTTCGCCCCCGACGGGCAAATCGCGTTGAACGCCCCGTTGCTCATCGAGCGCGGCGGCCGACGTTCGGACTTGCTTTTGGCCGGCACATTGCGGACCACGAAAACCGCTCTTACGGTGGATGCGCAGGTAACCAGTTCTCATCTCGTCGTCGACGACGCCATGATTCTCGTCGCGGCCATGCCGGGGGGCGGGAAACCGAACGTCAGTGCCACCAAGGCTCCGCGCGATGTTGCTCCACCGTGGGCTGGCATCAGCGGGTCGGTCGTGCTCGCACTTAAAAAGGTGATTTATTCGGACAGCTTTCAGGCGACCAACGTTTCCGGCACGCTGCGGCTTGCCGGCGGTTCGGCAAAAATTGAAGGCTTGCGCGCCGGCCTGGGCGCCAACGGCGAAGCGAAGATCGATGGCACCGTCATGTTCGACGCAACCGCGCCCCAGCCTTATGGCTTGGCGGCGGATTTGCTGGTCACCGACTTCGATCCGGCGCCGCTCTTTCGCGCGTTCAATCCCGACCAGCCGGCAACCGTGGAGGGCCGATTCAACGTTACGAGCAAACTGACAGGGCGGGCCGTGGCGCTGGCCGACCTGCCTGCCGGCGCCGGCGGGTATTTTCAGCTGACGAGTACGGGTGGAGTTTTTCGCGGATTTCCGGTGAGTGTAGCGGCCAAGCTTGAGACGACGAGCGCGCTGGCGGCGGGGATCGCCCGCCTGGGCAACCTCGCGAACGCGCTGAGCGGTCGGAATGGCAATGCGCTGGAAGCGGTGGCCAACAATGCGCAGGCGGTCAGCGAGCTGGTTAACTCCTGGAAGGCGATCGCCTACGATCAACTCAGCTTCGCCGTCACGCGCGACACGGCACTCAATGCGGAGCTGAAGGATTTTACGCTGATCTCGCCCGAAATCCGGCTTTCCGGCCACGGCTTCGCCACGCACCAGCCCGGCGCGCCGTTGCTGGACGACGCGCTTGCGATGGCCTTCACCTTGCGGGCGCGAGGCCGCAATGCCGACTTGCTGAAGCGGCTCGGCGTGCTCGGTGCGCAACCCGACGATCTGGGCTATGCCGCCTGTACCGTGCCGTTGAATATCCGCGGTACGCTCGGCCGGCCCGACACGAGTGAACTGAATAGCCGGCTGGCCAGTCTCGCCCTTGAAAAGGGCGGCGTGACCGACAAGGCGGCCGATTTGTTGAATCGACTGATCGGCGGGGGCAAATGATCCGCCGGCCGACCGGCTGGCTGGCTGGCTGGGAAACGCTTGCGCTCCCACGGCCCGGCGAGTCAGTTGTTTCCATGTCCTCGATTTACGAAAAACTTCGCGCCGATATTGTGGTTTCGATGAAGGCCCGCGATGCGGCGACGACGACCGCGTTGCGCACCGCCGATGCCGCCATCAAGCGCGCGGCAATGGATGGCAACAAGGAGATCGATGACGCGCTCGTGATCGCGACGGTGCGCAAGGCCGTGAAAAACCTCGCCGACGCAAAAGTGGATTTCGAGCGGGGTGGGCGGGCTGATTTGGTCGCGGCCAACGAAACCGAGATCCGGGTGTTGGAGAAATATCTGCCGCAGGGACTCGATCCCGCCAAGCTGGACGCGCTGATTGCCGAAGCGATCCAGCAGACGGGGGCGCAGTCGAAAAAGGAAATGGGCAAGGTGATCGCCGCCCTGAAACAACGGCCGGAGGCGGGCCTGATCGACTTTGGCGTCGTGAGTAAACTGGTGCAGGCCAAGTTGCCGTAATGACGGCGGCCGAGCGTGGCCGGTGGGGCGCGTGATTCAGCTGGCGGCGGCTGCGGGCCAGCCGGCGTCCGGGCCCCGGCGAGTCACCCGCAGCACGAGCCAGCTGGCGAGATAAAGGACGATTACCAGTAGCGACAGGCGTTGGTTGCCGACCAGCATGCCGAGGTATTCGCAAAAGCCGCCGAGCATGGCTCCGATCAAATTTGCGCCAAACGCCGCGGACGGCGATTTTGCGGCGCGAAACGTGGTGGAAAAGATGATGCCGGCGAAAAACACCGGCAGGGGCACGGCGAGCAACGCCCACAGCAGCCGCCCGGTGAAATCGAAAGCGAGGACGGTCTCCCGTGGCACCGCCAGCAGCAACAACAGCGTCGCGAACAACGGCGCGTACAGCCGGAACGAGAACGCGCGGATCCGGTCCGCGACGGTATTGCCGGCCATCACCATCAGAAGAACGCCGGCCACGACGATTGTCGTCACCAGCCACGTCGTGCCAAAATAGAGCGTGCAATCGCCGATGCTCTTGGTTTCCAGCAACAGGAAGGCCATGCCGAGGAAAGCGAAATGCAGATCCTCGCGCCCGAAGGAACGCCGGCGGAGCGTCACGAGCGCCCCGACGGAGAAAGTCAGCAAGGTGTCGATCGCGAACAGGTAGTCGGAGGGGATCGTCTTGCGGATGAGGTGAGGTACGGCCAGTCATCGGTGGCGAGGTCGGTGATCGGCGGCGTTTCAAACAGGGCACGGTTAAACGAGCCGACCGCGGCGGTCAGTTTCAGGCCGGGATCCTTCGGGGCAGATGAGAATCATCTGTTGGCCGTGGATATACATCGCGGGCGGGCGGGCAACCGCCTCCGTCACCATGCGGAATAACTTCGGTCCGAGCCACCCGCGGCCGAGATAGAAGGAAAGGGAGAGCACGCCGTTTTCGCCGAGGAGTCCGTAGGCGGAGCGGAGGCTTTCGACCGTGTAGACGTAGCCGTCGAGCCGGACATTGCTCATGCTGCTGAACAAAGTCTGGGAATCGAGGAATCCAAAAACCACCAGGTCGTCACCGGGCCTGGCCCGTTGGAGGTAGGCCCGCGCGTCGTCGATGTGCAGCGCCACCCGCGGATTGGCATACGGCGCGGCGGCGTTGAAGCGCCCGGAAATCCAGGCGATGACCCGGTCGATCTCCACCGCATCCACCTTCCGGCTACCCGAGGCGAGCGCCGCCTCGATGTCGGTGCCGCCGCCCGCGCCGACCACGAGGACCCGTTCGCGCCCCGCCGCGATCGCGTAGGGCAGGCGGTATTGCCCGGCCATTTTGCCGACGTAAGCCGCGTGGGGAGATGGGGGATCGTAGCGGGCGGGATCGAAGGTGGCGTCGAAGTGATAGCCGAGTTGGTTCACCTTGACGGCGTAGATCGGCGGGTTGCGCATCGTGCGCAGATCCGCGGGAGGCTGGGACTCCGTTTGCAGCGGAGTCTCGGTGCGGTGGACCGTGATGTAATAGTAGGGCGACCAGATCGCGGCCCGGTCGGTGGTCAGGCCCATCACGGTGAGCACGCCGGCGAACACGAGAAGGGCGGTTGCCCGCCGCGCCGAGAGGGCGAGGAAAATCAGCATCACGATCACCATGCCAACCAGGGGCGAAAACAGCTTCAGGGAAAACAGGCCGAAGCCGAGTGTGCCGCAGAGACTGCCGGCAATGTCCCAGCCATAGGCTTGCAGCCGCGGCAGGGCATGAAACAAACCGCCCATCTTCTGACCAAGCGGGACAAATATCAGCGCGTTGGCGGCAAAGATCCAGACGAGCAGGAGCGTATTCAACATCGCGGGGTCCAGCGCGTGAAAGCGAGCTTCGCCCGTGGAGGTGCCGATGACGAAATTCCGGCACAGCAGCAGGGTGCCGATATTGACCGCCAGAAAGCCGGGAAACCATTCGAACAGCCGCCATTTGCGGTCGGCCATCATCGCCCCGACGCCGAGCCCCAGAAAATGAACCCAGCAGCATTAGGTTGGCGTAGTAGGCGACCAGATAGACCACGGAGGGCACCCACCGGATCACCATCATTTCGAGGAACAGCGCGGTGAACGAGAGTGCGAACATCTGCCCTATCAGGCGGGGGGTGGCGATGGCCAGTGTCATGTCGGGCGCCTGGGCGATTCAAATTCTGGGAAGTCCGGTGGAAGCTCTACCTCTGTCGGATCGATCATACGCGTCGAAATTCGAACAAATGAAATTCACGCTTTCGGGATACGCGGCGGCCACGCCACCCCGGCGTTAGCTCAAATGCCCGGCCGGCTCACGGCCGATGCACGGCTAGCGCGAAGCCGCCGCGGGGCGCGCTACCTTCCGGGAAAGCTGCCCTTGCCGCGCATGGCTTCCATCTGGCGCATCATCTTCTTGGCGCCACCACCCTTGAACATTCGCATCATCTTCTGCATCTGCTGGAATTGTTTCAGGAGCTGGTTGACCTCGACGATTTTGACCCCGGCACCGTTGGCGATCCGCTGCCGGCGGCTGCCGTTGAGGATATCTGGCTTCCGGCGTTCCTGCCGGGTCATCGACTTGATGATCGCCTCGGTCCGCGCCATTTGGAGGTCCGCGCCCTCCGGCACCTGCATGCCGCTCATGCCGGGCATCATGCCCATAATGCTCTGCATCGACCCCATTTTCTTCACCTGCTGCATCTGCGAAAGAAAGTCCTCGAGGTCGAAATCCGCCTTGCGCAGTTTTTCGGCCATCTGCTCGGCCTCCTTTTGGTCGAAGGTTTCCTGCGCTTTTTCGACGAGCGACACGACGTCACCCATGCCGAGGATGCGCGAGGCCAGCCGGTCGGGATAAAAGGTTTCGAAGTCCGCGGTTTTTTCACCGGTGCCGATGAATTTGATCGGCACGCCTGTGACCGCTTTGATCGAGAGCGCGGCGCCCCCGCGCGTGTCGCCGTCCATCTTGGTGAGGACGAGACCGGTGAGAGCGAGCGCCTCGTGAAACGTCTTGGCGACGTTGACGGCTTCCTGGCCGAGGGCGCCGTCCGCAACGAGCAGAACCTCATCGGGCTTGATCCGGGCATGCAGTTTTTTGACCTCCTCGATCAGGTCGGCGTCGATTTGCAACCGGCCGGCGGTGTCGAAGATGATGCAATCGGCGGTGGCGGCGAGGCCGGCGGCCAGACCGGCCGCGCCGATGGCCGGCACGTCCTTCGAGGCGCGATCGGCGTAGAACCCGATTTCCTCCTGACGGGCCAGGATCTCGAGCTGGTCGATGGCGGCAGGGCGGTATACATCGCCTGCGACCACAAAGGGCCGGTAACCGCGCTTCTTTAGGAGCCGGCCAAGTTTGGCGGCCGACGTGGTTTTGCCGGAACCGTGCAGTCCGACCATCAGGACTTTCAACGGGCGGGAAGCGGAGAGATCCGTGGTGCCTTCGCCGAGGAGCCGGACGAGCTCGTTATGAATGATTTTGACGACCTGCTGCCCGGGGGCGACGCCCTTGAGGACCTCCTGGCCGACACATTGCTGCTGCACGCGTTCGACGAATTCGCGCGCCACCTTGAAATGCACGTCGGCGGCGAGCAGCGCGGTGCGCACTTCCTGGAGTGCCTCCGCCATGTTGTCTTCGGAGAGTTTGCCAACGCCGCGCAGATTGCGGAGGGCGCTGCCCAATTTTTCGGTGAGGGATTCGAACATGAAACGCGAACCGTGTGGCGGAATGGAGGGCGAGGCAAGCCGTCGGCATACGCCCCGGACGCGGTCGGCCGAGCCCGCGAATTTTCGTCCTCGTAAATGCCGGTGGATTTCCGGATAATCGGCGCCTCTATGAACCCTGTTCTCAAGCTCTTGATCGACGGCGGCAGCCTCACGACCGGCCAGATGGCCCAGGTCGCGGGTCTGACCGAAGCGGAGGTTGATCAGCACCTGGAACAGTTGAAGAAGGATAAAATCTTTCTCGGCTGGCGTCCGGTGCTCGATCTTTCCCGCGAAGCCGCCGCCGCCGCTGCGGTGCGGGGAGTCATCGAGGTCAAGGTCACGCCCGAGCGCGGCGGCGGATTCAACCGCTTTGCCGAGCGCATTGCGCGGTTTGACGAGGTCGAATCCTGCTACCTGATGTCGGGCGGCTACGATTTGCTCGTCTTTGTGCGTGGCGCCTCGCTCCAGAAGGTCGCCGCGTTCGTCTCGGAAAAACTTTCCAGCGTCGAGGGCGTGTTGTCGACCTCCACGCATTTCATGCTGCGTTGTTACAAGGAACAGGGCTTTCTGCTGGACGGCGACGACTCCCAGGGCACGCGGCTCACGGTGGCTCCCTAAACTACCATCATGAGCACCGACCCAAATCGATGGGTGGCGGGGCATATTGCCACGCTGCCCAAGAGCGGCATCCGCGATTTCTTCGAACTCGTCGCGAAGATGAAGGGCCAGGACGTCATCTCGCTGGGCGTGGGCGAACCGGATTTCGTCACGCCCTGGCACATCCGCGAGGCGGCGATCTACGCCCTTGAGCACGGCAAGACCTACTACACGTCAAACCTGGGCATGCCGGAGTTGCGCAAGGCGATCTCCGTTTACGTCGAGCAACACTTCGGGGTGAGTTATCGCCCGGAGGACCAGGTGATCGTGACCGTCGGCGTGAGCGAGGCGCTCGACCTGGCGTTTCGAGCTTTCTGCAATCCGGGCGACAAGGTGATGTTTCACCAGCCCTGTTACGTGAGCTACCAGCCGAGCATCACGCTCGTGCACGGCCAGGCCATCGCGGTGCCGACCTACGCAAAGGATAATTTCGCGCTCACGGCCGAGGCCTTGCGCGCGGCTTGGCAGCCGGGGGCAAAGATGCTGATGCTCAACCTGCCGTGCAATCCGACCGGTGGCACGTGCACCCGCGAGCAGTTGCAGAAGATCGCGGACTTCTGCTGTGAAAAGGATCTGCTCGTCTTGAGCGATGAAATCTACTCCGAGCTGACCTTCGAGGGGACGCACACGAGTATTGCGAGTTTCCCCGGACTGGCGGAACGAACCATCTTCCTGCATGGGTTTTCGAAGGCGTTTGCCATGACGGGATGGCGCATCGGCTATGCCTGCGGGCCGGCCGTCTTGATCGATGCAATGATGAAGGTGCACCAGTATGCCATGATGTGCGCTTCGATCATCGCTCAGGAGGGCGCGCTCGAGGCCTTGAAGAATGGCTGGGACCAGGTGTTGAAAATGCGCGAGCAATACCACCGCCGCCGCGATCTGATCGTGCGACGGTTCAACGAAATCGGCCTCAAGTGCCACTCGCCCCGCGGTAGTTTTTACGCCTTTCCCGACGTGACGCCGAGTGGCCTGAGCGAAAAGGAATTTGCGGTCGGCCTGTTGGAGAAGGAAAAGGTCGCCGTCGTTCCGGGCACCGCGTTCGGCGAAAACGGCCGGGGCCACGTTCGCGCCTGCTTCGCGACCGCCTACGACCAGATCATCGTTGCCTGCGATCGCATGGAACGATTCGTCCAAGGAGCCAGGTCGGGGAGGTGAGGTAATGCCCGGTTTGCGTCGGCCCGACACTCGCCTGCTGGAGTGTCTGGCTATGTTGGCCAGGGTGTTTATCAGTGAGTCTATTCTATGTCTCGTATCGTCGCCATCGTCGGTCGTCCCAATGTGGGGAAAAGTCGCCTCTTCAACCGGCTGGCGCGGAAGCGCATTTCCATCGTGCATGACCAGCCGGGCATCACGCGGGATGTGATCTCGGCGGAAATTGCCGAGGGGCAATACACGCTGCTGGATACGGGTGGCCTCGGCTACAAGGGCGAGGACACGCCGGCCGCACTGACGAAGGCGTCGGAGCAACAGGTCGATTTTGCCATCGCGGCGGCCTCGGTCATCCTCTTCGTGGTCGACGGGCTCAGTGGTTTGAGCTCACTCGACGAGAAGATCGCGCAGATGCTGCGCAAGTCAAAGAAGCGGGTCTTGCTCGTCGTGAACAAGGCCGATTTCAACGACGACAAGATCGAGCTGTCCGAGGCTTATCGGCTGGGCTTGGGCGAGCCCTTGCGCGTGTCGGCCGAACATGGCCGCGGGGAGAGCGATTTGCGCGACGCCGTACTGGCCGCGCTCGGACCCGTACCCACCCCGGAAGCTGAAGATGCGGCCGCCAAGACGGCGAGCGATCCGCTCTGCATCTGTTTCATCGGCCGGCCGAACGTCGGCAAGTCATCGTTGAGCAATCGCATGCTCAAGAGCGAACGGCTCATCGTCAGCGAAGTCCCTGGGACGACCCGCGATGCGATCGAGTTGCCCTTCGAGTTCCGTGGCCGCGATGGCAAGGACTACCCGTTCAAGCTGATCGACACCGCCGGCATCAAGGCCGCGACAAAGCTGGCTTCGCCGGTGGAGTATTTTTCGCGGCTGCGCTCGCTGGATGCGATCAAGAACACCGACGTCGTGTTCCTGGTGCTCGATGCGTTCGAGGGCGTGACTCAACAGGACAAGGCGATCGCGGGTGAGGCCATCAAGGAGGGCAAGCCGATCGTCATCGTCGTCAACAAGTGGGATCTCGTGCAAAACGCGTTCAAGTCGCAGGGCGGTTTTGCGCCCTACAAGAGCGAGCGCGACTACCGGGAAAAATACGAACATGCCTTGTTCGAGCGGCTGTTTTTTACGCCGGGCTCACCCGTGATTTTTGTGTCGGCGATGAGTGGCTTCGAGATCGACCGCCTGCTGAATGCCGCGGTAAAGCTGAACCGCACGCTGGATAAGAAGCTGCCCACCGCAAAGCTGAATCAGGTCCTGGGTCACCTCGCGGAGCGCAATCCGCCGCCGGCCATCGCTGGCCGTCGGTTCCGGATCTACTATGCCACGCAGGTAAGAACGCGGCCGTTCCGCATCCGGCTCTTCTGCAACCGCGAGGAAAAACTCACCGAGCAGTATCGGCGCTACCTCGAGGCGGGGGTGGTGGAGGAGTTCGATCTCAAGGGTTGCCCCATTTATTTCGATTTGATCGGCAAACCCCGCGAGGGCGAACCCGGGGCGCGCGGTAGTGTGCCGGCCACTAAACGCGCAGTCGCGGAAGACTGAGGCGGGTGGTCTTCGGCTCGGGTGAGCAGGACGGAGGCCGTCAATTTGCCTGCTGGCGTTGCCGGTACTCGTCGCTGCTCATCAGGGTCTGCCGGAGCTGGCGCTCGCTCATCCCCCGCTCGCGTATTAATTTTTCATACGTGGCAAAGCCGGCGGGGTCGGGATCGCGGCCAAGTAGGTCGCGATACGCGCGCGTGATGGCGGTTCGAATTGAGGTCTCACGCGATTCCGGACTGCGGCGGAGATCTTCCCGGATCTGCCCCTGGGTCCAGCCTTGGCGCCAAAGCTGGCGATAGTGCTGGAGCCCGTTCGGATCGGGGTCGCGGTCGAGCACGTCACGATAAATTTTGGCGATCGCCCGGTCGGGATTGATCGAGCGTGCCTCGCCGCTGCGTTGCAGATCGTCGATCAGTTGTCGTTCGCTCCAGCCTTCACGGAGTAATTTTTGCCGGTGGTGCTGCAGCCCGGCGGGATCCACGCTGCGACCGAGCACGTCGCGATAGACTTTTTGAATAAGGAGGTCGGCAGTCCGCGCGTTATAAATGATCCGGCGTTCGGACGGGCCCGGCGGATACGGGATGGTTCCTGGGACCACGTAGATGGTGGTCGGGGGAGGAGCGTCACGTCCGGGTGGCGCGATGGCGCGGAGCGGCCCGCTCACGACGATCGAGGCGATGCATCGATCCCAAGTCGTTCCGGCCGATCCGCGTGCCTCGCCAAAAAGGTCGGGGATGTTCCGGCTGATCTCCATGCGTTCACCGCCAAAATTCGGCGACGCATAGACCATGACTTTAGCCGAGCCTTCGATGCGCACCGAGGAAATTGCAAAGGCCCATACCCGATCGCTTTCCCGCCGCAGGCGGTCGAGATTTTCGACCCGGGCACCCGGGTCGAGACCGAGGGATTCACCCTTAAAGTTGGGCTCGGAGTAAAAAGTGACGCGATCCGGGCCGTTCTCGGTCTGGGCGCGAGCGAGCACCCAGCTGGTGGCGAATAGCACGCCACAGACCAGGCGGTGGAAGGCGTTCGGTTTCATGCAATCGAACTCGACGGGCAGGTGAGTCTTTGCCGCCCGCCCGGCGGTTCCGTCGTTTTTAGGCGCGCCGACCCTTGAACGTCAATTCGGCGACTCCGCTCTTGTCCAGCCCGCCGGCCCCGAGTGCCACCATGCGCTCGAATTGCTGCTTGGTCGCCGCGGCGAGGGGCAGGTTCAGCCCGCCTTGGACCCCGAGCGTCCAGGCAATCGTGGAGTCCTTCGCGGCATGGGCCGCGGAGAAGTAGCAGTCGTGCGCACGGTGCTGCATGTCTTCGCCGTCGGTCTTAAGTACCTGAGAATTGGCCCCGGTTTGGGCAAATACCTCCCGCAGCATGTCGAGGTCGAGTCCGAGCGCGGCACCAAGGCCGAGCCCTTCCGCGAGACCCGCGGTATTGATGTTCATCACCATGTTCACGAGCGCCTTCACCTGTGCGGCCTGGCCGGTGCCGCCGATGTAGCGCAGCGCCGAGCTCAGCTTTTCCAAGATCGGTTTAACCTGTTCGAATACCGCGCGGTCGCCACCGCACATGAGATAGAGCGTACCGTTGCGTGCCTGCGGAATCGAGGACGCCATGCAGCCTTCGAGCGTGACGGCGCCGGACTGGCTTGCGCGTCGCTGCACCTCCACATGGGTGGCGGGCGAAAGCGTGGCGCAGTTCACGAAAAGTTTCCCTTTCGCGCCCGTCAGCAGTGAGTCGCCGTCACTGGCAAACACGCCCAGTTGCGCGGCATCGTCGGTGACCACGGTGAAAATAACGTCGGCGGCTGCCGTGACCTCGGCGAGCGTACGCGCCGGCCGCGCACCAATCTCGGTGGCAAGCGCCTCGGCGCCGGCAGTATGTACGTCGTAGACCGCCGTCACGGCATAGCCGCAG
Organism: Opitutia bacterium; assembly: GCA_947442255.1. The sequence continues at coordinate 104,621 of CANEVO010000001.1, forward strand.
TCCTTGAGCCGGCGCGCCATGTTGGCGCCCATTCGGCCCACGCCGACGAAGGCGACCTTGGTCGACGGGGAGGGGGAAGTATCACCGGTGGCTAAATTACTCATGGCTGGGCGGGATAGGGCTGAAGGTTAACGGATGAAGAATGGGTTATGCTGCTTTTCCTGGCCGAGGGTCGTCAAGGGGCCGTGACCGCAGGCCAGCACGGTGTCGCGGGGCAGGGTGAGCAACTTGATCTTATTGTTTTCGAACTGTTCGGCAAAGTGAGTGGGGCTGCCGCCCATGGAGCTGGCAAAAATTGAATCTCCCACGATCGCGAGCGGCCAGCTCAGCCCGGTGATATAGTAGCTCGTCATCCCGGGCGAATGGCCGGTGGTGAGGAGCGTCTTGATGGCCAGCGGACCGAGATGAAAGTGGACGTTCTCCTTGAACGTTTTCGCCCCGGCGATGGGCGCGGGTTCGAGTTCGCTGGCCCACACCTCGGCCTTGGTTTCGCGGGCGAGGCGGGGCAGGTCGGTCACATGATCCTCATGCGTGTGCGTGAGAAAGATATATTGAACCGACAGTCGTTCCGCGTTGATCAGGTCGAGCATCCCCTCGCAATTGGCCCCGGTGTCGAAGGCCGCCGCCTTGCGTTCCCGGGGATCCCAGACGAGGTAACTGTTCACCGTCATGTCTTCGTAGGCGGTGTTGAACGCCGCGAAGCCGTGGGAGAAAATCGGTTGCTGCGGATACCAGCGTTTATGGGCCAGCGCTTCGAGCGCATCCGGAGACAAGCGAAGATGGCGCGCGACGCGGCGCAGTACGGCGTCGAGCGGCTTGCCGGCTTTGATCGCGGCAAGATCGGCGAGAGGCACTTCTGCGCGCTGCGCCAGTTCCTCGTCGGTAATTTTCAGACCGCGCTGCGTCTTGTTGATAACATCGTTGAAATTGTCCTCGAGTGGGATGCGGGCCATGCCGGCAATAAATCCTGCTGGTTTGCCCCGGGCAAGTCGGATACCGCCCGCCCCGGGGGATTTTCCAGCCGGATCTTCATTTTATAGCCGGCGGCGCCGGTGATCGTCGGAATTTTTCGTTCCGTGCATTTCCCGTTGCCACAAACCGCTGGCTCCCCCTTTCATTTCCGTTCCATGAGTACTTCCTCTGACTATCTTAACAGTCTTTATTCACTTGGCGGCAAGGTCGCCGTCGTCATTGGCGGCACCGGTGAACTGTGCGGAGCGATGGCGGAGGGGTTGGCTGGCGCGGGTGCCGAAGTGGTGCTGGTCGGCCGGAACGAGGAGAAAGCTAAGCCCCGCCTCGAGCGCATCCAGGCCACCGGCGGCAAGGCCTATTTCGTCGCGGCCGAGGCGAGCGAAAAGGCGGCGATCCAGCAGTTGCTGCAGACCGTTCTGGCCCGTTCGGGTCGCGTTGATATTGTGGTGAATGGCGCGGGTGTGAATTCGGCGACTCCGTTTCTCGACATCGCGGAGGACGAATTCGAGCGCATCGTGAAAATCAACCTGAAGGGGGTTTTCCTGGGCTGCCAGATCTTCGGCAAATACCTCGTTGAACGCGGCGAGGGTGGCGCGATCATCAATCTCGGATCGATGTCCGGCCTCGTGCCGTTGTCACGCGTCTTCACCTATTCCGCCACCAAGGCCGCGGTGCACAATCTGTCCAAGAATCTGGCCCGCGAGTGGGCGCCCAAGCGCGTGCGGGTGAACACCCTCGTGCCGGGATTTTTCCCGGCGGAACAGAACCGCAAGATCTTGTCTCCCGATCGGGTTACGTCGATCATGGGGCACACGCCGATGAAGCGGTTTGGCGAGGCGAAGGAATTGGTCGGCGCCACGCTGCTCCTCGCCAGCGACCAGGCGGGCGGATTTATTACCGGCGCGGAAATCGTCGTCGATGGCGGATATCATGCCATGACAATTTGATAGAGTGATTCGGAGGGTGATAATATCCAATCCCGACTTGCTATAAGCTGCGGAGTGAGGCACCTCTTTCGGATGGTTACAGATAAAATTAAAAAACTCGAAGCGGCGCGCGACAAGGTTGCCAATCTCGAACAGTCGATCGCCAGCGAATTGAACAAGGAACTGGCGGCGTTGCCGGCGAAATATGGTTTCGCCTCCGTTGATTCCTTTATCGCCGCACTAAAGGCGGCCGGCGGCGGCCGGCGGCGGGGTCGTCCCGGACGCGCGACCAAAAGCGCCAAGGCGCCGGCGGTTGGCCGGAAACGGCGCAAACGCGCGGTTATCACCGACGAGACCCGCGGCAGCTTGAAGAAGATGGTCGAAGCGGGAAAGACCGGCACGGAGATTGCCAAGGCGCTCAGAATTTCCCTGCCCAGCGTACAGAATATCAAGAAGGCCCTGGGCTTGGTGAAGAAACGCTGAGTCCAGACGGGGTTTCCGTTCACAAGCCCTCGCAACTGCGAGGGCTTTTCTTTTGTGCCGCGGAACCTATACCGGCACTCCTTCTGCGCCATGCCCGCCCACTTCATCCAAGCCAACACCAACGGACGGCTCCATCCAGCGGACGAGCCGTCGCTGACGCCGCTGAACCGGGGATTCCTCTATGGCGACGCCATTTATGAAGTCTGGCGCAGCCATCATGGAGTGGTGTTCGCGTGGGCGGAACATCTGGATCGGCTTCAGGCATCCGCGCGGGCGCTGGCGATCGATATTCCTTTTTCTGCGGAGCAGATCCGCTGGGAAATCGCCCGGACGGTGGCGGCTTTTCGGGCCGCGATCGGCTATGTCGATGATGTCTATATTCGTTTACAGCTGACGCGTGGCGCCGGCCCCATCGGTCTGGATATTGCTCTCGCCGACCGACCCGAATTTGTACTGCTGGTTCAGCCGTGTCCCCGTATCTCTCCGGAAAAGTTAAGGATCGGACTGAGGCTTTCGATTGCGACGTCCTTGCGCCGGAATCCGATCGAGACGCTCAGTCCGGCCTGGAAGACGGGCAATTATCTCAACAATATTCTCTGCCTCCGAGAGGCCCGGGCCCGCGGGGCCGACGATGTTCTCATTCTTAATCTCCGGGGAGAGATTGCGGAGGCGGCGGTTTCCAATGTGGTTTTCGTCCGGGCCGGCGAATTGGTGACGCCGCCACTGACGGCCGGCATTCTCGAAGGGATTACTCGCAAACGACTTTTGGAAACGATCGCGCCACGCGCTGGCGTCGTGGCGCGTGAAGAAGTCATCCGACCGGAAGATCTCGGGGCGATGGAGGAATGTTTTCTCCTGGGCACGACGCGGGACCTCCAATCCGTGAGCGCCGTCGACGGTCACTCGTTCCGGATCGGGACGGGGACCGTTAAGGAGCGGCTGAGTGAGGTGTTCGCTAATTATACCAGGGAATATGCGGCCGCTCATCCCGAGTTAAAGATGTAGTCCCGCCGTGCGGTGCCCTGGACATTCGGCGCGGCCCGCGGCGAAGCGCAGGTCGTGTCAATAGCGCGGCATGTCCGGTTCGATTTCGACAGCCCAGGCGTCGATGCCGCCGGTAATATTGCTAACTGCATTGAAGCCGCGATCGCGCAAGAATTTCGTCACGCGGAGACTGCGAACACCGGAATGGCAGAGGATGAGCAGGTGTTTGTCGCGGGGCAGTGCGGCGGTTTCTCCCGGGACTTCGCGCATCGGGATATGCCGGGCCTCCGTGAGCCGGCAGATTTCGAGCTCGTAGGCCTCCCGTACATCGATGACGACCGCTTTTCCCGGATGGCGATCCACGAGCTGTTTGGCCTCTCCGACGGAGATTTCGAGGGGAAATTCGCCAGTCGGTGACACGTGGAGGTCTTCCGGTGGCGCCGGGTTGCTCGATTCGCCTTCGGCGCGCACGACATGGATGGTGCGTTGCTCGCCGCACAACGGACAGTGACGATTGCGCGGCAGGACAAGGGATTGAAACCTCTGGTGAAGGGCGTCGTAGGTGAGCATACGACCCCGCAGCGATTCGCCGATTCCGGTGAGGAGCTTGATGGCTTCGAGTGCTTGGAGACTGCCGATGACGCCACACAGCGCCCCGAGGACACCGGCTTCACCGCAACCCGGCACGCTGCCGCTTTCGGGTGGCACCGGAAAGAGACAGCGATAACATGGTCCGCCGTGCGCGGAGTCGAAGACCGCCACCTGACCCTCGAATTTATAGACACTGCCGTAAACCAGCGGCCGGCGCGTGAAAAAAGCCGCATCATTGTTTAGATAGCGCGACGAGAAACGATCGGTGCCGTCGATGATCACGTCGTAGTCGGAGAACACCGCGAGGGCGTTGGTCGGAGTGATGCCTTCCGCGTGTTCAACGACCCGGACGAAGGGATTCGTGCCCCGGAGCCGCCGGGCCGCCGACGAAACCTTGGGTTCGCCCACGGACGCATCGTTGTGAAGCAACTGACGTTGCAGGTTGTGCGGCTCCACCCGGTCGAAATCCGCGATGCCAATCGTCCCGACACCCGCCGCGGTGAGATAGAGCGCGGCGGGACTGCCCAACCCGCCGGCGCCGACAACGAGCACGCGACCGGCCGCCAGCTCTCGCTGACCTTCGAGTCCAATCTCTCCGAGCAAGAGATGCCGGCTGTAACGCGCCAGTTCAGCGGGAGAGAGGGAGGTAGGCGGTTCGGCCATCGCCGCGAAAGAGACGGCATCCCCCATGGGTCGCAAATGAAATTGCGCTTGGTTGCACCTGCATCCGGAATCGGCCGATGCGCTGCCTCGGCATCGACTACGGTACCCGCCGCATCGGGCTCAGTTATGGCGACCAGTTGGGTGTCGCGACGCCGCTGCCTGCACTGACGGAGGCGGATCCCGCGGACCGGCGCCGGGCGCTGGCGGCCGTCATCGCACAGCGCCGGATCACTGATGTGGTCGTCGGGCACCCACTCAACATGGACGATTCCGTCGGTCCAAAGGCGAAGGAAGTGGAGGCGTTTGCGGGCTGGCTGCGGGAGCAGTTTGCGCTGCCCGTGCACTTGATCGACGAACGGCTCACCAGTTACGAAGCGGAATCCACGATCGCAAAGACGAAACGCCGCGACCTGCGCGGCAGCGGGATCATCGATTCCCGGGCGGCGACCTTGATCCTGCAGGATTTCTTGAATCTGAAATTTCCCCCGCTTTTGGAATAACGTGAATCACGCCGCCCGGCGCTTCGGCCTGCGATGAAGGGCCCCCTCTCTCTCCAGCGCTGGAAAGCCATCTGCGCCTATGACGGCACGCGTTTTTCCGGCTGGCAAAGCCAGGCGGGTAAGGCCGCCATTCAAGACGTGATCGAGGCGCGGCTCGCCGCGATCTTGAAAACTCCGACCCGGATTCACGGCAGCGGGCGCACCGACGCGGGCGTGCATGCCCTCGCGCAGGTTTTTCATTTCGATGCGGACTGGAATCATGGGCCCGAGAAATTGCTTTCGGCCTTTCGCGTGGGTCTGCCCGCGACGATTCAGGTGAAATCCGTCGGCGCCGTGCCGGCCGATTTTCACGCCCGGTTCGACGCGAAGGGCAAGCGGTACGTTTACCACGTGCACCTCGGCGACGCGGATCCTTTCTGGCGGCCGTATTGCTGGTCATTTTTCCGGCCGCTGGATGTCGCGAATATGCAGGCGGCGGCAGTGGTGCTGCGGGGGCGGCATGATTTTCGTTCGTTTACCGCGCTCAATGGACCGGAGCGGGAGGACACGATCCGCGACTTGCGCCGGCTCGATGTCATGCGCCGCGGTCGGATGATCCGGATCACGGCCGAGGCGGAGGGGTTTCTCTACAAGATGGTGCGCAGCCTCGCCGGTGTGCTCATCGCGGTCGGGGAGGGGAAATTGACGATTGCAAACGTGGAAAAAATCTTACGGGCGCGCGAACGCACCGAGGCGGTGAAAACGGCGCCGCCGCACGCACTGTTTCTCGCCCGGGTGTTTTACTGAAACGACGCTACGATGATGTCCCTTGGCACAGGAGGCAGGGCGGAGGCGGCTCGGGCCGTCCGCCGCAGCGCAAGCAGGAGCGTGGAAGGCGTTGCGCCATGAAACTGTTGGGCCAATTCGGGCGGGGCTTCGTCGATGTGCTCTTTCCGCCGATTTGTGTGCATTGCCGGGGGCTCGTCGAGTCGGCCGGCGGCGAGCCGGAGTTTCGTTCGCTCTGCCGGCGTTGCGTGGCGCAACTCGATTGGGTGCGTCCGCCGCATTGCGCGACCTGCGGGCATCCGTTTTACGGGGTGGTTGAGGGAGAACGCATCTGCCCGCATTGTGACGGGCTTGATCCGGCATTTCACGAAGGGCGTACGGCCGTCTTGTTCAAAGGCCCGGCCCGATCCCTCGTCATCGAGCTGAAATATCATCGCGGGCTCCACGTCCTGGCCGACATCGAGGAAATTTTCCGACAGGCCCCGCATCTGATCGAGCGGGCGAAAGGATCCGTCCTGGTACCGGTGCCGTTGCATCCGCGAAAGGCGCGGGAGCGGGGGTACAACCAGGCGGAGCTGCTGGCCGAGGCGCTGGCGCGGGCGGCCGGAGGCGACGCTAGCGTGGGCCGGCTGTTGCGGCGTTCGGTCGATACCCACTCGCAAACGGCATTCGACCGACGCACTCGATTGGCGAATTTGAAAAATGCCTTTGCACTCGCGCCGGACGCCGAACTTAATCCCGCGATTCATTACATCCTCGTCGACGATGTTTTCACGACCGGTTCCACGCTCAATAGTTGTGCGCGCACGCTGCGTCGGGCTGGCGGTCTGAACGTCGACGTCATCACTTTTGGCCACGGCTGATCATCGCGATGCATTTCGACAAACCGACCTACACGGTTCGCAAGACGCCCAAGAAGAAGGGTATTCCCGAGGGGCTTTATACCAAGGATCCCCTTTCGGGAGAGATCCTCTTTAACAAGGAAGTGGAGGACAACCAGATGGTTGTGCCCAAGAGCGGCCATCACTTTCCCATCGGTGCGCGCGCCCGGATCGTCCGGTTGATCGACGCGGAAACCTTTACCGAGGTCGACATGGCGGTGCGGTCGGGTGACCCCCTCAAGTTCGTCGATTCGCAGGCCTATCCCGACCGGATCAAGCGCTACGAAAAGGAAAGCGGCCTGCCCGAGGCGGTGGTGTGCGGAACGGGCAAAATCCATGGCATCGCGGTGGCCGTGGCGGTGATGGACTTTCGCTTCTGCGGCGGTGCCATGGGGGCGGCGACGGGAGAAAAAATCACCCGGACGATCGAGACGGCGATCCGGGAAAAGATGCCGTGTATCATATTCAGCGCCTCGGGCGGCGCGCGCATGCAGGAGGGTATTTACTCTCTCATGCAGATGGCGAAGACCAGCGCAGCGCTCGGCCGGCTGGCGCAGGCCCGGGTGCCTTTCATCTCGGTGCTGACGCATCCGACCATGGGCGGCGTGACGGCGAGCTTCGCGACCTTGGGCGACGTCATCATCGCCGAGCCCGGCGCCCACATCGGTTTTGCCGGCGCGCGGGTGATCAAGGACACGACAAAGCAATCACTGCCGGCCGGATTTCAGACGGCGGAATTTTTGCTTAAACACGGACTCATCGACCAGATCGTCAGCCGGCTGGAGATGCGCGACCGGCTGAGGGATATTCTATCGGCGCTTTATCCCCGCCCGAAGCCGGTCCCCGCGGCGGCCTCCTGAGGCGTCCGTCTGCCGCCATGTCAGCGCCCGATCCGGCCGGCATCACGGCGGCGACGGAGTTTCTGTTCGCGCAAAAGGCGCACGGCGCAAAGTTTGGCATCGACCGGATGGCCCGGTTCTCCGAGGAACTCGGACATCCGGAGCGCGGCCTGCCATGCCTGCACATTGCCGGAACCAACGGCAAAGGCTCAGTCGCCGCCATGATCGAGTCGATTCTGTGCGCGGCCGGCTGGCGGACGGGCCTGTTTACCTCGCCGCACCTCGTGAAACCGGGGGAGCGCGTGCAAGTCGATCGACTGGCCCTGACCGACGCCGAGCTGATGGACTACGTCGCCGAACTGCGACCGCTAGCGGATAGGGTGGCGGCAAACGCGGCCGACGACCGCCCGAGCTTCTTCGAATTCATGACCGCGATGGCTTTTTTGCAGTTCACGCGCAAGCGGTGTGACGTGGCGGTGCTCGAAGTGGGGCTCGGCGGAAGGTTGGATGCGACGAACGTCGTCATACCCGAAGTCAGCGTCATCACGTCGATCGGTTTGGATCACTGCGAAATCCTGGGCGAAACGTTGGAACAGATCGCGGCCGAGAAGGGCGGGATCGTGAAACCGGATCGGCCGGTGGTTCTCGGACAGATGCCGCCGGCGGCCGAAGACGTGATTCGGGAGATGGCGGCGCAGCGCAGGGCGCCGGTGATTTCCGTGGCGGAACGGTTTGGCGACAACCTCGCGAATTATCCGACGACCAATCTGGAGGGCGATTACCAGCGTTGGAATGCGGCGACGGCGATGCTGGCCGTGCAATCGCTGCCGCCGAAATGGCAAATGGGCGACGACGTGATCAGGCGGGGCCTGGCCCGGGTCGCGTGGCCGGGGCGATGGCAGCGGCTGCAGGTGGCGGGACGTCTGCTGGTGTTGGATGCGTCGCACAATCCCGAGGGAGCTCAGGTGCTCGAAGCCAGTCTCGCCCGGCTCGTTGCCGAAACCGGTCGTGCGCCGGTCGTCATCACGGGCGCATTGGGAACGGCGCGCGCGCGACCGTTGATCGAAACGATTTGCCGGCATGCCGCCCGGCTCCATCTCGTCGTGCCGCATCAACCGCGGGCGTGCAGTCACGCGGAAATGGAAGCGCTCGTGCCGGCGGATTTTCGCGGGAAAGTCATTCGCGATACGGTGGCGAATTTATTTCCCGCGGCCGGACAATGCAGGGCCGGCGCGCCGGACGACGTGATTGTCGTTACCGGATCGATCTACCTTCTCGGTGAAGTACTCGCGCGATTTAGTCGGCCGGAGTAGGCGACCCAAATGGCGAGTGTCGCACGGAACGAAACACGGGCCGAACGGGCCGTGGCCGGCACCCGCGGCCCGCGATCAAAAACGCACGAGGGCAGCCGTCGCCGGCACGTCCTTGATGATTTGGGACGGCTGCGGGCCGACACCCAAGTAACGCAAATTGGGCAGTTGATCGTCGGCCGGCCAGCGTTCACCGGCGTAGGCGACGTCGAGCAGGCTCTTCACCATCGCGGCCGCGTAACGCTGCGCGTTGCCGGGGAGATCGGCGAAACGACGGACCTGCGAAATATCCTCCGCCCAACCCGGATGACGGGTGTAGACCGGCCGGAGTGTTTTGCGGACGGCTTCGTTGCGGGGGACGTGGGTCAGCCGCCGGCCATCCGCAGTCTCGTAGCCGATGCAAATCTGCAGATCGCCCCGCCAGTCACCGCTGTGCGTGAGCGCATCGAGTTTGTTGATCATCACGTCCTGAAAACCACCGTAGCGTAGCGCGTCGCCCTTCTCCACGGCATCATACCAACCCACCATGCGCTGCCGCCCGGTGCTCGTGCCGAATTCGATTTGTTTGAGTTTGGTGGTCAGCGGCTGCGTATCGTCCATCTGCGTGAGGAACGTATGCGTGCCGACCTTGGTGTCGTAGGCCTTGGCGACGCCGAACGTGTGAATGCGTTGTACGGGAATACCCGCGCTTTCGAAGAATTCCGGGGTGTAGGTGTGGGAAGCGGTGACGTTCGGCGAATAACCATGCCGCTTGTCGAGCCAGTACGCCTGGCCGAATTCGCCGATGATCGTGCGGCCGGCGGCGAGTTCCCGCAGGATGAGTTCGCGCACTTCACCGATGTTTTTGGCGAGGGCCGTCCCCGCCTGCCAGTAGACGCTGGTGAGAACGTCGAGATTGAGGGTGAAGGGCGCCGGGCCGCGGAAGCGTGTGAAATCGAATTCCTCGCGCGAAAAAACGCCGAGCTCGATGGCCTCGGCATTGGCGCGTTGTTCGGCCGCAGTGAGTTTTTCGAAGAATTCGTGCCACGTGGCGCCGTTTACGCGGCAGACGTGCTGGATTGTGCGGCAGGCGCGGTCGGCGCGGGCGGCAAGTTTGCGGGCAAAGAAATTCGGTCCCGCGAGAAAGTCCGAGAACGTGATCTGCCACTGCGACACTTCGTCGACGTAGGCCGGCGTGATGCCGCGTCCTGTCGAGCCCCGGGCTTCCTCCGCGAGCACATTCACGCGGTAGTCTTCCCAGGCGAGGTCGAGCAGCCGGTGGGAGAGATCCGAGACGAGCGTGCGTTCGTCGATCAATAAACGCGAGAGGATGGCGTGGCCCTTTTGCTCAAGCGGGCGGGTTTCCCACCAGATCTTGCGTGGATCCGCGACCACGCCGCTGCCGATGCAGAGGTGGGCGGCATCGCGCACGACGACGCCGGCGGGCAGTAAGTTGAGCTTGAGGCCCCCGGCCGTGTGCCCGGAATTGGCGCCTCCATTAACTTTGAGGACGACCGACACGGGCGCTCCGGTGCCCCGGAGTTCTTCGGCGACTTCCGGGATGAGGCGGCCCTTGCCCTCGTCACCAAGGGAAATGCCCACGTCGGCGATAAGCTGGCTGGAAAAAGGGAGGAGGGACATGGTTGCGGGAAAAAATCGGCAACCGAAGCTCGTCCGTGAGGAATGGAAAAACCCCTGTTGTCCGGAAGGGAAAACGCGACCGACGAGAAGAGCGCAAACAGAAAACGGCGGATGGATTTTGCCGTGCGTCGTTCAAACCGCATCGCGCGCCGGCGGGCAGGCGATTTTTCGGTGGATGAAATTCGGCGGTCGCGAACGGGTGCGGCGCGCCGAAAAACGTGACCGGAAGCGAAACGCGTGCGTCTGAGTGGCCGCGTGCTTCGATGAACAGTCCCGCGGATTTTTTTTCCGAGAGTTGACGGCGGCAGACTTATCGGGACGATAAATACTTCGACGGTTCCGAAACTCATCCGCAGGTTTGTTCCTCGGTTCGTTGTCGTCGGATAATCATCAACCCAAAAACATAATATGGCTAAATCCCAAAACTCGAAGAAACAGACCAAAAAAGCGCCCGCCAAGACCGCCAAGCAAAAAAAGCAGGCGAAGCAGGTGAAGAAGGGGAAGTAAATTTCCCGTATCCGTCCGGCCGGTTGATTCCGGCCGTCTCGAAACAGCACAGCTCCCAAAGCTGTGCTGTTTTCTTTTGTCCCGCCCGCGATGCCGGGAGGCGCTGGCGGTGGAAGCGGGCAAGGGGCCGGCCCGATGGTGGGATTGCGGAGATCGTCCTCGTGTTTGCGGCGGGCCGATCTTTTATCGAGGGCATGCCCCTGGATCCCCATTCCGACTTCGACCATACTGTCATGGACCTCATCGAGCACAACCCCGGCGGGGTGGTGCCTATGACGCCAGCCTACCAGGACGCTTTGGCCCGTCTTTACGCCGCGCACCAGATTTACGCGAATGCGGATCACAAAAACGGTCATGTCACGGCGCGTTCGCTGGCGAGGCTCCCTTGTTTCCAGGCGGGTAATCTGGCGGCGCTGCTTGCCGGGGAGATCGTCGCTGCAACGTTGGAATCCAACACCGGCATTTTTGACCGTTACGTCCGGTCGCTGGCTCCCGCGGTACGTGAAAAAGCCGAATACTTTCGGGCGACTATCGCCGGTCGCCCGGCGCATCACCGGAAGCACGGCGATGGGGCCAGAACAATCATGCAGGATCCGCTGCACACGCTGTTCCTGGTTCCGGGATCGGGACCCCATCCCGGGTTGCCGGGTAACTATCTCTACGGATCCGTTTTGCAATTGAGCGCGGACCCAGCCGCGGGGTGGTCGGTGCACATTCACGACAGCGACGACGGAGCGGCTTCGGCGGATGCGCCGACAATGGCGGACGCGTTTGCCAAACTTCAGGAACTCATCGAGAGCGCGCCGTTCACCCTGCCGGAAATCGAAGCGCTGGGCTTTAAGATGAGCTGACCCGTTGGGCAGCCCGTGCGCGGTCCACTTACCCTTGGTTCAAGAGCGCTTTTTCCGGTCGCCCGCAGCGTCGGCAGTGCCGCCGGGCGGAACCACGCGGCCCCCAATCAAATCGGCATCGCTGGCGGCAGCGGCCCGACGGAAGAATTCCACGCAGCGCGCGATCTCGGCCTCCATCACCGGCGTGCGGGCCTCGTATTCCAGATAGACGATACCGGTGAAACCCTGACGGCGCAGTTCCGCCAGCTGGCCGGTTGCGTTCGAGCCGCCGGTGCCCCACGGCACGTCCCGGGCGGTGCGCGTGAATTGGACGATATCCTTGAAGTGCAGCGAAATCAGCCGACCCTCCGTTTTTCGCAGCGCGGCGACCGGATCAAGGCCGGAACGCGCCTAGTGGCCGGTATCCGCGCAGAAGCCCATGTGCTTTCCGTAGGGCTGCAGGGCCGCGACGAGATGCTCGGGTGGATCGTCCGGATCGTAGTGATTGTGAAAGGTGACACCGACGCCGAACTCCCGCGCGAGTTGATCGAGGAGCGGTATTTCCGTCGACCACTTGGCCTTCGGCGGCTCGACGGCGATGTCCCGCATGCCCATCGCCTTCGCGAACGTGAAAAGCTGCCGCCACTCGGTTCCGTTAATGGCACTTACGACACCCATACTCGTCATCGTGACACCTTTTTCCTGCAATATGGCCAGAATCCGGCCACGCGTGGCCGCATCCATGGTCGGTGCCAGGGTCCCTCCGATACCTTCCCCGATCCGTTGCCGGGTAAATCCCTGCAGGTGGTGAATTCCGAGGTTCGCCGCTTTGTCGGCGGTTTCGGCCAGTGTCAGGTTGTTGTAGGTCCAAGCTTGCAGGCCCAGTGTCGGCGCCGCTGACCGGGTAGGGCCGTTCAGCGGCTGGCACGCCGTCAACACGAGTGCGGCGAGAATGGGGATAGGGCGAACGTGTCGAAAGAGAGTCATTGGGTGGGAGCGGCGGACAGCCGGAGCCATCGCCGCTCAATGCGTCATCAGGTAGAAAACGATGTTGATGCCGCGCGGATAGGCGCGGGCTTCGGAGAATATTTTGAAATAGTCCGCTTGTTCGCCTTCGCGCTCCCAGCCGTCGCTGATGTCCGAGTTGTGAATGGCGAGCACGCTGATGCGTTGCCGGTCATCGAGGAGGGCCTGCACGTGCATCGTCTCGTATCCCACGCCACGATCGCTGGCGGTTGGATTCGAAGTGGGATCGGCGGGATTGTAGTTGGTATTCCAGCGCTGCATCGACGGAACGCGCAGACTGCTCATCGGCCCTCGCAGCTCGAACACGCAGTGGAAAATTGGATGCTCCATCGACAATTCGGTCCAGGTCCGGCCGGGCAGCACGCGGTTTATCTCGGCCCGAAGATTCTGCTAGGCCAGCGCACCCCAAAAATCGTTCACGAGCAGCACGCCGCCATTCGAGAGATACTGGCGCAGTGCGTTGATCTCGGCGGGACGCAGCGCGAGGCGCTCGATGTGCTCCATGTAGATGAACGGATAGTCCGCGAGATCGGGACTGGTGAGCTTGAGCACACGGGCATCGGGATCGGCCTTCATGGACGTGAGCTGCTGCAGGCGGTGGGAAAAATTCAGGTCGGCATCGGGGTAGTCGACCACCCAGCCCATCCGGCCGAGGCCACCGAATCGGTCGCCGCCGCGACCGCCCCCGCCGCCGAAACTCCCGCGAAACCCACCGCGTTCGGTCGGGCGCGAGGGGTCGGACCAGAAGATGATTCGGGCAAAGGTGAACACGTCTTTTTTAAATCCCAGCGGGTTCGTCCATTCGGGCAATGTGATGCTGTGGCCCACCGTTTCGCGTGCGGTCCGGACCGTTTCTTCGTCGACGTAGCCACCGCCCTCGAGCCGCACCAGCGACCCGCCCCCGTCCGTGTCGGGCTGCGCGAGGCCCGTGCCGGTCACGGCCGCAAATAAGAGGAGGCTCGCGATTATTCCGGGTCGACGGATCATCTTAGTGCCTTGACAGACGCCCGCTAGACTCGGACGAGCCGGCGGCGAGTCCATAAGAAATAGTCCAAGGAAGGTTTGTGGCCCGTGAGGAAATTAGGCGCCGGATCCGGGGTTGAGATCCCGTGCGCGCCAAAGCTAAGGCAGCGCGAAGCAGTAGTAGGCGTTGCCGGCTTTTGTCTCGGGTTTGCCACCGCCACCGGCGGCGATGAGCACGTATTGGCGGCCTTTGACTTCATAGGTGGCAGGCAGCGCATAACCACCGGCCTCCAGCTGGAATTCCCAGAGCAGTTTGCCCGAATCCTTGTCGTAGGCGTGGAAGCGTTCGTCCATCGCCGCGCCGGTGAACACTAGCCCGCCTGCGGTGACGATACAGCCGCCCATGTTGAAGGTGCCGGTTGGCGGCTCGCCGCGTTTTTCCAGCGCCGGGTATGTGCCGAGCGGCACCTGCCATCGGAACTCACCGGTGTCCAGGTTGATGGCGGTCACGGTGCCCCAAGGGCGTTTGTTCGCCGGGAATCCCTCCGGGTCGCGGAATTCGTGATGTCCGGTCGCGAGGAACTGGATTTCGCCGGCCCAGTTGGACTTCAGGTCCTTCACGGGAATCCGCTCGTTTGCGCCCTCATCGAAGAGGAACGCGGTCACCGCCCGTTTCTCCACCGGTCCGAAGGCCGCGGCGAAGCTCGGCATTTGCCCGCGGCCGGTCTCGAGCAGGGCGAGCACCTGCGCTGGCGTGAGTCGTTCGCGAATCGATTTGAGCGAGGTGAAGGATGGCGCGTTCGGGTTGGGCGGCCGATCAAGCCCGTGGCAGGCGGAGCAGATGGAGCCGTAGATCAGACGGCCCAGTTCGGCCACAGTGATGTCAGCGCGCGGCTTGGCGGGCACCATGGCAATCCATTCGGCCTCACTGCTGGAATTCACATAGAGCGTCCGTGTCGCGGGATCGAAGGCCGCTCCGCCCCATTCGCCGCCGCCGTTGAACTGGGGCAGCGTGACGGCGGCGTCCAGGCCCGGCGGGAGGAAAGTATCGCCGGTCCGCATCTTCGCCAGTTGCGCGAGGACGGCCACCCGGGCCTTGGGATTCAAGTCGGTGGCTTCGGCGGCGGTGAAACGTTGCTGCGCGTAGGCCCTCGGCTTTGTGGGATGCGGCTGCGTAGGCCAGCTTTTCTCCCCGGGGATGGTGGACTGGGGCACCGGACGTTCCTCCACGGGAAACAGCGGCTTGCCGGTCTCGCGATCGAGCAGAAACAGATGGCCGATCTTTGTCACCTGGGCCACGGCATCGATCTCCCGGCCGTCGTGATTGACCGTTACGAGACTGGGCTGGCACGGGATATCGTAGTCCCAAAGATCGTGGTGAACCACCTGGTAATGCCAGACCCGTTCGCCGGTATCGGCCTTCAATGCGAGGACGCAGTTGGCGTAAAGATTTTGCCCGATGCGATTGCCGCCCCAGTGATCGTAGGAGGGGGAGCCGGTGCCGGCGAAGACAAGGCCCCGCGTGGTATCGAGCGTCATGCCGCCCCAGCAATTGACGCCCCCAATGCTCTTCCAAGCTTCGGGGGGCCAGGTGTCGTAGCCGGGTTCTCCGGGGTGGGGGATGGTGTGAAAGATCCATTTGCGCTCGCCAGTGCGAACGTCGAATGCGCGGAGGTGCCCCGGAGCGGCTTGGGTGGGCCCCTCGCCGACCGAAGAACCCATAATCAGGAGATCCTTGTAAATAATGCCCGGAGTCGAAGCGGACACCGGCAGGAAGTAGACGTCCCGATCCAGTCCCTCGCGCAAGTCCACTTTTCCGGCGCGCCCGAAGCCGGACACCAGTTTGCCGTCCTGCGCGTTGATCGCATGGAGGAAATTACCGGCGACGAAAAATATGCGCTGTTCCGACCCGCTGCCCCAATACGTCACGCCGCGGTTGACTCCGCGGCCGCGCACGCCGTCCCAGGGATCGAACGTCCAGCGCTGCTTCCCCGTCACGGCATCGAGCGCGAGAAGTTTCAGTCCGGGCGTGGTGAGATACGCCACGCCGTCCACGACGATCGGATTGCATTCGATCGTCGAAGCGGGCTGCGGGGTCATGTCATCCGTGCGGAAAACCCATGCGGGTTTGAGCTGGGTTACGTTTTCGCGGTTAATCTGGCTGAGGGCGGAATATTTAGCGCCGGTGGCGTCGCCGCCGTAGACTCGCCAATCGCGGTGACTATCGGCGGTCGCGGCCGTCCCGCAGCCGGCGAGAAGGGCGAGATATGCACCGCGCGGGTAAAAAATTTTCATGAGGTATCGGATCGGGGTGACGGGCAGGGTGTGGGGTCGGCGAGGGAGCCTACCGGAAATCCGGCATTCGACGAAGTCGCATTTTCAGATCGGATAGGGCGGAGTCCGAGCTTATGTATGATGATGCAATGGTTTTTCGGGTGAATATTCGTTGTCGGCAACCGCATCTGCTTTTTGCCCGTTCTCCTGATCGCATGATCCCGCCCCCGGTCGCTCAAACCGCTAAACTCGATGGCTCACGTTCTCGTTATTGACGACGATCCGCCGCTGCGCCGGATGCTGGCTGAGATTCTCCGGCTGGCGGGTCATACGACGACGCTGGCGGCTGATGGCCTGGAGGGAGCGCAATTCTACCGTTCGAATCCGGCCGACCTCGTCCTGTGCGATATCGTGATGCGGCACAGCGGGCTCGCGTTGATTCGGATCCTGCGGGAACAGTTTCCCCAGTGCCGCATCATCGCCATGTCGGGCGCCAAACCCCATCTGCTCGCTTATGCGCTCGAGTCCGGTGCGGTCTGTGCGTTGAGAAAGCCATTTCTACCGCCTGAATTGGTCGAACTCGTTGCCAAGGTGCTTGCCATGGCGTCGGAAGCAAGCCTACGCGAGGAGAACGGACCAGCGTAGCCGTTCGTGGCTGCTGGTCGGCGGGCAGGCCCGCCGGTGCCATGCCGGGCTCGTTTGCGCCAGCCTCGGGTCAGCGCGCCGGTTCGTGCTCGACTGAGGCACGTCCTAGGGCGGAGTATTTCGCCCTACGATGAATACCCTCCTCCGACTTTTTTACGTTCTTGTTTTCACGGCCGGGCATCAAGCAGCGGCAGCAACCTCGGACGACGCCCGGAACATCGAGGCGGAAATTTCCCGGCTTGATGCGCAGCGCATCGAGGCGCTGGTAAAGGCGGACATGAAGGCGCTCGATCAGATCTATTCGGACGACTTGGTGTACGTTCACTCGGGGGGTAAGATCGACTCGAAGAAGCCCTACCTTGCGCTGCTTTCCTCCGGCAGCCTGATCTACGCTTCCCAGCGTTACGAGCCGCCGGCGCGCGTCTTGGTCGCCGGGCACGACACGGCCATCGTGACCGGGCGTGCGAACATCGAACTGAAGAACAAGGCGGGGAAGATCTCGACGCGCGTGCTCGCCACGACGACCGTTTACGTGAGGTCAGCGGCGGGCTGGAAGGCGATCTCCTATCAGGCCACTCCGGTGCTGCCGTAAGGGGGGTGAAGCGAAGTCGTCGGGCAGGCGGCGACGGATCCCGCTGCAGGATGGTGGCGCGGACCTCGGGCTGAATCGAACGCGGTAATTTTGCGTTTTTTTCCATCGGCATGAATCGTTCGGCCGGCTTGGGTTGAAGGCATCGTGAAAACTCCGCACCGAATTCTGGTCTCGCTGTTTTGTATTTTCGGATTGTTCGCGGCCCGCGTTTTTGCGGCCGACGCTTCTATCGCCCTGTCCCGGTATGTGCTGGCGGTTTCGTCCGAGCGGCCGGAAGCCCTGTATCATCAGGGGGAGCCTGTGACGTTTCGCATCCGCCTTGAACTCGACGGCCGGCCGGTCCGCGACGCGGACGTGCAGTGGACCACGTCGAAGGATGGGGTGGCGCCGATCCAAAAAGGCCGGGTCGCGTTACGGGACGGACAGGCGACCATCAGCGGTCGTCTCGACGAACCCGGTTTTCTGCAATGCCGTGTCGCCTACGAGGCGGGTGAAGTGAAACTCAGCGCGCTCGCCGGTGCCGGCGTGGATCCACTGCTGATCAAACCCAGCCAGCCCGCGCCCGACGATTTCGATGCTTTTTGGATGGCGAAGAAGGCGTTGCTTGCGGCCGTACCGGTCGAGGTAAAACTCACGGCGGTGGCGTCGGGTGTAGCCGGCGTCACGGCGTTTGACCTCCAGGCGACGAGTTTGGGTGCCCCGGTTTCCGGATACCTGGCCGTGCCGACCGGGGCCCGTCCGAAATCCCTGCCCGCGATCCTCACGGTGCATGGGGCCGGAGTGAGCAGTGCCGGTCTTTCCGGCACGGTGGGTTGGGCGCGGGAAGGGGCACTCGCGATGGACATCAATGCCCATGGCCTGCCCAACGGTCGGCCAACGGAATATTATCAGGGGCTCAGGGACGGGGAGCTGAAGGCCTATTCGACCCGTGGCCGGGAATCGCGAGAGACGGTTTATTTTCTCGGCATGTTCCTGCGCCTAATCCGGGCGATCGATGTGCTCACCGCCCGGCCCGAATGGGATGGGCGAACCGTCGTCGTTTACGGATCGAGCCAGGGCGGCGCCCAGGCTCTGGCGGCGGCCGGACTGGATTCGCGGGTGACGTTCTTCGTCGCGGGCGTACCGGCGATGTGTGACCACACCGGCGCATTGGCCGGCCGGATCGCGGGTTGGCCGAAATTTATTCCGACGGGCGAAACGCTGCGCCCCGAAGTTGTCGTCGCCGTGCGCTATTACGATACGATGAATTTCGCGGCGCGGATCAAGGCGGCGGCTTTTTTCACCATCGGCTTCATCGATACGACGTGCCCGCCGACCTCGGTTTACGCGACCTACAATGTGCTCCGCGCGCCGAAGGGAATTTTTCACAACATTGCGGCCGGGCATACGAACACGCCCGCCGCGAGCGCGGCCTCCCGCGCCGCGGTGCTGGCTCACTTCGCCGCGCAGAAAAGCCGGTAGCCGCACGCGGCGAAGCGCACAAATCAGCCTTGGGTGCCGGATCATCCGGCGGTAGCGTCTGGTTGAACCCCTAACGACCCCATCTCTCCGCGCCCAACCCCGGACGGAGAGCAGGGTGAATGGACTCGATGAAATTCATGCCTCATTGCGTTTCGCGCTCGATTATCTTTGCGGCCGGACTGGCGCTTCCGCTTTCCGGCGGTGAGGTGCCGGCCGGCAAGCCGACGGTCTTCACCGAGCATCTGGTCAAGGACGGATATTCGTATTCCTACGGGCTGGCGGCGGCGGATCTCGACGGCGATGGCGACATCGATCTAACCAGTTCCGACACCCGTAATTTCAAGCTCTACTGGTTCGAAAACGACGGTCGTGGCGGGTTCAAGGAACACTTCATCGAGGACGGCGACCGGCTCGGGGTGATCGGCAGCATCACGGGAGATGCGATCGGCCGCAGCAGCGAGCTCGATCCGATCGCCAGGGGCAAACTTTCGAACCGATGGTTCACGACCCCGCGGCTCGAACGCCACGCGATCGCGGATGTGAACGGAGATGCGAAGCCGGACGTTGTCGTGATCGAGAATCTCTTCGGTGACGTCTATTGGTACAAGAACAGCGGAACGCCGGGCCGAGATGCCGTCTGGCAGCGATTCACCATCACCCGGCATACCATCCCCGGCGCCTACGATGTTGCGCTGGCCGATCTCGACAAGGACGGTGATCTCGATGTCGCCGTTTCGACGTGGCGGCTGAGCAACAAGTTCGTCTGGCTCGAAAATCCAGGCGATCCGGAAAAGAGCGACAACTGGAAGCTGCATGTCATCGAGGAAAATATCTCCGAACCGCGCACCGTGCGGGTGGGCGACTTCAATGGTGACGGCCGGCCGGACCTGCTGGGCACGGCGTTGACCGCGAATCTCACCGTCTGGTACGAAAACCCCGGCGACCCTAGGACCAAGCCGTGGCCACGGCACGTCATCGACGGGACGTCGGCACAGCCGGGTCACGGGATGCCGGCGGACATCGACGGCGACGGCGATCTCGACGTGGTCATGGCGCTGGGGATGGACGTCCGGACGAAAGCCGCGGGCACACGGGAGATTGTCTGGTATGAAAACGTCGGACAGACAGGCAAGGGCGCAACGTGGCAAAAGTACGTGATTGCCGCCGAATTCGACAACGCCTTCGAGACGGTTGCAGTGGACTTGAATGGCGACGGGCGGCCTGACGTGGCGGCAACCAGTTATGCGTCCCCCCACGGCGGCGCCGTCTGGTTTGAGAATCCCGGTTCACCTTTCACCCAGCCGTGGGTCCGGCATGAGCTGAAAACGAACTGGGCTCGGGCCAACCAGATCATCGCCGCCGATCTGAACAGCGACGGGCGGCCCGACTTGGTGGCCGGCACGACGGGCGACAAGAGCGAAGTGCGGTGGTGGCGCAACGAGGGGACCGTCGTGAAGGCAAGCGACGCCGGCGTGCGCGACATCGGCCCACGGCGTGAACTCTTTCTCGACCATTATCTCATCGACCGTCTTGACGGGGTCAGGCTTGAACTCGGCCGCCCGCAGCCCGGGGGCGTGGCTGTCACCTACGACAAATCGTGGGAAGGTGTGCACTCGTTCTACACGACGGTAATCAAGGACGGAGATACGTTTCGGATGTACTATCGCGGAGCCCAGCCGCCCGGGCAGACGCACAAGGACTTTCGCGGTTATCGCTACGCCGTCTGTTATGCGGAGAGCCGGGACGGTATTCACTGGACGAAGCCCGGGTTGGGAATCGTCGAACTGGAGGGATCTAAGGCGAACAATGTACTGATGCTCGACAACCAGTGCCTGGCGCCGTTTCTCGACACCCGGCCGGGCGTTCCGGCCGCGGAGCGCTTCAAGGGTAACCTTCTCGAGGAGGAGCGTTTCGGGGCGAAGCGTTACGGTCTGATTGGTTACGTTTCACCCGATGGCATCCATTGGCAGCGCGTGCGCGAAGCCCCGATTGTCCTGCCCGCCCTCCCGGTGCACCAGACCGCCAACTATACGGCGACGAACGTGAAGGCCTGGTCCGACGTGGAGCTGCGCTATGTTCCGACCCTGGCGAATAATTTCGATTCGACGACCGAGATGTTTTGGTCTGAGGCGGAAAACCGTTACGTGCTCTACGCCCGGCACTCGGAGGGTGGCCGCCGTTCCCGCACCCGGGCGACATCGGAGGATTTCCTTAACTGGGCGCCGCAACTCCTGATGACGTACAGCGACACGGGAACATCGGTTCCATCCGAGCAGCTCTACACCAGCCAGGTGCAGCCGTATTTTCGCGCCCCGCACGTTTATGTCTCACTGGCGGGACGGTTGATGGAGGGGCGCCGCGCGTTGAGTGCAGAGGAGGCGGGGGAGGTCGATCCGGCGGGCGGCGGAGTGAAGGATATTGCCGACGGCGTACTGCAGACTTCACGGGCCGGCTCCACCCGTTTTGACCGGACATTTCGCGAGGCGCTGGTCCGGCCCGGTCCGGGGGCGGGCAACTGGGTGTCGCGGACGAACTTTCCGGCCTGCGGCATCGTGCAGACCGGCCCGATGGAGATGTCGATTTACGTGCAGCGGCACTATAGTCAGAAGAGCGCTCACCTTGAGCGACTTACGCTGCGGCTGGATGGCTTCGCCTCAGTCCACTCGACCTTTTTGGCGGGCGAATTGCTGACGCACCCGCTGCGTTTCTCCGGCCGCGAGCTTGAGCTCAACTGTGCGACGAGCGCGGCGGGCGGCATTCGCGTCGAGTTGCAGGATGCCGATGGAAATCCCATCCCTGGCTTCACGCTGGCCGACTGCATCGAAATTCACGCGGACGACATCGCCCGCGTGGTGCGCTGGAAGCACGGCTCAAGCGTGGCGCGACTGGCGGGGCAACCCGTGCGGTTGCGCTTCCGGATGCAGGACGCCGACCTCTATTCGCTGCGTTTCCGCGAAGCGCCGTGAACCGGATTGGCGAAAGACCCGCGTCGATCGGAATCCGGGGCGCCCTTTACTCCCGGCGGCTGGAGACAGCCGGCCGGCGCCACACGCGGTAAGCCACGGCGCCAAGAATGACGATGACGAACCCCATCACGGACGGGAGGGGGGCGGTGACCAGCGCGTTGAGCATAAACCAGACGGACACGGCGACAAAAAGCCAGACGGTGTAGGGAAAACCCCATATCCGATAGGGTCGCGGCAGATCCGGCCGCTTGCGGCGAAGGACATAAACCGCCGCGACGGTTAGCGTATAGAAGATCCACGCCGCCAGAATCGTGTAGGAGTACAAGGTCTCGTAGGAATCCGTGAGGATGAGCAGCGAAGTCCAGAGTCCGCCGAAGACGATGGCGTCGCGCAGATAAACATACTGGCCGCCGGTTTCCGGCATCATGGCGCCGAGCTCCGCGTAGGCCAGGGCGCCAAAAAAAGAAAGCACTCCGGAAACGATCCAGACGGCGAGGATGGCCGGTCCCGACGGCAGATCCTTGGCGATCAGATTCGGCAGTACGAAAATTCCGGACCCAATTACAATTCCGACGACAATCGCGGCGGCATCGAACAAGCCGAGTTTTCGTGGCAGATCGGGCTGGCGGAGAGGCGGGTCGGTCGGCGGGCTCATCGGGAGTTCAACTGCCCGTCACTCCAGGCTCCGGCGACCGGCTGGCGGCATGACGCTGGTGCGGTCAGGCCGGGCGAAGGAATTTATGGGCGTCTTGCCAGTGGGGTTGCTTCACGATCCCCAACTCCAGCGTTCACCTTCCCAGGCGAAACCAGCGCCCTGGGGCAACACCCGGCCGATGCCCGGCCACGGCAGGTGAAATCCGTAGGCGCGCTCACTTTTCGCGGCCAGCTCGGTGAAGAGCTTCGTTCGGGTGTGAATCGCGACTTCCGGCTCGTGGTCAAAGGCAATGCCCCAGGCGGGGTTGGCAAACATCAGCGTGTGGTGATGGGCAACGTCCGCGAAATGGAAGAGGGACTGATTGCCGGAGCGAATGCGGAAACCGGCGTGACCCGACGTGTGGCCCGGTGCGGCGACGAGGGTGATCGCGCCATTCAGCAGCGAGGTGCCGTCGCGGTGGAGCTGGAGGTTGGGCTGCAGCACATCGAACTTGTCCCGCGCGTCCTTGATCATGCCGGGCAGAGGGCCCTTGGCGCGCTTGGACTTGGAGAAATCGGGTGACGGCGAACGCCAGAAATCGATTTCGTCGCGGAGGCAATGCAGCGCCGCGTTGGGGAAAATCGTTTTGTTTTCGGTGACGAATCCGCCGATGTGATCCGAATGCGCGTGGCTGAGAAAAGTCTGGGTGACCTTCTCCGGCGAAATCCCGATCGCCTGGAGCGCGGCACCAACCCAGCCGATCTCGGTATTTTTCGAAGGGCCGAAGCCGCCGTCGAAGAGCGCGAGCTCGTTGCCGATCCTTACCAGCAGGATATTGACGTACAGCGGCAGCGTGTCGGTGCGCTCCCCGTGACTGGCGAGGTTGGCCAGCATGGCGGGCCGGTCGGCCTCGGGCCACATCAAGTTGATCCCATCGCGAAAAACGGAGTGGCCGTCGCTGATCGACCAGGCCTCGAAGTCTCCAATTGCGAAGCGATAGGCGAAGGGATTGCGGGGTGGCTTGGGCGCCGCGGGTTGGGTGCCGGCGGCTTGGGCCGGCAGGGTGGGAAGCGCGGTCGCGCCGACGGCGGCGGCGGCCGTGCCGAGAAATTGACGACGCGACAATGGGGTGGGATGGGGGGCGACCATGGTCCGAGTTATGGGGTGCGGCCGCGTTACGTCAAACTGTGCGATACGCGCTTGTGGCGGAGCCGGGCGACTCACCGCGAGTTGCCACCTTGGGGATGCGGGCAGGCGTGCGGTCGCCCATGGACAAAAGACGTGAGGTGGCTTTCATTGCGGACAACCCATCCATGCGCCCTTTCCTTTGCCTGCTCGGTTTGTCGACTTGGTTTGGTCCAATTGCCCATGCGAACGAATCCCCGCGGCCGGCGGAGGCGCGCTACGAGACCCGGAGCCAGCATCATCGCGACGGCATCGGGAAATTCTATTTCGGCCGCGAGATCGCCCAGGTCATGGGGCACCAAGGCGCCGGATGGCTCGAGCGGCCCACGCGTGAGTCCGAGGAGCGGACCGATTTACTCCTTGCGGCGCTCGCGCTAAATCCGGGCGACGTCGTCGCCGATGTGGGCGCCGGCAGCGGATATTTTTCGTGGCGAATGGCGCGGCAGGTCGGGGAAAAAGGGAAAGTCTACGCCGTCGACATTCAGCAGGAGATGCTGGACTTGCTGATGACCAACATGCAGCGGCACGACGTGGCGGCGATCGTGCGACCGGTCCTCGGGACCGTGCAGGATCCGAAGCTGCCGGAGGCGACGGTCGACATGATTTTGCTGGTGGATGTGTACCACGAGTTCGATTTTCCGTATGAGATGGCGCGGGCGATGATCCGGGCCTTGAAGCCCGGCGGGCGCTTGGTATTGGTCGAGTACCGCGGGGAAGATCCCAACGTGCCGATCAAGCCGTTGCACAAGATGACGGTGGCGCAGGTGCGCCGGGAGATGGCGGTGCATCCGGTGAAGTTCGACCGGACGATCGCGACCTTGCCGCAGCAGCACATCATTGTGTTCCGCCGGGATTAAGGAAGAGCTCCGCGCTTACTTTTAGCAGGCGGAGTACAGTAAGAATCGGCGGAAAGTCTCCGGACTGGTAGTTGGGCGGCGTTTAGCCGCGGCCGCTAACAATCAAGATGTGCGTTCATTGCACCAAAAAACGCGCAGCGCCCGTGGGGGCGTTCCGGTATGCTGCTGTCAGCCTGATGGACAAATCCGGGCAGTGGATCCCAACCGTCGCCGGCGGGGTACGCCGTCTGGAGAAGCCGTCAACGCGCCGGCACCAAAATGCCGGCTCAATCCGCACAATGAACTTCTCACTTCTCTTCCTTACGCGCCAACCGCGTTGGCTCTTGATGCTGGCGGCGGCAACGATGGGGGGCATCGCCGCAGAGCCCGAGGTCGACCTGAAAGACTTGCCGCGGCTTCCGGCCGTCGATGCCCGCAACGCATTGTCGACCTTCCAGGTTAAACCGGGCTTTCGACTCGAACTGGTGGCGGCGGAGCCGCTGGTGGCTGATCCAATTAAAATCTGTTTCGACGAAAACGGCCGCATGTTCGTGGTCGAGATGATCGATTATTCCGAGATGCGGGATCAGAAGCCCCATTGGGGCCGGATAAGTGTGCTGGAGGATACGGACGGCGACGGTCGCTTCGACAAGAGCTCGGTATTTGTCGACGACCTGCCGTGGCCACGGGAATTTTCTGGGCCAACGGCGGACTTTATGTCACCGCGACGCCGGATATTTTCTTCTGCAAGGATACCAATGGTGACGGCAAGGCGGATGTTCGCGAAAAGGTCTTCACCGGTTTCGGCATCGATTACGCGCCCTACCGCGTGGATCAGCTGAACATGCAGTCGATGTTGAACAGCCTGCGTTGGGGACTGGATAACCGGATCCATGGCATGACGGCGCCGAATGGCGGAGAAATCACATCTCCGAAAGCGCCCGGCCGAAAGCCGGTGAATGTCCGGCGCAGCGACTTCGTCATCGATCCGCGCACGCAGGACCTCACCACGGAGGCCGGGGGCGGGCAGTATGGCATGGCGTTCGACGACCGTGGTCGCCGCTACGCCTGCAATAACAGCGACCACATTCGGGTGTTCATGTACGATGCCCGCTATGGGGTGCGAAATCCGCACTTTCCCAACATGCCGCCGGCGCTCCAGAGCATCGCGGTGGATGGTCCGGCGGCCGAGGTCTATCGCACCAGCCCCGATGAACCCTGGCGGTTGATCCGGACAAAATGGCGGGTGACCGGCGCGAGTCAGGGATTGGTGGAAGGCGGGGGCCGCGCCAGCGGCTATTTCACCAGTGCCACGGGGCTGATGATTTATCGCGGCGATGCCTTTCCGGCGGACTACGTGGGTGACGCCTTTATCGCCGATTGCGGAAGCAATCTTGTTCATCGAAAAAAAGTGCACGAAGATGGCATGGCCTTGCGCGCGGAGCGTCCGACCGACGAGCAGCGCTCGGAGCTTATCACGTCGCGTGACACGTGGTTTCGTCCGGTCCAGATGGCCAATGCGCCCGACGGCAGCCTCTACGTAATCGACATGTATCGCGAAATCATCGAGCACCCGTGGTCGCTACCACGGTCGGTGAAGAAACATCTCGATCTCAACAGCGGCAACGATCGGGGTCGCATCTATCGCGTCGGTCCCGACGGATTCAAGCAACGCTCCAGGCCACAACTCGGGACGGCAACCGTCGCGGAGCTGGTGCAGACGCTTGAGCACCGCAACGGCTGGCACCGCGACACCGCGGCGCGGCTGCTCTATGAGCGCCAGGACGCGACGGCGGTTCCGCTGCTGGCGAAGATGTTGAACGAGGCGGGTCCGCCGCTCGGCCGGATGCATGCACTTTATGCCGTGGATGGCCTCGGGGCGCTGCGCCCGGAGCAGGTCGAGCGCGCTTTGGGGGACACGGATGACCGCGTACGGGAACATGCCGTACGCTTGGCCGAGCACTTCCTCGGCCAGGCGTCGCCCGCCGCCGCGAGTCTGGCCGCACGGCTGCTCAAAATGACGGATGATCCTTCGATTCACGTGCGGTACCAGCTCGCGTTCAGCCTTGGTGAAATGGGGCGGCCGGAGACAACGAAAGCGCTCGCCGCCATCGTCCGTCGGGATGTCGGCGACGAATGGGTTCGTGCGGCGGTGTTGAGTTCGCTGCGCCAGAACTCCGGCGAAATGTTCCGCGAGGTCGTCGGGGTGCTCGAGGAGTTGAAGAAGACGCCCGGCGAGGCGGCGGAGAAGCGGCAGCTCGATCTCCAGGGTTTCGTTCGTGAACTGGTGCAGGTGATCGGGGCGCGCAACGATGCGTCGGACGTCGCCCGTGTGCTTAATTATGCCGGGAGCGGCACTGATCCCGCGATCGCCTTCGTCTTGTTACACGGATTGGGCGAAGGTCTCCAACGGGCCAAAGCTTCCTTGCCGGCCAAGCGAATCAAACCGGTGATCGCCCAGGCCTCGCGGCTTGCGGCTGACCGGACGCAGCCGGTGCCATCTCGGGTCCAGGCGGTGGAGTTGCTCGCCCTGACCACGTTTGCCGAATACGGCGACCTCCTGCTTTCGCTGCTCGCCTTCAACGAAGCGGAACCGGTGCAACTCGCCGCCATGCACACGGTAGGACGTTTTACCGACCCGAAAATCGCGCCGGAATTAACCAAGCGCTGGCCGGCACTTACTCCGCGTTTGCGCACCGAGGCGTTGACCCTCCTCCTGACACGCCGCGAGCGCCTGGCCGCATTGCTAGATGCGGTGGAAGCCAAGGTCATCCGAACGGTCGATTTTGCCTCGCCGCAGATCAATTTCTTGATGAACAACCGCGACACGGCGCTGCGGGCGCGGGCGGTGAAGCTCTTCACCGCCGCAAATGTCAGCATCCGCCAGCAGATCGTGGAAGCGTTCCAGCCGGCGCTCACATTGCCGGGGAATACAGAAAAGGGAAAGAAGGCCTTCACCGAACGGTGTGCCTATTGTCACCGGCTGGACGGGGCGGGCTTTTTGCTGGGACCCGATCTGGTGAGCGTCCGCAATGCGGGCAAGGAGAAGCTGCTGATCGGGCTGCTCGATCCCAATCGGGAGGTTCTCCCGCAGTATCTGTCCTATGCGGTCGAGACGAAGGACGGTGAGACGGTGCTCAGGGTTTTGAGCAATGAAACTGCGTCGAGCGTCACGTTGCGGCTGCCGTTCGGAAAAGAGAGCGTGATCCCGCGTGCCAACATCGCATCCATGCGCAGCCGGGGTCAGTCGATGATGCCGGATGGCCTGGAGGGCGGGCTCACCCCGCAGGATGTGGCGGATTTACTCGAGTGTATCGCCACGGCATCGCAGTAGCATGGCGATCTTCGCGCAGGAATTTTAGAGTAAAAGAAAGCGGCGGCTTGGAAACAAGCCGCCGCGCGTCTGCTACAAATTTGGACGGAGCCGCTTAGATGCGGGCCAGCGCCTGTTCGAGATCGGCCTGGATGTCGGCGAAGTCCTCGATGCCGATGGAGAGCCGGACGTAATCGGGAGATACGCCCGACGCCTTCTGTTCGTCAGCGGTGAGCTGGCTGTGGGTCGTGCTCGCCGGGTGAATCGCGAGTGACTTGGCATCGCCGATGTTGGCGAGGTGGGAGAAGAGCTTCAGGCCTTCGATTAATTTGCGGCCGGATTCATACCCGCCTGTGACGCCGAAACCGATCAGCCCGCCGAAACCACCGCTCAGGTATTTTTTCGCGGCGGCGTGGTTGGGGCTCGTTTTCAAGCCCGGATAGTTGACCCACGTGACTTTGGCGTGGCTGCTGAGGAACTCCGCCACCTTGAGTGCGTTGGCGCAGGTGCGCTCCATGCGGAGATGAAGGGTTTCGAGTCCCTGCAGGCCGGTCCAGGCATTGAACGGCGAGATGCACCCGCCGAGGTCGCGCAGCAACTGCAACCGCATTTTCAGGATGTAGGCGATGTTGGCGCCGCCCGCGGGCGGAAACGCCTTGAACGCCTCCCAATGCACCAAGCCGTGGTAGCTCGCGTCGGGTTGGGTGAAGCCGGGGAACTTGCCATTGCCCCAGTTGAAGTTTCCGCCGTCGACTACGACGCCGCCAATGGACGTGCCGTGGCCGCCGATGTATTTGGTCGTGGAGTGTACGATCACGTTGGCACCCCATTCGAACGGCCGATTGAGGTACGGGGTCAGACAGGTGTTGTCGATGATGAGCGGCACGCCGGCCTCGCGGGCGATTTTGCCGACCTCTTCGAACGGGAAGATGTTGAGCGCGGGATTGCCGAGGCCCTCGCCGTAGAACGCTTTGGTGTTCGGCCGCAGCGCGCGGCGAAAGGCATCCGGATCGCCGGCGTCGACGAACGACACCTCGATGCCGAGTTTGGGCAAAGTGTGGTGAAAGAGGTTGTAGGTGCCGCCGTAGAGCTGGGCGACGGAAACGAAATGATCGCCCGCACCGGCGAGATTGAGGATCGCATCGGTGATGGCGGCCTGCCCCGACGCGTGGGCGAGCGCTCCCGTGCCGCCTTCAAGGGCGGCGATCCGCTGCTCAAACACATCGGTGGTCGGATTCATGATCCGCGTGTAGATGTTCCCGAGCTCCTTCAGCGAGAAAAGATTCGCGGCGTGCTCGGTGTCGCGAAAAACATAGCTCGTCGTCTGATAGATCGGCACGGCGCGCGATCCGGTGGTGGGGTCCGGCTGCTGGCCGGCGTGGAGGGCTTTGGTTCCGAAACCTTGTTTACTCATGGGGAGGAGGGGATTGCAGTGCGAAGGGCTTACGGAAGACGTCCAAGGTCCCACGTCAACCTTACAAAGTACGCGGGTGGAATCGGGCGCAGCAGGGGAGGTGACGGCCGGAAGCCGTGCCCGCCCGGCTGTCGCCGCGTCAAGCCGCTACGTCCTCGCGGTTGAGCTGAACAGATCGATCCGGCGGCCAGCAGCGGAATTGGCCACGAGGAGATCAAGTCAGGCGCAGCCTAGTCGCCTCCTGTTCCGCGCTGACGACTCACCAGACGACGGTGCGGCGATAGCCCGGCGGTTGCTGCAGCCAAAATTTCCATGCCGACGGGTGAGTACGGAACCGTTGCTTGAGTCCGGTTGGAAAGTCGCCTCGGTGCTGCTCGAACGAGCAGACTGCTGATTTTTTAACATCCCTCCGGGAAAAAGCGGCGAGACCGGCCGGTTGCATCCGCCCGGCGGCGATCAGCTGCTCCGCCCGAACAATATTGATCCGGCTCCAGATGCTGTCGGGTTTCCGATGCGTGAAGCGATGGATGAAAAGCTCGGCGTCGATTTTGCGGATGATGCCGTCGATCCAGCCGAAGCACAAGGCCTCCTCGACGGCCTCGCGATAGGTCGCCGGGTCTTCCTGCCGCCTTCTTGTGGGAGCCAACCTGGAGTTCGGGTGCACGATCGCGATTGCACCCCAGCCACGCGCGAAAGTCGGCTGTGCTTTCGAAGTGTTCCACTTTCATGGGCGTGGTTCCAAACGCCGCCGGGCGGATTTGGCGGAGGTATCTTTTGGGGTCCGCGTCTTCTTGCCTGTTCCCGGAATCACGCCGAGGCGCGGATCGCGGCGCCGTGCGAGCGCCACCAGTTGCGCAGCCACGCGCTCGAAACGGTCGGCCGCCTCCGGGAGATACAGCCACTTCGCTAGCACGGAGTGAGGAACGAGTTCGGGAAACTCGCCCTGCAGTGCCGGATGGTGAGTGCGGTCAGTGCACGCGAGCACGCCCCGCCACGGTTCGTCGCCGGCGCAAAAGCAGAGCAGCAGCCGTTCCCCGACGTAGGCGGCTTTCGCGCCGAACATGGCCCGAAGCACGAATGTCGGCTCGGCCTCAAGCGGCTCCCAGAGCCACGCATAGGGATGAACCGGGCGCGGCCGGCCGAGGGAAGGAGCGGACTTTTCACGCATGGCGGGCGGTGGGCGGAAGGAACGGTGGCACCGCAATTCCAGTTTGGGGGCGCGTGATGGCAAGCCTCCGCGGCCCGGAGGCCTACCGGGTCTGCTCCAGCGGCAGGTCGTGCAGCTTGAGCTCGGGATTTTTTTCGACGAAATAGCGCATCGTCCACTCGTTCGGAAACAGTGCGACGGGCTGGTCGAACTTGTCGGCACCGAAACTGACCCCGGTGGCGACGATCAGGCGCGAGGTGTCCTTCAGCAGCGGATGCGGCTCGATCCATTTCAGAATCGTCCAAGGGGTGGGCGTAAGCCGCGATTCGGCGCCGTATTCGCTCTGGAGGCGCCATTGGACGACTTCGAACTGCAGCGGACCGACAGCGGCGAGCAACGTGGCGCCCGGTGGGGCGTTGCGGGCGGAAAAAGACTGCACGACGCCCTCCTGGAGGAGCTGCTCCAGTCCAGCTCGATATTTCTTGGCGTCGGATGAGCTAGGATTCGAGATGTAGGTGAAGACCTCGGGCGGAAACCGGGGAATCTCGTCGTAGGCGATCGATTTGTCCTCCGTCAGCGTGTCGCCGATGCCGAATTCGCTGTGACCGACGAGCCCGATGACGTCGCCAGGCCAGGCTTCGTCGACCGTTTCGCGTTCCTGGCCGAATAGCTTGTGAGAGGACGAGAGGCGGACCGATTTACCGGTGCGTTGATGGGTCACCATCGTGTCGCGCTCGAATTTGCCGGAGCAAACCCGGAGGAAGGCGATGCGGTCGCGGTGCTTCGGATCCATGTTAGCCTGGATCTTGAAGACGAAGCCGGAAAACTTGTCGTGCGTCACCGGCACGTGAGAATCCGCGGCCTCCGACTTGAAGGTGGAAATCGTGGCGGAACGCCGCGGCTGGGGCGGGACCGAATCCTTCAAGAATCCGTCGAGCAGCAGCTGAATACCGAAATTGTTCACGGCGGAGCCGAAGTAAACCGGGGTCTGCTGGCCCGCCTGCACCGCGGCGAGATCGAACGGATGGCCTGCGCCATCGAGCATCGCGAGTTGCTCCTTCACTTCGCCGTAAGTGTAGTCGTCCAGCTTATCCCGCACCGCCGGATCGTCCAATGACGTGACGTTCACCGGGGCTTGAAATTTTCCGCCGGGGACGCGCTCGAACAGATGGACCTCCCGGGTGCGGCGATCGAAGACGCCGCGAAACGACGGACCATTGCCGAGAGGCCAGATTACGGGCGAGGACTGCAGCCCGAGGACGGCCTCGAGTTCGTCGAGCAGCTCGAGCGCATTGCGCGTCGGGCGGTCACACTTGTTCATGAACGTGAAAATCGGCACGCCCCGGCGGCGGCAGACCTCAAACAACTTGCGCGTCTGGGTCTCGACGCCCTTCGCAGCGTCGATGACCATGAGGGCAGCATCGACGGCGGTCAGCACGCGGTAGGTGTCCTCCGAGAAGTCTTTGTGGCCCGGGGTATCGAGCAGGTTGACGGCGTACCCGGTGTAGTCGAACTGGAGGACGGTCGAGCTGATCGAGATGCCGCGCTGTTTCTCGAGTTCCATCCAGTCGGAGGCGGTGGCGCGTTGGTTTTTGCGCGCGGTCACGGCTCCCGCCAGATGGATAGCGTTACCGTAGAGGAGAAATTTTTCGGTCAACGTCGTCTTGCCCGCATCGGGGTGCGAGATGATCGCAAAGGTGCGACGGCGGGCGATTTCGGCGGCGGGTGACATGGAGAGGAACGGAAGAGCGGAGAGGGATGACGAGCGAAGCGGAAGAGCAAACCGGGCGCGAGGCAGAGTGGGAAGCGGAAAAAATGCCTCGGCGGCCGAGTTTCGTTCGGGAATTTTCCACCATGCGAAAACTTCTCTGGATTCTTGGTTATTTCGCGGCCGGGATGCTGGCCTTGTGTGCCGTGGCGGCGGTGGTGATTCGTTGGCGTATTGGAGCGGTGCTCCAGAAATCGTATGCCATTGCGGTGCGGCGGGTCTCCATTCCGGGAGAGACGGCCGCGCTGGCGCGGGGTAAATACATCGCCGAAACCCGCGGCTGCATCGATTGCCACGGACGGGATTTCGCCGTCGCGAAAGTCATCAGCGACGGGGCGACGGGCACCTTGTATGGACCGAACCTTACCCGGGGTTGTGGCGGACGGGCCGGGGCCTTTAAGGATGAGGATTGGGTGCGGGCGATCCGGCATGGGGTCGGGCCGGACAACCACGGGCTTTTTATCATGCCCGCGGACGAGTATTCGCATTTCTCGGACTCCGATCTCGGGGCCTTGATCGCGTATTTCAAAACCGTGCCACCGGTCGATCGGGAGCGGGTGCCGACGGCGCTCGGCCCCGTGTCGCGAGTGCTGCTGACGATTAGAAAGATCAAACGTGCGTCGGAGGTAATTGACCACCAGCAACTGGCGGCCAGGCGAGGTTGCGCCGAGCGTGACAGTCGAGTGCGGACGCTATGTCGCGAATGGCTGCATCGGCTGCCATAGAACCAATTTTTCGGGCGGAAAAATCGAAGTTGGCCCGCCGAGCTGGCCGCTCGCGGCAAATCTCACGCCCCATGCGGCCCGACGGGACGGAGCTGAACCCTGTGATGCCGCGCACGTTTTGGCAGATGGATGATGGCGAGCTGAAGGCATTGTGGGCATTTTTCAAAACGACGTCCCCGGTGGCAACCGGCGTTCGGTAGTTGCGGGGACGGCGGCGGGGTTTGCGTTCCGCTGCGGACCTTAGCGCGATTTCGCTTCTGTCCCGGCGGACCGCGGTGATGATGACGGCGATGTCATCGTCTGCTCCCCAGCTCAAACTTAGACCGAACGCCAAGGCCCGCGTGCTCGCCGGCCATCCGTGGGTTTTTGCTAATGAGGTCGAAACGCTGCTGCCGCCGGAGCACAACGGTGAAACGGTCGAATGTCGTGACCGGAGCGGGAGGTTCATGGGGACGGGAATTTATAATTCGAAGTCGCAAATTGTCTGGCGCCGGCTGAGCCGCGACCGCGTGGTGCTGGACGCGGCGTATTTGCGCGAAGCGGTCCGGCGGGCCGTGGCCCGTCGGGCGGCCGGCAGCGTACGGCGGTTGATTTGGAGCGAGTCGGACGACCTGCCCGGGGTGGTGGCCGACCAATTTGGCGATACCCTCGTCGTGCAGATCCAAACTTTCGCGATGGAAAAGCGCAGTGCCGTGCTGGGCGATATTCTTGCCGAAGTGATCCAGCCGGAGGAGATTATTTTTAGAAATGACGCACCGATCCGGCGCCTAGAAGGAATGCCCGGTGAGGTGCATACGCGGTCCGGTCGCGTCTGGGAGCCGCGCTGGATGACGATCGATGGCATGGAATACTGGCTCGATCTGCAGCACGGACAAAAAACCGGATTTTATCTCGATCAGCGCGCGCAGCACGCGGCAGTGGCGAAATACTGCCACGGGCGCCGGGTTCTCGACGCCTTTTGCAACCAAGGCGCGTTCGCGCTGCATGCGGCGCGGGCTGGAGCCACGGAAGTGCTGGGGCTCGACAGTGCGGAGGATGCGATCGCCGCGGCGCAGCGGAATGCCGCGCGCAATTCTGTCGCCGCGAAATTTGCCGTAGCCAACGTGTTCGATTGGTTCAATGACCCCGTGCGCGCCGGTGAACCGCTGTGGGATTTGATCGTGTTGGATCCACCACCCTTTGCGAAATCGAAGAGCGCGCTCGAAGGCGCCTTGCGCGGCTACAAGGAGATCAATCTCCGGGCGATCCAACGGCTCGCTCCGGGCGGGGTTCTCGCGACCTACACGTGTTCCCATCACATGCAGGACGCCGAGCTTCGGGGCGTGTTGGCTGAAGCGGCGGGTGATGCGCGGCGAAAGCTTCGGGTACTGGAATGGTGCCACCAGCCGCCGGACCATCCGGTGCTGGCGACCATGGCCGAAAGCGAATATCTGCGGGGCTACCTGCTGCAGGCCGAATGAGGCGGCGGCGGTTTGACGACGGGCTAGAAGGCATCGCCGATTTTTTGATGATGGCGGGATGCCTCGGCCCACGAATACGCTGATTGTCGATGACGAGCCGCATGTCCGCACATTTCTGCGGCTCGTTTTGAAGGAGCCTGGTATCGAGCAGACGTGGGAGGCGGGAGACGGGGAGCAGGCGCTAGCTGGGATTGAGCAGCATCGACCGGAGCTTGTTTTGCTCGACGTGAATATGCCGCTGATCAACGGGCTGGAGGTGCTCAAGCGTGCGAAAGAGCTCGATCCTGATCCGGCGGTGATCGTCGTCACGTCAGAGAGTTCCTTGAAGACAGTGCAGGAGGCCGTCCGGCTGGGCGCGTCGTCGTATGTGCTCAAGCACCGGCCCAAAAACGACGTCGGCCAAGCGGTCGGAGACGCGCTCGATGCCCTTGAGGATGAAGGCTCGGACGACCATCAAGCTGACGAAACGGTGCCCTGAAACTCCCGGACGCAGAGGGGAAGTCTGGTGGCCGGGCGAAGCGGGCGCGGGTCAACGCCGCAGCTTCTCCAACTCGCGACGCGTCGCTTTGATTTCGTCGAGCTGCTTTTGCAGATCCTGCTTTTCTTCCTTTGTCTTTGCGCGGGCGATGGCCTCGATCAAGTCGCGTTCCGATTCCATCAGGTTGACGCGTTCCTGCGCGAGCGATTCACGGTGCTTGCTCGATTCGCCGCCAAAAATGGAGAGGACGGACGATAGCTTGGGGTCGTTCAGCGCTTTGTCGGTTTCGGTCGACTTGAGGTTTTTCTTTTCACGCGCGATGGCCTGTTCCTGGAGTGCGAGCTGACGGTCGAGTTCGGTGATGCGGCTCTTTTTCACCTCGACCTGTGGCAGGAGCGTCGCCGGATCGCCGTCGGGTTTGGCCGATGGATTGGCGACGGGCTTGGCCGCTGCGACCGGCTGCGGCTCAGCGGGAGCAACCGGCTCGGCCGGAGCCGGAGCGGGTGCCGTGGACTTGCCGGCGCTGGATGTCGGAGCGGCTGCCGGCGGAGTGGGGCGGGCGGGCGGCAAAGGTTTCTTTTTGGCTTCTGCGTCCGCGCGGGCCCGGAGCACCTCTTTCATGTGCGATTTGGGCGCGGTTTCCTCATCCGCGGCGTAAACACCCGATCCGAGGGTGGCGCTGAGCAGGGCGATCGTGAGCAAGCGGTTTTTCATGGAATTCGCCATTAGCAATCGTGGCAGGCGGACAGCAGGAGTCGAGGGGATTGGACCACCTGTTTTACGGTGCGGGTTCGCGCCCAGAACAAAAAAAGGGGCCGGTCGAAGACCGGCCCAAATGGGCGATGCGTGCAATGAAGCGACGGGCGCTCAGAGGCCCTTCATCTTGCCGCCGTAGATTGCGCTCGCGCCCAACTCTTCTTCGATCCGGAGGAGTTGGTTGTACTTCGCGACCCGGTCGGTGCGGCAGAGCGAGCCGGTTTTGATCTGGCCGGCGTTGGTGGCGACGGCGATGTCGGCGATGGTCACGTCTTCGGTTTCACCGGAGCGGTGGGAGATGACGGCGGTATAGTTGGCTTCCTTCGCCATTTCCACGGCATCAAAGGTCTCGGTCAGGGATCCGATCTGGTTTACTTTCACCAGAATCGAGTTGGCTGTGCCGGTTTCGATGCCACGCTTCAGGAACTCGGTGTTCGTCACAAAAAGATCATCGCCGACCAATTGCACCCGGTCGCCGATCGCATCGGTGAGTTTCTTCCATGTGTTCCAGTCGCCTTCGGCGCAGCCGTCTTCGATCGAAATGATCGGATATTTCGCGGTGAGTTTTCTGTAGAAGTTCACCATGTCGTCGCCGGACAGGACGGCGCCCGATGATTTTTTGAAGACGTAGCTCTTCTTTTCCTTCACGTAGAACTCGGACGCGGCGACATCGAGGGCGAGATTGATGTCCTTGCCGAGCTTGTAGCCGGCATTTTTTACCGCGAGGGCGATCGCGTCGAGCGCTGCCTCGGTCGACGCGAGTTTCGGGGCAAAACCGCCCTCGTCGCCAACGGCGGTGGCTAGACCCTTTTCCTTCAAAACCTTCTTGAGCGAGTGGAAGACCTCGCAGCCCATACGCAGTCCTTCGGAAAACGACTTTGCCCCGGTGGGCATGATCATGAATTCCTGAAAATCGATCGGGGCGTCGGAGTGCGCGCCGCCGTTCATGATGTTCATCATCGGCACCGGGAGCACCTTGGCGTTGGGGCCACCGAGGTACTTGTAGAGCGGCTGGCCCAAAGCGGCGGCGGCGGCGTGGGCGGTGGCGAGCGAGACGCCAAGGATGGCGTTGGCGCCGAGCCGCGACTTGGTGCTTGTGCCATCGAGCTTGATCATGGCGCGATCAATACCGACCTGATCACAGGCGTCGTGCCCGACCAGCGCCGGGGCAAGCTTCGTCTTGACGTTGGCGACGGCTTTCAGGACGCCTTTGCCGAGGTAGCGGGCCTTGTCGCCATCGCGGAGCTCGATGGCCTCGTGTTCGCCGGTGGAGGCGCCGGACGGCACAGCGGCGCGACCGAGATGGCCCGACGCGAGGCGCACGTCGACTTCAACGGTCGGATTGCCGCGGGAATCGATGATCTCGCGGGCGGTAATGGCGGTGATGGTGGTGTTCATGCTTGGAATGGGAACGTAAAGACAGAAGGAAGCAGGAGTGTGAAGCACGCGCTTTGCTGAGGGAAAGGCGAAAGTGGGCCATCGGAAAGAGACTCACGTGAGGCTCCGACATCCCCGGTTCGGGCCATGCTCGAATTGGGGATCAAGGAGTATTTTGACGTGGAGACCGCCCGTTCCGCCAACGAGGCAGAAATCATGATGGCCACCCGGAGTTACGGTGTCGTGGGGTGCGATCATCTGATGCCAGGCGAAGAGGGCCTCGCCTTTCTGACGCGGGCCCGGAGGCAATTTCCACAGGTGCAGCGAATTTTGATGACGGGCTCTCAATCGCTTATTGATTTCCCGCAGTACCGCATTGGCGGGCCTCGCCGGTTGCCTAATGAAGCCGCTCAACGCCGCCGATTTGATTGAGGCGATCCGGCTGGCCATGCCGCGGTAGCCGGCGCGGGAGTTCGCACCTGGCGTCGAAACCGCGGAGCTATCGCCGCAATTTTTCCCGCAGATACGGTGCGGTTGGACTATGTTTCGTTTTCAGCAAGCCGGGAAGTTCGCCCTGATACATCAGCTCACCGCCATCGGGGCCGCCGACCGGCCCGAGTTCGACGATGTAGTCGGCTTCGGCGAGCAGATCGAGGTGGTGTTCGATTACGACCACGGTGTGCCCTTGGTCCACCAGCGAATGCAGGACGCGGATGAGTTTTTCGCAGTCGCTCAAGTGCAGGCCGATGGTCGGTTCCTCGAGGAGATAAAGATTGCGCGGCGATTCACCGCGGCTGCGCTCGCGATACGTGGCGAGACCGGTGGACAGCTCGGTCACCAGCTTCAGGCGCTGCGCTTCGCCGCCGGAGAGACTGGGCGAACTCTGGCCAAGGGTCAGATAGCCCAATCCGCAATCGAGCATCAGCCGGCACACCTGCGAAAGCTGGGAGTGAAAATCGAAGAATTGAGCGGCCTCCTCAAAGGTCAGCTGCAAGACTTGGCCAATGCTCTTGTTCTTCCAAGTGAGGTCGGCGAGCTCCGAACTGTAACGCAGACCACGACAGTCGTCGCAGGGCAGAAAAGTGTCGGGCATGAACGCCATCTCCAGCTTGATGCGACCAGCGCCCTCGCAGGTCGGGCAGCGTCCGCCCGTGGTATTGAACGAAAAACGGGACGCCGTGTACCCGCGGATTTTGGCGTCCGGCAGGGACGCGAAAAACTGCCGAATAAGATCGAAGATGCCGAGATATGTCGCCGGCGTCGAACGGGGGGTTTTGCCGATGGGGGATTGGTCGACTTCGATCACACGTTTGAAGCGATCCGCGCCGCTCAGCCGGTCAAAAGGCAGCGACGGCGTAAGTGTCGCGGCTGACGATTCGTCAGCCGTGAAACCGGTGGCTCTAACAAAATTCCGGCCGGCGAGCCTGGATTTTTTCGCGGCGATCGCATAGGCGGCCGCAGGATAGAGGACATCGCGGAACAACGTTGATTTGCCCGCGCCGCTTGGTCCCGCGACCATGATCAGCCGGCCGAGCGGCAGCCGGAGATCGAAGCCCTTCAGATTGCGGAATGTGACGTGAGTCAGCTCCAGCCAATCACACTGGAGCGGGCGGGGGCCGCCGGCCGGAATTTCGTTCCGGGATGAACGAGCTTGGCGCTTCGCTGAGCGCGCAGGAGAGTTTACCGACCGGTATGCGCCGCGCAGTGGGTGAGGAATACCCTTGGCCAGAAAAAGCCCGGTGAGCGAGGTGGCGCTGAGTTTGATCTCAGCGGGTGTGCCGTGGGCCAGAAGCTCGCCGCCGTGAATTCCGGCGCCGGGCCCGAGGTCGATGATGCTGTCGGCTCGGGCCATGAGTTCTTCGTCGTGCTCGACGACGAGGAGCGTGTTTCCCTTTTCGCGCAGTGCCACGAGCGTTTCGATCAGCCGGTCGTTGTCGCGGGCGTGCAACCCGATGCTGGGCTCGTCGAGCACGTAAAGCACCCCGGAGAGATTCGAGCCGAGCTGGGCGGCCAGGCGGATACGTTGCGCCTCGCCGCCGGAGAGTGTCTCGGTCGGTCGGTCGAGCGCGAGGTAGGCGAGGCCGACGTGATCGAGGAATTTCAGGCGTTCCTCGATCTGTGGCACAATGTCTCGCACGATGAGTTTGCCGCGTGGATCGAGGTCGAGATTGCGGAGGTGGGCGAGGAGTTGAGAAGGCGTGCTGCGCAGCAGTTCGGGGAGAGAAAGGGGAGGCTGTTTGCCGCGGAAATGGAGTTTCACAGCGCGGCCGATCCGATTCAGTCGGGCGCCGTGACACTCCGGGCAAGACTCTCCCTCGACGGAAAGATCGTCCGCGGAATCGAGGCCGAATTCC
Source organism: Opitutia bacterium (assembly GCA_947442255.1). The sequence continues at coordinate 143,866 of CANEVO010000001.1, forward strand.
CGGAGGCGGGCTGAGGGGTCATCCTGATCGTCCTCGTCCTTCGCCTCGAGCATCCACGGGAACACCCGTCCGTGACCACGGCAGGCCGGACACCAGCCCCGGGGTGAGTTGAACGAGAAATTTTTCGGATCGAGTTCGGGAAAAGACTCGCCGGTTTCGACGTCGGTGCGCGTGGTGGAAAACCAGGAGAGGATTTCGTTCCGCGGTGTGAGTAGGAAGCAGGCGCCTTTGCCGAGACGCAAGGCGGTGTCGAGCGCGATGCCGGGCCGGGTTTCGGTCTTGAGGTCGGCAACCACCACCTCGATGTCGTGCTCCTTGTAACGGTCGAGCTTTTGGAAGGTGTCGACACGCGTCAGCCGCCCGTCGGCGCGCATCAGCGGGTAGCCCTGATTGCCGATCCAGGTGGCAATCGGCTGGTGATGGCCTTTACGGCCGCGAATGAGCGGCGCGCAGAGGTAGAGGTGTTTCGCTTTTTTTCCCGCGGCAGGGCCAGTCATCACGCGGGCGAGCAACTGCCTGAGCGCGCCGGACGACAGGGGCTTGACTGGTTTGCCGGTGTCCGGGTGATGTTGAATCCCGAGCCGGGCGTAGAGCAGTCGCAGGTACTGCGCGACCTCAGTGATCGTCGCGACGGTGGATTTGCGGGAACCACGTGTCACGCGCTGTTCAATGGCCACCGTGGGAGGAATCCCGGTGAGGCGGTCAATGGCGGGCCGGGGAAGTTGTTCGACGAATTGTCGCGCGTAGGGCGACATCGATTCCATGAAACGGCGCTGGCCCTCGGCGAAGACGATGTCGAAGGCGAGGGTGGATTTGCCTGAACCCGAAACGCCGGTGACGACGTTGAGCTGGCGGTGTGGAATCGTGAGCGAAAGGTTTTTGAGGTTATTCTCCCGGGCGCCGGTAATCGTGAGACAGGCGGGCTGGGTGAGCGGCGCGGCGGTCACGATGTAAGGTGCGGGCGACTCCGCGGCGGCGAGGATCTGACCGGCGCCGTCGGTGAGCGCAGTTCGTAAGAACGGCGACGTCGCGGTTGCCGCGGTGGCGACGGATTCCGGCGTGCCCTCCGCGACGATCCGGCCCCCGGCGGCGCCGGCATCGGGACCGATTTCGAGCAGCCAGTCGGCTGATTTCAAAACGTCGAGATTGTGCTCGATGACGACGACACTGTGGCCGCGATCGACCAGTGCCTGCAGGACGGTGAGCAGACGCTTGACGTCGTGGCGGTGCAGGCCCGTGGTCGGCTCATCGAGCAGCAGCAGCGCGCCGGCAGGATCGCGGTCCGATCCGCTTGCGGGTGAGGCCGCGGTGGTTGTTTCGCCGGCATCGCCCGTGTAACCGCTGAGATAGCGGACGAGCTTGAGGCGTTGGGATTCGCCGCCGCTCAATGTGTTGAGCGGCTGGCCCAGCGTGAGGTAACCGAGGCCGACGGAATCGAGACTGGCCAGACGGGAACGGATGGCCACGTGATCCGCGAACAGTACGAGGGCGTCGGAGACGCTGGTGGCGAGAAGATCGGCGATGGAGTGGCCGTGCCATTGAATGGCGAGGACTTCGGGTTTGAAGCGGCGGCTTTCACACACCGGGCACGGAACAAATACGTCGGAGAGGAACTGCATCTCGACCCGCTCGTAGCCAAGGCCCAGGCAGTGATCGCAGCGCCCGTCGCCGCTATTGAAGGAAAAGGAGGACGGACTGAAACCCGCAGCTTCGGCGGCGGGAGTTTGGGCGTAGAGTTCGCGGATCAGCTCCCACGCCGCGGTGTAGAGGGCTGGATTCGATCGGGGAGTCCGCGAGAGCGGAGATTGGTCGACGAGAACAATTTCACCGATCCGGATGTCCGCCGTGATGGCTTCGATCGTCGCGGGATCCTCCGTGAGTTGGTGGCGCTGGGCGAGCAGGCCTTGATGGATGACGTTGTCGAGCAGGGTGGATTTGCCCGAACCGGAGACTCCACTCAGACACACGAAACGACCCAGGGGCAGGCGGAAATCGAGGCCGCGAATATTGTGCTTCGTGACGCCCTTGAAGGTGAGCCAGGCGACGGGACGATCGCTGGAGGGGCCCACGACGAGTCGTCGGGCGACGGGGGTGGCGACCGTCTCCCGGCCGGAGAAATACGCGCCGGTGATGCTGCGGCTCGAGGTGAGCATCTGCGGCACCGTGCCCTGAAAGACAATGTGGCCGCCCCGGCTGCCGGGTTCCGGGCCGACTTCGATCACGTGATCGGCGGCTAGAATCATGGCCTCGTCGTGTTCCACGACGACGACCGTGTTGCCGGCGTCTGCGAGCGAACGCACGATGGCGATCAGCCGGTCGATATCGCGCGGGTGCAAACCTACGCTCGGTTCGTCGAGGACGAACAGCGTGTCGATCAATGAAGTGCCCAGACAACTCGTCAGATTGACGCGCTCGACCTCGCCGCCGGAGAGGGTCTTGGAAGTGCGGTCGAGGGTAAGGTAGCCGAGGCCAACCTGTTCGAGGTAGCGCAGTCGGGTGACGATCGACTCGTAGGCGAGTTCCGACTGCCGATCGCCCGACTTGGGCGCCGCGTCCCGCAGGGCGGCAATCAGATCGGAAACGGGCAGTTGGTAGAGTTCGGGCAGCGTGCGGCCGCGCCATTTCCAGCAAAGCGATTCGGGCTGCAGCCGCTGGCCGCCACAGTCAGGGCAGGGATTGTAGGCGCGGTAGCGCGAAAGAAAGACCCGCACATGCATCTTGTAGGTGGTTTTCTCCAGCCACCGGAAGAAACCCTTCAGACCATACCAATACTTCGGCCAGGTTTTCCCGTTCTCCTCCCCGTAGCCCGGCTCACCGTCGACGAGGAACGCGCGCTGGTCGGGCGTCAGCGCGGCAAACGGGACGTTGGTGGGGATTTTCCGTTTCTTCGCGAATACCCGCAGGTCGGCGAGGGATTCCCGGTAGACCGCGCCCTCCCAGCACTTGATCGCGCCGTCGTCGATCGACCGCGACTGGTCGGGAATCGCGAGGCGGTAGTCGATTTCGATGACGCGTCCGAACCCGCGACATTTTGGGCATGCGCCCAGAGGGGAGTTGAACGAAAACAGCGCGGGCGTGGCGGCGCGGAACGAACGGCCGGTCTTCGGGGAATGCAGGCCGCGTGAATAGTGGCCGCTCTCTGCGAACCGGCCGGCAGTGGTTTCGTGAAAGGCGAAGAGTTCGCCGTGACTAAAATGCAGCGCGGTCTCGGCCGCCTCGAGGAATCGTGCTTTCTGGTCGGCGTCCAGAGTTACGCGGTCCTGGGCTACGAAAAGGTGCGCGGCATCCGCCAGCGGCTTCGGGTCGGTCAGGAGATCGTCGATACGGTGAACCGCGGGGCCGGTTGCCGCCGGCTTGCCGGCACCGGAGGCGAGGACGCGCACGTAGGACTGCGTCTTAAGATTCTTCAGGATCTCCGGCCACGTAAGGTTGGCGGGTTTCGTGACCTGAAAGGCGATGACAAGCGTGTGGCCGGCGTGGGCGGCGGACAATTTTTCCCAGATCGTCTGCGGGTTGTCGTCCTCGACTTTTTCGCCGGTAGCCGGATCGAAGCATTCCGCGACTTGGCTGAACCAGATTTTGCAAAAATCGGTGAGCTCCGTCATCGTGCCCACGGTGGAGCGCGACGTCTTGACCGTGTTGGTCTGCTGGATCGCGAGGGACGGCCGAATGTTTTCGATCGAGTCGACGTTGGGTTTGTCGAGGAGGTCGAGAAATTGCCGGGTGTAGGCGCTGAACGTTTCGACGTACCGGCGCTGACCCTCGGCGTGCAGGGTGTCGAAGACCAACGACGATTTGCCCGCGCCGCTCAGTCCGGTGACCACGATGAATTTGCCGAGCGGCACATCGAGGTCGAAGCCCTTGAGGTTATTCTGTCGGACGCCGCGCAGCCGGATGCATTCGAGGCTCGCGGTGGCGGAAGGTGGGACGGGAGAACGCACGGGCCTCACGAAGCGGAGAGAGGAGGGGAATGCAACCCACCGGACACGATACCATTGCCGTCGCAACCTATCGGCGACGGGCAGTGGCCAAAAGCGCAGGCCTCCGGACATGGCCCGGGCAAGCGATCAATGCCGGGAGGCCCGCTTCTTCTCGGCGAGCGTAAGTTTGGCGCCCGCGCTGTGGATCGCCCGGGCGACGGCCGGCGCCGGTGGCGTGTCGGTCACGATGGTGAAATGCCCGCTGAACGGCGCGGTCAGACTCAACGCCCTGCGGCCGAATTTCGAGTTGTCCAGGGCGAAGATCGTGCGCTCGGCGGCGCCGATCATCTTGCGCTGGGCTGCCACGATCAGGGCGTTGTGGTTCCACACGCCGTTTTCGGTGATGCCCGCCCCGCCGAGGATCGCAACGTCGGCGTGGATTTGTTCGAAGGATTGCTCGCACAACGGCCCCACGAGCACCCCGAGGCGGCTGTAAATGCTGCCTCCTGTGACGATCGTTTCGACGCTGCCGATCTCGCCGAAAAGCGAGGCGATGGGCAGCGAGTTGGTGATAATTTGGAGCCGTTTCTCGACGAGCAGGCGGGCAACCGCGTAGGTCGTGCTCCCTCCGTCGAGAATCACTGTCATGCCGGGTTGCACGTGGGCCGCGATCAGGCTGGCGATGGCGAATTTTTCGTCGGGGTGGCGCTGGTTGCGCGAGATAAAGTCGTATTCCTGTGCCAGTGCATCGGTTTCGATCAGCGAAGCCCCGCCATGGTGGCGGCGCACGATGCCCTGAGCTTCGAGGGTGTCCAGTGCGCGGCGGACCGTGGACAAAGAACCGGCGAAGCGTCCGGCCAGCGTATGGAGATCCGCGTATTTGTGCTCGCGAATAAATTTCTCAATCAGGTCGGTGCGCTGTTGGTTCGTCATGGCGCGGGGCGTGAGGACAGCGTTTGCAGCAAATCGAGGTAGGCGGCAACTTGTCGCTCGGGATCGAATGTCAGGCGGGCGTAAGCCCGGGCCTCGGCGGCCCGCGCGGGTCGGGTCGCCGCTGAGTCGGATATCAGGCGCAGGAGCCGGGTGCGAAAAGCTTCGTGCTCGTGGCGGGCAATCGCCCAGCCGGTGCGGTCGGGCACAAAACATTCGCGGACGCCCTGGGCCTCGAATGCGACCGCCGGCAGGCCGTGCGCCTGAGCCTCGATCAGAAAATTCGAGAGCGCTTCGCTCCACGAGGCATGAACGGCGACGTCGGCGGCGGCGTAAAGTGCGGAAGGATCGCGGTGAAAACCTGGGAATTTCACGCGGGCGTTGAGATTTTTTGCCGCGGCGAGTTGTGCGCAGGCTTTTCGGGCGGGTCCGTCGCCGGGGAGCCAGAGCTGCCAGTCGGCGCCGGTGGGGAGGCCGGCGGCGATTTCGATCAGCTCGCGTTGATTTTTTTCCGGTCGAAACATGGCCACGCAGAGCAGCACCGTGGTCGTGTCCGTGGCCCCCTGTTCCGCGCGAAGCGTCGAACGGCGGGAATACGATGCCTGGTCCGGCACGTCTGCGGGCGAAAAAACCAGCGAGTTGTGAATGACCGAGATTTGCTCCGGCGGAACGAGATGCTGCCGGACCAGCGCGGCGCGGGCTTCGTGGCTGTTGGCCACGACGTGCCGCACCGCGCCCAGCGAACGCCGGAAAAGCCAGGGGAGTTTCTTGCCCGTTCGCATGGTGCCCACCACCGCGGTTTGCGGCCACCGATGCCGGAGTCCCCGGACGATGAAGCGGCCGTAACAGTTGGCCATGCGGCCCATCAACAGGATGATGGCGGGATGCAAACGGGCGGCGGCGCGGGTGAGTCCCGGGGCGAACCAATCAAGTCCGGTGTCAAACGGTTGCAGCGCCTGCCGCTGCACGCCGGGCGCAACCGTGGTTTCGAGCGGTCCGCCGGGGCGAAACGTGAGCAGCGTCACGGGATGGCCGGCGGCGGCGAATGCGTTGGCCAGTAGTACAGCCTGCCGTTCGGTGCCACCGCTCCGCAGGAAATCTTGCACGATTAGAATTTTCATTGCGCGGCGCTCGAACGGGTTGGAAATTGGGGCCTTACGTAATGAACTCGGCGATGCTGCAACTGCTGGCGAGGTGGATCGTGCTCGCGCTGGGCGTGATGCTGGCGACGAAAATCGTTGCCGGAATCACGTGTGAAGACGGGATGACGCTGGTCGCGGTCGTTCTACTCTTGAGTTTATTTAATGCGATTCTCAAGCCGCTGCTGGTCCTGTTCACACTGCCGTTCATCATCGTGACTATGGGGTTGGGGGTGGTGGTGATCAATGCCTTGTTGTTCCTGTTTGTGGGTGAGATCGTGAAAAGGTTTCACGTTGCCGGATTCTGGCCGGCGCTCGGCGGGTCCGTGGTGGTGAGTATCACAAACCTGCTCGTGAGTTCGTTGATGCGGGGCGGCAAGACGAAACCTCCGGCGCCGCCGCCTCGCAAACCCGACGACGTGATCGATATCTGACGCGCGAATGAGCGGATGCGCCGCCGGTGGGAAGAGATTTCAAATTGCATTTGACGGTTTCCGGCCGCGTGCGACGGTGGCCAAATGGCTGAAACTGCGGAATACGATCTCATCGTCATTGGAGGTGGACCCGCCGGTTACGCGGGTGCAATTCGCGCCGGGCAACTGGGCCGGAAAGTCGCGTGCATCGAGTCGGAACGCGCCGGTGGCACGTGCCTGAACTGGGGTTGTATTCCGACCAAGGCGCTGCTCAAAAGCGCCGAATTTTACCGGTCACTGGCCAAGGCCGAATCGTTTGGGGTCGTCGCAAAGGACACGGGCTTCGATTTTGGCAAGGTGATGGAACGCTCGCGGAGCGTGGCCGGGCACATGGCCAAGGGGATCGAGTTCCTTCTTCGGAAGAACAATGTCGATTATTTTGTCGGCCGGGCGCAGGTCACGGTGCCGGGCATCGTGGAAATCACGGACGGCGCGGAGAAGGGAAAGTTTTTCAAGACGAAGAACGTGCTCCTGGCAACGGGGGCGAAACCCCGGCGTCTGCCCGACGTGCCGGTCGACGGCGAGCGGGTGATGACGTCGCGGGAGGCCCTGATGCCCCGGAAATCGCCCCCGAAATCGATCGTGATCATCGGGGCGGGCGCAATCGGGGTCGAATTTGCCTATTTTTTCAACGCCTTCGGTACGAAGGTGACGCTGGTGGAGATGCTCCCGCAGATCGTGCCGGTGGAGGACGAAGAAATCGCGAAGGGTTTGCACCGCTCGTTCGAGAAACAGGGGATCACGGTGCACGTTGGCACCAAGGTGGAAAATGTGCGGGTCCAGAAAGACCGGGTGAAACTCACCCTAGTGAAAAGCGGGGAACCCAACGTCCTCGAACTCGAGGCCGAAACCTTGCTGGTTGCGATCGGCCTTGTGCCCAACCTCGAAGGCGCGGTGTCGTCGAAACTGAAGCTCGAACTCGATCGCGGTTACCTGAAGGTGAACGAGAACTACGAGACTAGCGTAAAGGGCGTCTACGGTGCCGGCGATATCATCGGCCCGCCCTGGCTCGCGCACGTGGCGACTTTTGAGGCCACCAACGCTGTCAACGCTATGTTCGGCCACCACCACGCGGGCCGGGTTAAAATCTTTCCGGGAGCGACGTATTGCCAGCCGCAGATCGCCAGCGTCGGCCTGACCGAGAAAGCCTGCAAAGAAAAAGGCCTGGCCTACAAAGTGGGCAAGTTTCCCTTCACGGCGTCAGGCAAGGCGGTGGCCGCGGGCGATGCCGAGGGTTTCGTCAAAGTCGTCAGCGACGCGAAGACCGGCGAGATTTACGGCGCGCACATCCTCGGCCACGAGGCACCGGAATTAATCGCGGAATACGTGCTCGCGATGAACCTGGAGGCAACGGTCGACGAAGTACACAAGTCGATCCACGCTCACCCGACGCTGAGCGAGGCCCTGATGGAGGCGGCGGCGGCGACGGTGGGCGAGGCGATTCACATTTGAGCTGAGGCGGCTTGATGGCGGAATTCCGAACCGGGTTGGAATCGACCCGCCGGCGCGGGCGACAACCGGCAACGCCGCAGACCTCCTGGCTACTTTTTCTTCTTCTTGCTGAACCGTGAGGCTGTCCGGCCGGTCGGCAGGGCCCCATCGGAAGCCATTTCCTTAAGCAAGCCAGAGAGGTATGGAATCAACTGCTTTTTACGGCTGACCACTCCCGGCATGTCGAAGATTTCATCTTGCTCCACGTGCGGGTAGCCGATGCGCCGGATGAGCCCCGCATCGCCCTTCACCAGCAGGAGCGAATTTTGCGTGTTGATGTCGGTGATGAGCAGCGCGGCAAAGGTCAGGCGTTCGTCGTCGCGCAGGTCCTGCACGGCCTGTGCGATGGGTTTAGCGTGCTGCCAGAAATTGCCAAAACCGAGTTCCTCAACCTGCGAAACGGCGAAGCGCACGCCTTCCTCCTCGTAGATCTTGAAGTCGGAGCGTACGACTTTGTCGGGTGCACTGGCGAGTATGACCGAACCGGAGTTGAAGATCTGGTCCGAGAGCTCCTTCGAGTTCACGCCGGATATTTCCGCCAGCCAGGCAAGCAGGATTGCGTCCTTCCCGGTCGTGGTCGGGCCGTTGAGATGCAGGGTATCGGAGATGAGCCCGGACATCATGATACCCGCAATTTCCGGCGACGGCTGCAAATTGTCGCGGCGGAAGAGATCAGCCACGATCGTGCACGTCGATCCGACCGGTTCATTGATGAAGAGAATGGGCTGCGCCGTGTGCAGCGCGCCGATCCGGTGGTGGTCGATGATCTCTGCGATGGTGACTTCCTCGGCCCCCGGCACAGCCTGGGAGAGCTCGTTGTGATCGACGAGCACGAGACGGGTTTTCACCGGCTTGAGAATGTCACTCTTCGTGAGAATTCCGGTGAGCACGCCCTCATCGGTTGCGACCAGAAGCGCATGGGTGGACCCGGAGCCGAAATTCTTCCGGATGTCTGTAATACGCACGTCGGCGGAGACGGTGTTGAATTTGCGCTCGATCACGCGTTCGATCGTCGAGGCGGTGCGGACGACCCAGGCGCTGGTGGCCGAATCGTACGGGCTGATGATGAGGCTGACGCCCTTGGCCTTCGCCAGCGCCACGGTCTCAGCATCGACATCGAGGTTGCTCGTGATGATGAGCCCGCGGATTCCGAGCTCGATGGCCCGGCGTTGGATGTCGCGCCGGTCGCCGACGATGACCAGCGACTGGCGGGCGGGAATATTTTCGCGCTCGGAGATGGTCCAGAACGTCCGGATGTCCATGGTGCCGAGCCGGACATAAAGTTCTTCCACCACGTTTTCTTCGGCGAGATGGACGGCGCGGGCGCGGAGGGCCCGGACAATGTTGGCCAGCGAGGTGTTCACCTGTCGCATCAGGCGGGGCTCGCTGACACGCGGAGTAAAAACGCTGCCGAGATGGGCGATCGAGACGGTGCCGATGAGCCTTCCGTTCAGCCCGGTGACGGGAAGGATGCGGACTTCGTGACGATCGATGAGTTCCAGCGCTTCCGCGCAAGTGGCGTTTTCTGAAACGGAGACGACACTCGGCGTCATCAGGTCGTGGACGCGAGGCGATACGTCGCTCAGGTAAAGCGGCAGGGGCTGGCGAAAACGTGCGAGAATGGTGTCAATTCGTGCGTTGGTGTTGCCGCAGCGGGCAGCGATGTAACCCCGCTCGCCGCGGGCTTCCTTGTAGGCAGCATAGGCGATGGCGGAGCAAATCGCGTCGGCGTCGGGATTGCGGTGACCGACGACATAGGTCGGTGGGCGCAGGGCGCTGGAGGGCTCAGGACGGGCGGCGGACGGCATGTTGGTGGCGGAAAATGGACGGCGGAGGCCGGTGGTGGAAAGCGGGAAATAAAAAACCCGGCCGCGAATGCGACCGGGCGCAGCCGAGGAATCTTGGTCCCCGGCTCAGGGGCCGCGGGTCGCGGCGGTTCCGGTAGCGCGACCGATGATCGTACCGGCGCCGGTCCCGGTCGGAGGCACGCCATAGATGAAGCCCGTCAGGGGCACGGCTTGCTGGATACTGTTCGTTTTTCGCGCGCTATTATTCGAAGTAAAAATGCCCGCAGTGGCGTTCGCACCGGTGGTGCTGTAAAAAGCGACGTTGCCGCCGAGGAAGCCGACGTAGCCACCGACGTCCTTGTAGACGCCGCTCGTGAGGCTCCATGAGCCGGTGGTTTGCAGGCCCCGGGTCCAGACGAGCGGGATCGCGGCACCGTCACTCATCTTGACCCCGCTGGCAAATTCCCAGGCGAGCGACTTGCCCGCGAACGTCGTATCGAGGGTGCGCTTGGTGGCATCGGTGGTATTCAGGATGGAAACGGGATACGTGCCGGCGAAGAAGGGATCGCTCTTGGAAAACCAAAACGTAGCATCGGTCAGGATGTTGTTGCGGGCAAGAATGCCAGGCCACAGTAGCGCCTGGGTGGCGTTGGTCAGGACCGTCGCGGGGATGGTCCTGAGATCGGGCAGCCGGTCGTTGTTATCGCCGGCATAGATCTGAGCCGCCTTGATTATTTCCCGCAAGTTGTTCGAGTCGACCGCGCGTTGGGCTTTTTCACGGACCGTGCCCACGGTCGGAATGATGATGGCCGCAAGAATACCAATGATTGCGATGACCGTCAGGAGCTCGATGAGAGTGAATCCTGCGGTCCGGCCGGATGGGTGGCGCATAAGGGGCATAAGGGGCATAAGGGAATGGGGAACGACGGAAAGACGCGGGCGACGGAATGAACAGTTTGGGCGAAAAAACGGCAGCACAAGCAGATTTTCCCTGCGTCGGACTCGACAAAACTTTTACACAATTGTAGGCTGGCTCGATGAAGATTTACATCGATGGCAAGTTCGTCGACGAAGGGTGAGCGAGTCCCGAAAACTGGGCTAGGTGGAGTGTTAGTCTTTGGCTCGGGTTGATGTGATGACTGCGGTGGCGGTTGGCAATTCCAAGCGGAGGGATGGACCGGCTTGGCGGCCCGGCCCGGAGCTTGGGATTGGTAAAGATTTTTCCGCGACGAAGCGGTGCGGA
>CANEVO010000002.1 GCA_947442255.1 Opitutia bacterium
AAAATGGCGGGATGGACGGGACTCGAACCCGCGACCTTCTGCGTGACAGGCAGACGCTCTAACCAACTGAGCTACCACCCCGTGAAACGGGAAAGGGAGCGGATCACAGAGCGAAAATCGCCACGGTCAAGAGCGAAAAGCGATGGCGATGCAAAGTGCCGGGAAAATCTCTCCCGCACTTGCAAAATCCTGCTCTGCCGGGGCTTTTGCGGCGGCGCTGGCCGGTGAACGAACCGCGGCATGCGGTGGCCGTTTACTTCGGCTGGATTTCTCCGGCGAGGCGAAGGAGGGCGGCGACGATCTTCGTCGCCGCGCCGATTTCCACCCGGTTCGTCCCCACCCAGGTTTCGTAGCCGCCGAGGGGGTGTTGGTCGTCGGTGGGCAGGTAGCCATAGTAGGCGTTGGCCAGCCCGATCGTGAACGCCTGCTTGAAGGGCGCTTTTGCCTTCAACTCCAGCCCGATGGCGGCGAAAGGTTCGGCCGGGATCGTCAGGATCGCCAGGTCGCCGATCCGGACCGCTTGCAGCGGAAAATCGACGAAGGCCGGCCCGGCGGCCTTCTGCATCACCCGGTTCGCATAGCTTCGCTCCTGCGGATGCCAGCCTTTCGTGCCCGCCGGCTGGGCCAGCACCTCTTTCGCGCGTGTCACCATCTCCGGCGTCGGCCGGCGCGAGGCCAGGCTGAGCTCCTCGTAGCGGGCATCGAGCGAAACCCAGTCCTGATGTTCGATCGTTTGATACGCCCGATAGACTTCCGCGGCGACGGCGTTTGCCACCTGGTGCATTTTCTCGAAAGGTGGCTGGCGGCTGGCCTTGCGGCGAAAATCGACGTTATTGACGTCACCGCTCGTGCCGTTGGCCAACATGCCGACGAAGGGCGGCCCGTCCTCGCGATCCACGCCCAGCAGTTCCCCGATTCGCCGACAGAACACGCCGAAGTAGTCGGCCGAGACGACGCCGGCGGGCACGCCCCCGACGTAGTGCAACGAGTAAGAAGCGAGCAGCGCCAGCGGGCGTCCGTCCGTCGCCTGCACCGAAAGGATCGAAATTTGTGGATCGGTCGGGCCCGCCGGCTTGATCAGGTCGGGCGAACCCGCCGGCGGATTCATCCGGACCTGGTCCACGCCGCCGAACGGGTTGTGGCGGTTGGCCTCCTCGCCGACGAACCAGCGGCGGTTGAATACCTGGCCGGGTTCCTGCCCGCGACCCCAGCCAATGCGCGCGGGTTCGAGTTGCGTAACCGCCCGCTGCACGGCGTCGGCGATGCGCTTGGCGATGAAATGCTGGTAGTCGGCCACGCGGCCGACGGTCGGCCGGCCGGTGATGGGATCCATGGCCTGCTTGGGCTCCACCGCGCCGCCGTTGGGCCCCATCGAAATCTCGGTGCCGGCCGAGCCGGCGGAATGCGTGTGCGTGGCCGCGATGAGCACGTGGGCGCGGTCGAGACCGGTGAGCTGCTGCGTCAGGCGCTTGGCCTCGTCGCAAACTTCCTTGGGCAGCCCGATGCTGTCGCACACGACGAGCGCGAGGCGTTGCGCGCCGTCGTCGAGCACGAGCGCCCGCACGTGCAGGTTGTCGTGGATGTGCTTGATGCCGGTCGGGCTGAAGCCGCCGATGATCAACTGGCCGATCTCGGGCGTGATGTCGCTGACGGCCGCGCCCGCCCGGAATAGGCGCGATTCGGTTGGGCGGTTGGCGGCGGCCGCGGGATGCGCTATCCACGCCAGCAGCGTGAGGCCAAGGACAAGCGGTGCGAGTCGGGGCAGGCGAATGAAGGAGTACGAAGTCGACATGGGAAAAAGGGGACGGGGTGAGGTTTACTAGGTGGGCGCGGGAGCCACGGCAAACTCGATTCGGGATTTTGCGCAGCGGCACTTCGTCTTCCAGCAGGCCTGACCTGATCTTCAAACTGTCGTCGGCAGGGCTTGCGATTGGAAGAGCTTGGATCGCGCCTCCGCGAATTTCCCTTGTCCGTCGCGGCCGGCGTGGGTAGCCGTGCAGCGTGGGTTTGCGGTGGTAGCTCAGCTGGATAGAGCAGCGGTTTTCTAAACCGCCGGTCGGGTGTTCGAGTCACCTCCACCGCGCCATACTTCGCTCGACCGGCGTTGCCGGTCGAGCTTCGTATGGCACGCCAGACTACTGGGAGCTTCGGACAGGGATTTCTCTCGCGAAGTATGCCCTGTGCTTTAGCGGAGGAAGGCGGAATCGCCGACCGCGCTGCACACCGTTTACCTGCTCGAGGGCGAAGATGATCCGTCCAGGCGCTACCTCGGGGTTTCGGATGACTTGAAGAAACGGTTATCCGACCACAACGCCGGTAAATCAAAGCACACGGCTGCCGGCAGACCCTGGCGTCTCGTGCCCTATGTCGCCCTTCGTGAGCGCGAAAAGGCGCTGTCGTTTGAGCGTTACTTGAAGGTCGGTTCCGGCCATGCCTTTGCGCGGCGTCATTTCTGAGGTTGAACTACTTTTATGGTTAAAATCACCGGCGAATACCAGGGCGACCTGCATTGCAGCGCGCGCCACGAACCCTCGGGCACCACGCTTGCCACCGATGCCCCCAAGGACAATCAGGGCCGCGGCGAGGCGTTTTCGCCCACGGACCTCGTCGCCACGTCGTTCGGCTCCTGCATTGCCACCACGATGGCCATCGTCGCGCGGAAGCACGGCGTCGAACTCCGCGGGCTGCGCTTCGAGGTGACCAAGGAAATGTCCACCGCCGCGCCGCGCCGGATCGTGCGCCTCGCTACGCAACTCTGGATGCCGATTCCGGAGTCCCACCCGCAGGCCCGCCTGCTCGCCGACATCGCGCAAAATTGTCCGGTCCACCACAGCCTGCATCCCTCGGTCGACAAACCGGTCGTCTTCCACTGGGCGGAAAAATGACCGGCGCGCGGGGCGCTACTTTCCGGCCCAGCGGTAGGTCGTGTTGAAGATCAGCTGGGTGCGCGTGGAGACGAAGACGCGCACCTTCAGGCGGCCGCCCTGCGCATCGGTCGGGGTGGCCTTGCCCTCGATCGGGCGCTCGGTGCCGTCGCTGCGCACGCCGCGGCCCTGGAAGTCGATCGCCTCGCCGCGGGCGAGCGTGCGGAGCTGGTCGTCGGAAACCTCGATGTGCAGGCGGCCGGCCTCGTTGAAAAAAAAGTAGGGGAAGACGTTCGCGGCGTAGCTCGACTCGTAGGTGCCGCCGTGGCGGACAAACGCGGGCATCGTCAGTGAGACGCGGCCAACGTAGATGGAGGTTTTCGAGGGCGCCACCTCCGCCCGGGCGAAGGCCGCGAGCGGCGGGTTCTCCGCGGCGGCCCGGCCGGCGGCCGGGGCGACAACGGAGAGCAGAACGGCGAGCCAGGGGCGCAACATGGCGCGACTGTGCGACCCCGCCGCGACGCCGCAAGAACGGAGCCCGCCCGCCGCAGCCTCACCCCCCGCCGTTTTTCCCATTGCGCGCCGCGGGACCGGGCCGTCATCTCTTGCCGCTATGGCCAAGCCTTCCCATGCGACCTGGGGCGGACGGTTCACCACCGGCCCCGCGGAGTTGATGCTGCAGTTCAGCGAGTCCGTCTCGTTCGACCGCCGCCTCGCGCCCTTTGACGTGGTGGGAAGCAAGGCCCACTCGGCGATGCTGGCCCATGTCGGGCTCATCACCGCGAAGGAGCGCGGTGCGATTCACGCGGGGCTCGATGCGATCCTGGTCGAGATCGAGGCCGGCAAGTTCACGTGGGACACCAAGCTCGAGGATGTGCACATGAACATCGAGCAGGCGCTGACCAAGCGGGTGCCGGCGGCCGCGAAGCTGCACACGGCACGGAGCCGCAACGACCAGATCGCGACCGACATGCGGCTGTTCTTCAAACACGCCTGCGGCGTGCTGCAGGAAAAGGTGCTCGGGGCGGAGCGTGCGCTGCTGGCGGTGGCCGCGGCGAATCGCGACGTGCTGATCCCGGGCTACACACACCTGCAGCGGGCGCAGCCGGTGTATTTGGCCCATCATTTGTTCGCGTGGCTGGAAATGCTGGAGCGCGACCGGGCGCGGTTTGCGGACGTCGCGGCGCACGCCAACTGGTGTCCGCTCGGCGCGGGCGCGATCGCGGGGACGACGCTGCCCATCGACCGCGAGTTCACGGCGCGGGCGCTCGGGTTCGTCGACGCGAAGGGCCGGCCTCAGGTCACGCAAAACTCGATGGACACCGTGGCGGACCGCGACGTGTTCATCGAATTCGCCGGGGCGTGCGCGCTGTTCGGCGTCCACCTCTCGCGCATCGCGGAGGACCTGATTCTCTGGAGCAGCGCCGAGTTCAAATTTGTGGAGCTGCCCGATGCGTTCTGCACCGGCTCGTCGCTGATGCCGCAGAAGAAAAACCCCGACTCGTGCGAATTGCTGCGCGGCAAATCGGCGCGGTTGCAGGGCAACCTGCACACGCTGCTGACGCTGACGAAGGGGCTGCCGCTGACCTACAATCGTGACCTGCAGGAGGACAAGCCGCCGGTGTTCGACAGCTTCGACCAGGCCGCGCTGTGCGCCGATGTGCTGGCCGGCACCCTCGGCGGCCTGAGTGTGCATCGCGACCGGTGTGCGGCGGCCGTGGCCGATCCCGCGCTGCTGGCGACGGATCTGGCCGACTATCTCGTCCTGCAGGGCGTCGCGTTTCGCGACGCGCATCACGCCGTGGGCGCGGTGGTGCGGCTGGCGGAGAAAAAGCAGGTGCTGCTCAACCGGCTCTCGACCGACGACGTCCGCGGCGTGCACGCCGCCTTTGGGGCGGACTGGGCGGACGTCTTCGATCTCAAGCGGGCCCTGGCGAACCGCACCGGCACCGGCATGCCCGGGCCGAAGCAGGTGGCGAAGCAGTTCGCGCGTTGGCAGAAAGCGCTCAAGTGAGCGGTCGCGGACACGCGAAACGAGGCGGATAGTGGAAACGAACGTGATTGCGGTTCGACGGCTAGTGCTGCAGCGGACGCGTTCCCGATAATTTCGCCCTTCGCCATCCACCCATGCCCAAGGTCCGCATCCTTTCCGACCGCGTTGCCAATCAGATCGCCGCGGGCGAGGTGATCGAGCGGCCGGCGGCGGTCGTGAAGGAACTGGTCGAAAACGCGCTCGATGCCGGGGCGACGCGCATCGAGGTCGAGTTTCGTCATGGCGGGCGCTCGTTGATGAGCGTGGAGGACAACGGCCACGGCATGGCGCGCGACGATGCGCTGCTTGCGCTCGAGCGCCACGCCACGAGCAAGATCCAGGAGGCGGACGATCTCGACCGGCTCGCGAGTTACGGCTTCCGCGGCGAGGCGATGCCGTCGATTGCCAGCGTGTCGCGCTTTCTGCTGCAGACGCGGGAGGCGGGTAGCGACACGGGAACGGAGATCCTCGTGAATGGTGGAAAGTTCGTGCACGTGCGCGAATGCGGCCGGCCGGTCGGCACGCGCATCGAGGTCACGCACCTGTTCAATTCGGTGCCGGCGCGGCGCAAGTTCCTCAAGACGGACCAGACGGAGGCGGCGCACA
This sequence comes from Opitutia bacterium, assembly GCA_947442255.1. The sequence continues at coordinate 5,503 of CANEVO010000002.1, forward strand.
TCGTGCAGTGCGTGCGGCTTTACGCGCTGGCGTGTCCGCACACGGCCTTCACCCTGGTCGAGGACGGGCGGGTCATTTTCCGCTCGCCGGAGTGCTCGACACTCGCGGACCGCATCGGGGAAATTTTTGGCCGGCAGATCGCCGAGGCGGTCGTGCCGCTGGAAGCGGTGGAGCCCGGGCTGCGGCTCAGCGGGCTGATCGGCCGGCCGGGGGTGGGGCGGGCGACGCGGCACGAGATGATCGTCTTCGTCAATGCGAGGCCGGTCGAAAGCCGCACGCTCAACTATGCGCTGATCGAGAGTTACCACGAATCGCTGCCGAAGGGGCGTTACCCGCTGGCGTTCGTTTTCTTCGAGTGCGATCCGGCGGCGGTCGACGTCAACGTGCATCCCGCCAAGCGCGAAGTGCGCTTCCGCAGTGAGCCGCAGGTGAGAGGCTTTGTGATTCGCGCAGTGTTGCAGCGGTTGCGGGAGCTGAGTGGTCCCGCGGCGGGGCTGACGGAAACCCGCCCACCGCCGGTCGATTTTCGGGCGCCGGCTGCCGCTGCCGGATGGGCGGCCCTCCCCGCACTTTCGCGCGCCGACCTTGGCACGCTGTCTGCGACGTCCGCCACGCCGAGGGGGCCGGAACGGCCGTCCCCGGCATCGGTGCCGCTGTCCGCGCCGACGCCGATCCCCTCCGCTTCCGGCCGCCCGCCGCCGGCGGGCATCGTGCCGCTGGCGCCGTCGTGGCGTTATGTGGGGCTCGCCCACGGGAACTATGTGCTTTTCGAAACCGCCGCCGGGCTGGTCCTGCTCGACCGCCGGGCGGCGCACGAGCGCATCTGGTTCGAGCGGTTGCGCGAGCAGTTTGCCGCCGGCGCGGTGCCGAGCCAGCGCCTCTTGTTGCCGCTGCCCCTGGAACTGGATGCGATCGCGACGGCGCTGTTGCTCGACCGGCGGAAATTTCTCCACGCCCACGGTTTCGAAGTGGCGGAATTCGGCCGGAATTTTTTTCGGATCGAGGCGGTGCCGGCTTGGATGGAGGCCGCCGATACCGAGCCGTTTCTGCGGGACCTGCTCGGCGCCTTTCGCGACGGACGGATGCCGGACGGCGACGTCGAACTTGCGCGCGAGGAACTGGCCCGGCTCGCGGCGGCGAAGGCGGTGCGGTTGGCCGCGACGGCCACCGAGGGCGAGTTGCGGACGCTGGTGGGACAACTTTTTGCGACCCGGACGCCGCTGACCAGTCCGGCGGGCCGCCCGACCTACATCGAGTTGAACCACGGCGAGTTGGCGCGACGGTTCCAGAAATAGCGGCCAGACCCTCTGGTCCGGGCTGTTCCGCCGGTCGAATGTGCCGATAAAATTGGCAGATCCTGCGCTCGCTCTGGCGAGGGCGGCGGGCTTTAATCCATCCACCTATTCAAATGCCGAGCGCGCGCCCATCCCGTCTCTCCTCACCTTCGATTCCCGCCGTGGCAGACAGTCCGGCTTCGGGCGGGAGCACGGCCCCGTTTCAACCGTTTGCGATCCATCATACCAACCCGTCGAAGGATCTGCCGGTCGACGTGCTGCGTTCGCTCATCCTGCGGCACCTCGTCTCGACGCTGGCCCGCCACATGGGATCGGCCACGCCCCACGACTGGTGGGTGGCGACGGCGCTCGCGGTGCGCGATACGATTCACGAGCGGATGATCGCGACGCAGGTGGTGCACAACCGCGAGAACGTCCGGCGGCTCTACTATTTCTCGCTGGAATATCTGATGGGCGGGCTGTTTGGGAACAACCTGCTCGCGACCGATCTGTTTGCCCCGGCCAAGAGTGCACTCGAGTCGCTTGGGCAGAACTTCGAAACGATCCGGGACGCCGAGGTCGACATGGGCCTCGGGAATGGCGGCCTCGGCCGGCTGGCAGCCTGCTTCCTCGATTCGCTCGCGACGCTCGACTACCCGGCGCTGGGCTACGGGATCTATTACGAGTTCGGTCTCTTCAAGCAGGCGTTCGTCAACGGCAACCAGGTCGAGCATCCGGACAACTGGAACGTGTTCGGCGATCCCTGGGAGGTGGTGCGGCCCGAATACACCCAGCCGGTGCAACTCTACGGACGGGTGGAAAACGTCTTCGACGACCGGGGCAACTACCGGCCGTGCTGGGTGGAGACGAAGACGCTGCTCGGCGTGCCGCACGACATCCCGGTGGCCGGATTTGGCACGACGACCGTCAACCTGCTCCGTCTCTGGGCCTCGAAGGCCAACGAAGACTTCGACCTCGCGGCGTTCAACAGCGGGGGCTACGTCGACGCGGTGCGGGAAAAGGCCGTGGGCGAGACCGTGTCAAAGGTCCTGTATCCGAACGACAAGACCGAGAACGGCAAGGAACTGCGTCTCGTGCAGCAGTACTTTTTCGTGTCCTGCTCGCTGCGGGACATCATCCGCCGCCATGTGCGTACCCCGGGCAACACGTGGGAGAACTTCGCGGACAAGGTGGTGGTGCAGCTCAACGACACGCATCCGGCCATTGCGATCGTGGAACTCATGCGCATCCTGCTCGACGAGCACGATCTCACCTGGGATGCGGCGTGGGCCATCGTCACCCGGACCTTCGGCTACACGAATCACACGCTCATGCCCGAGGCCTTGGAGAAGTGGGGCGTGCGGCTGTTCGAACGCGTGCTGCCGCGCCATCTCCAGATCATCTACGACATGAACTCGCGGCTCATGCAGACCGTCGAGGCGAAGTGGCCGGGCGACGATGCTAAAAAGCGCGCCTGTTCCCTCATTGAGGAGAACGGGCACAAGATGGTGCGCATGGCCAACCTTGCGGTCGTCGGCTCCCATGCGGTGAACGGGGTCGCCGCGCTGCACACGGCCCTGCTGAGGAAACAGCTCTTTCCCGAGTTCGACGCCCTCTATCCGGGAAAATTCCAGAACAAGACGAACGGCATCACCCCCCGGCGCTGGCTGCTCAAGAGCAACCCGCGATTGTCGGCGCTCATCATCCAGAAGCTCGGCTCCGCCGCCTGGGCCCGGGATCTGGACCTGTTGCGCGGGCTCGAGAAGTTCGCCGGTAACGCCGCTTTCCAGCGCGAATTCATGGCCATCAAGCGCGCCAACAAGGTCGACCTCGCCGCGACCATCCGGACGGAATGCGGCTTCGAGGTTTCACCTGACGCCCTGTTCGACGTGCAGGTGAAGCGGCTTCACGAATACAAGCGGCAGCACCTGAACCTGCTGCACATCATCGCGCTCTACCGGCGGCTGCTGCAGCAGCCGGAACTCGACATGGTGCCGCGCGTTTTCATTTTCGCGGCGAAAGCCGCGCCCGGTTACGATCTCGCGAAAAACATCATCCGCGCGATCAATGTCATCGGCGCCCGGATCAATGCGGACACGCGCATCAACGGCAAACTCAAGGTCGCATTCCTGCCCAACTACCGGGTGTCGCTGGCGGAGAAGATCATTCCCGCCGCGGACCTTTCCGAACAGATCTCGACCGCGGGCAAGGAGGCTTCCGGCACCGGCAACATGAAGCTGGCGCTCAATGGCGCGCTGACCATCGGCACGCTCGACGGCGCCAATGTCGAGATTCAGGAGGAGGTCGGACCGGAGAACATTTTCATCTTCGGCATGACGGTCGACGAAGTCGATGCCCTGCGGTCCCGGGGTTACGATCCACGGGACTATTATCAGCGGGACGAGGAACTCCGGGCGGTCATCGACTGGCTGGGCAGCGACTACTTCACGCCCGGCGAGCACGGTTCCTTTCGCGCCGTGCACGACAGCCTGCTGCATGGCGGCGATCCCTACATGGTCCTCGCGGACTTCCGCGCCTACAGCGACTGCCAGGCGCGGATCGACGCCGCTTATCGCGATCCCGCCAGATGGGCGGAAATGGCGATTCTCAACGCGGCGCGCATGGGCAAGTTTTCCAGCGACCGGACGATTCGGGAATACGCCCGCGACATTTGGAATCTTACTCCCGTGTCCGTGGCTTGAAGCGGCCGGAGCAAGGGGCGCGACTCAAACCGGCCGTGACACGGAAGCTGCTTTGGCCGGCTGTGCTGGGGCTGGCGCTGCAAACGTGCGCGCTCTCCGCCGCGGAGTGGCCGCTGCCGCCGCTCGGCGGCGAGAGCGGCACGGCGCCGGTTAGGACATTGATTAAGCGCCGGCTTTTTCGCAGCGTCGGCCGCGTTTTGCCCTGAACTTCGTGCATTGAAATGAATCTTCCCCGACTCCTTCTCGCGCTCGCCGCCGGTTTGCCCGCCGCGGCGGCTGGCCGGGCGGCCGCCGCCATCAATTTTTCGCCGGCCATCGTTTTCGATTTCGGCGGGAAGTTTGACCGGTCGTTCAACCAGTCGGCCAGCGAGGGAGCGGAAAAATTCAAAAAAGACACGGGCATCGCCTACCGGGAGTTCGAGATCACGAATGCCGCGCAGCGCGACCAGGCGATGGCCCAGTTCGCCCGGCGCGGCGCGAGCATCATCGTCGCGATCGGCTTTACCCAGGCCTCCGCGGTGGAGAAGGCGGCGAAGCAGTTTCCCAACGTGAAGTTCACCCTCGTCGATGCGGTGGTCGATCTGCCGAACGTGCAATCGGTGATTTTTCGGGAACAGGAGTCTTCGTTTTTGTGCGGCATGGCGGCGGCCATGGCTTCGAAGGCCGGTAAGGTCGGTTTCGTTGGCGGCATGGACATTCCACTGATCCGCAAGTTCGCCCTGGGGTATATCGAGGGCGTGCATTTCGTGAACCCGGCGGCCGAGGTGTTTCAAAACATGACGGGCACGACACCCGCCGCGTGGGGCGATCCGACCAAGGGCGCGGAACTGGCCAAGAGCCAGTTTGGCCGTGGCGCTGATGTGATTTTCCACGCCGCCGGTGCGACCGGCATCGGCGTGATGCAAGCGGCGAAGGACGGGGGTAAACTCAGCATCGGTTGCGACAGCAACCAGAACTACCTCCATCCGGGCAGCGTGCTCACCTCGGCGGTGAAACGCGTGGACGTGGCCGTCTACAACGCCTTCATGGCGGCGAAGGAAGGCAACTGGCGGGCCGGCCAGCTGTTGTTGGGACTCAAGGAGGAGGGCGTCGATTACTCGCTCGACGTGCACAACCGCGGGCTGATCACGCCGGAGATGGAGGCGAAGCTCAACGCGGCGAAGGCGGACATCATCAGCGGCAAGCTGAAGATTTCGGAATACAAGTCGCCCTGACCCCCGCGGGTCGTGGCGGCTTGACCGGCAACGCGCCGCGGATCTCTGCGGCGGGTGTGGAGACGGATTGCAGAGCGGACGGCGATCGTGTCGAGTCGCACTCGTTCGTGGCTGAACCACCCAAAGTCCCTCCGCCCGCACTCGAGTTGCGCGGCATCGACAAGCGCTTCGGTGCGGTGCACGCGAACCGGGCGATCTCGCTCGTCGTCGGGCGGGGCAGCGTCCACGGGCTCGTCGGAGAAAATGGCGCGGGCAAGTCCACGCTGATGAGCATCGTCTACGGGTTCTACCGCGCGGATGCGGGGGAGATTTTCGTGGGCGGCCGGCGGATCGAGGTGCATTCGCCGCAGGACGCGATCGCCGCCGGGATCGGGATGGTGCACCAGCACTTCATGCTGGTGGAGAATTTCACCGTGCTGGAGAACGTGATCCTTGGCGTGGAGGGTGGCGCCCGGCTGGCCGGCGGACTGGCCCGGGCGCGCGGCGAGCTGGAAAAGCTGGCGCGCGACTACGGGCTGGAGGTGCCGCTCGATGCCGTGGTCGGTGAACTGTCCGTCGGATTGCAACAACGGGTTGAAATTCTGAAGGCTTTGTACCGCCGCGCGGCGGTGCTCATCCTCGACGAACCGACCGCCGTGCTCACGCCGCAGGAGGCGGATTCGCTTTTCCAAATGCTCCGCCGGCTGCGCGACGAAGGAAAATCGGTCGTGCTCGTCACGCACAAGCTCCGCGAGATCATGGCCATCACCGACCGTGTCACCGTGATGCGGCAGGGCGCCGTGGTCGGCGAAGTCGCGACGGCCGCGACCTCGCCCCGCGAGCTGGCGGAAAAGATGGTCGGCCGGGCGGTGCTGTTACGGGTCGACAAGGCGCCGGCGCGGCCGGGTGAAACCCTGTTGGCGGTGCGCGATCTCGAGGTGCGGGACCGGCTCGGCGTCGCGCGGGTGAAGCAGGCCAGCTTCGACCTGCGCGCGGGTGAGATCGTGGGCATCGCCGGGGTATCCGGCAACGGCCAGTCCGAGTTGCTTGAGGCGCTGGCCGGCATTCGCGCGCCGTCGCGCGGCTCCATTTTGCTGGCGGGCCACGACCTCGTGGCGGAACAACTCGATCCGCGGGCGCGCCGCCGGCTCGGGCTCGCCCATGTGCCCGAAGACCGGCTGCGGATGGGCGTGGTGGCGGATTTTTCGGCGGAGGCCAACGCGATCCTCGGCTATCATGATCGCCCGGCCTACAGCAGTCGCGGCGGATGGCTGCGTGCGGCGGCGATCCGGGCCGAGTGCGAGAAGAAGATGGCGGCGTACGATGTGCGCCCGGCGTTGCCCGGGTTGCGCATCACGGCGTTCTCGGGCGGCAACCAGCAAAAGCTCGTGCTTGCGCGCGAAATCGACTGCGACCCGCGCGTGTTGCTGATCGGCCAACCGACGCGCGGCGTGGATATCGGCGCGATCGAGTTCATTCACCAGCGTCTCGTGGCACTGCGCGACGCGGGGAAGGCGTTGCTCCTGGTGTCGGTCGAACTCGAGGAAGTCCTCGCGCTCGCCGACCGTATCCTGGTGATGGCCGGCGGAGAGATGGTCGGCGAGCTGGCCCGCGCCGAGGCGACCGATGAAAAGATCGGGCTGATGATGGCGGGTGTGAAAGGGGAGGGGCCCGCGTGAGCGCGCCGGCGAAGCTCCCGCGTTGGGCGGAGGTCGGGCTGCTACCGGTGCTCAACCTCATCGTTGCGCTCGTGCTGTCCGGCGCGCTCGTGCGGCTGCTGGGCGAGAGTCCCTGGACGGCGCTCAAACTCATGGTCGCCGGTTCGCTCGGTTCGCAGGACGGCATCGGCTACACGCTCTACTACGCGACAAACTTCATTTTCACGGGTCTGGCGGTGGCGGTCGCGTATCATGCGGGGCTTTTCAACATCGGGGCCGAAGGCCAGGCCTACATCGGCGGACTCGGGGTGGGGCTGGTCGCGCTTTGGCTCGGTAACGCGCCGGCGTGGGTCGTGCTGCCGGTGGCCGTGCTGGCGGGGGCGGGTTTCGGCGCGGGCTGGGCCTTGTTGCCGGCCTGGCTGCAGGCGAGGCGTGGCAGTCACATCGTCATCACGACGATCATGGCCAACTTCATCGCGTCGGCGTTGATGACCTACCTGCTCGTCAACGTGCTGATCAAACCCGGCCAGCAATCGCCAGAGACGCGTGAGTTCGGCGCCAACGCCTTCATGCCCCCGATCCACGAGTTGCTGGCGAAGGTTGGGATCAATTTCGCGGCGACCCCGTTCAATGCCGCCTTCGGGCTGGCACTCGTGGCGTTGGTTTGGGTGTGGGTTTTCATCTGGCGCACGCGGTGGGGCTACGCCCTGCGCGTGGCGGGCGGGAACGCCGAGGCCGCGGTCTACGCCGGTATCGCGCCGCCGCGCGTCATCCTCGGTGCAATGCTGCTTTCCGGTGCGCTCGCCGGTTGTCTCGGGCTCAACGAACTGCTGGGTTCGCAGCACCGGATCCTGATCGATTTTCCGGGCGGAGCGGGGTTCGTCGGCATCGCCGTCGCGCTCATGGGCCGCAACCACCCAGCCGGCATCCTGCTTGCGGCGGTGTTGTTCGGTGCGCTCTATCAGGGCGGCTCCCAGCTCTCCTTCGACATGCCGCGGATCAACCGCGACATGGTCGTTGTGATTCAGGGGCTCGTGATTCTCCTGTGCGGGGCGATGGGAAATGTTTTCCGCGCCCCGCTGACGGCGGCATGGGCGCGTTTCAGCCGGAAAGGAGAGGCGAACTAACGTGGAGACCTACACGCTCCTCGTCCTGTTGGTCGCCGCGACGATCCGGGTGGCAACGCCGCTGCTCCTCGCCGCGCTGGCCGGCATGTTTTCGGAGCGGGCGGGCGTCATCGATCTCGGGCTTGAGGGAAAAATGCTCGGTGCGGCATTTGCCTCGGCCGCGGTTTCGGCCGTCTCCGGCTCGGCGTGGCTCGGCTTGGGTGCGGGCATTGCGACGGCGGTGTTGCTCGCCCTTCTGATCGGCTTCGCCTGCATCACCCATCGCGGCAACCAGGTCGTGGCCGGCATGGCCATCACGATCATGGTGGCCGGCCTCGGGCCGACGCTGGCGCTGGCCTGGTTTAACCTCGGCGGGCAGACCCCGCAGCTCGACGGGCCGGCGCAGCGCTTCACCGGCCTGGTGTGGCCGTGGGCCCAAACCGCGCGCGAGCACCCGTTGCCCGGGTTGCTCTACGCGGAGCTGCTGAGCGGACATAATCTCCTCGTGTATTTCGCGGCGGCCCTGGTGCCATTCAGCGCCTGGTTGCTTTACCGGACGCGATTTGGTCTGCGGCTGCGCGCGGTGGGAGAGAACCCGCACGCGGTCGAAACCGCCGGCATTTCCGTCAACGGGCTCCGCTACCAGGCGGTCATCCTCTCTGGGGTGCTGTGCGGCGTCGCGGGCGCGTATCTCTCGACGGCGGCGAGCGCCGGATTCACGCGCGACATGACGGCCGGCAAGGGCTACCTGGCGCTGGCGGCGTTGATTTTCGGGAAATGGAAACCCTATCCGACGCTGGGCGCCTGTTTGCTGTTTGCGTTCACCGATGCGCTGGCCGTGCGTCTGCAGGGCGTGGCGTTGCCGCTGGTCGGAGTGATTCCGGTGCAATTCATCCTCGCGCTGCCCTACGCGCTGACCGTGCTGCTGCTCGCGGGCTTCGTCGGCAAGGCCGTCGCGCCGTGCGCGATCGGCGTGCCCTACGAAAAGGAGAAGTAGCGGATTTTCTCCCCAGCGGCGGGCCGGTTCACAGGGGTGGAGGGTCAGTTCATCCGGAAGCTAAAGATGTAAACGAAGAGATGACAAAGCGGAATGGAGAGGAGTCGGGCGGGAGGGTTGGGGAGCGCGATGCGGGTGGGATTGGCTTGAACCGGGCCGGGGATTTGCGCTGGGTGGTCCGCGATGACCTTGCAAGACCGCCTGGCGAAATACCTTGGAAAAACCCCCGACACGGCCCGCGCGGTTTTCGTCGCGCGGAACGCGACGGTCATCGGCGATGTGACGCTCGGGGTCCTGAGCAGCGTGTGGTATGGCGCGGTGCTGCGCGGCGACATCAATTCGATCGTCATCGGCGAGGGCACCAACGTGCAGGATGGGGCCATCGTGCACCTGGCCGACAACTTGGGCGTGCGCGTGGGCAACTACACCACCATCGGCCACGCCGCGATCATCCACGCCTGTGACGTGGGCAACGAGTGCCTGATCGGCATGGGCGCGACGGTGCTCGACGGGGCCCAGATCGGCGACCACTGCATCGTCGGCGCGAACACGCTGGTGACGCAGCGTTTCATCGCGCCGCCCGGATCGATGATTCTCGGGTCGCCGGGTAAAGTGGTGCGGCCGCTGACGGCAGCGGAGCTCGCGAGCCTGCGGCCTTGGGCGGAGAAGTATATCGAAACGGGACGGGCTCACGCGGCGCGGAAGTGAGACCCGGCCGGGGTGCGCCTCGCTGCTGAATCCGCCTAGCGTTCCAGGGTCAGGAAAGTATAGCGAAAATTGGCGTCCGCACTTTCGCGGCGGGCAGTCTCGCGCCAGGCGGGTTGCCGCCACTCCGGGAAAAACCGGTCGCCGGCGATCTCGGCGTGAATGAGCGTGAGGTGAAGCCGCAGCGGGCGGGTTAACGCGAACGTTTCCTCGAAAATGCGCTGGCCGCCGCAGAGGTAGATTTCGCCTGGCAGCGCCTCGGCGCGGGCGAGCGCATCCGGCAACGTCGCGGCCACCTGCACGCCCGGCTGTTCGAGCTCCCGCCGGCGGGTGACGACGACTGGGCGGCGGCCCGCGGCCCGGGCCCCCGGCCAGGTCTCATAGCAAATCCGGCCGAGCACGCAGATGTGGCCGGCGGTTGCCCGGTGGAAAAACGCCATGTCTTCCGGAATCCGCCAAGGCAGCCGGCCGTTCCGGCCGATCACACGGTTTTCGGAACAGGCGGCGATGAGGTTGAGCGTCTTGCCCATCACGCGCGGTTGTGGGCGGCGCGACGGGCGGAAGCGAGCGAAAGCGCCGGCAACGGCGCGGTCCACCGCGTGTGGCGTTGCCAACGCGGCGGCGGCGTCTTGTGCTCGGGGTCATGATCATCGGCGTGCCCCGCGAAATCAAAATCGGTGAAACGAGAGTTTCGATGACGCCCAGCTTTTGCCGGCGCTGCGTGTCGATGGGCGCGAAGGTGCTGGTGCAGAAATCGGCGAGGCACACTGCGGGCTTCACGGATGCGGAGTATCGCGCGGCCGGGGCGACCCTTGTGACGGAGGCGGGGCGGTGTGGCGTGCGGCGGATCTGGTCCTCAAGGTCAAGGAGCCGCTCCCGGCGGAGTTCGGTCTGCTGCAGGAAGGGCAAACCCTCTTTACCTACCTGCACTTGGCGGCTGGCCCGGAGCTGACGAAGGTGCTGATAAAAAAGCGCATTCTCGGCATCGCCTATGAAACCGACGAGGGCGCGGACCGCAGTTTCCCGTTGTTGAAACCCATGTCGCAGATCGCCGGCCGGCTCTCGATCCAGATCGGCGCCTATTTCCTGCAGTCGCAACACGGCGGATCAGGCGTGCTGCTCGGCGGGATTCCCGGGACGATGCCGGGCCATGTCGTGGTGGTAGGCGCGGGCAATTCCGGGACGCATGCAGTGCAGATGGCGGCCGGCATGGGCGCCCGGGTGACGGTGCTAGACCTCGATACGCGCAAACTCGAGGCGCTCGATGGGGAGTATCGGGGGCGCGTGGTGACGTTGATGTCGAATCCGGCCAATGTTGAAGCGGAGGTCGCCGACGCGGATTTGCTGATCGAGGCGGTGCTGATCCCGGCGGCGAAGGCGCCGACGGTGGTGACGAGGAAGATGGTCGCACGGATGCGGCCCGGCAGCGTGATCGTGGACATCGCGATCGACCAGGGCGGCTGTATCGAGAGCATCCGGCCGACGTCGCACGAACGCCCGGTCTATACCGAGCACGGGGTGATTCACTACGCGGTGCCGAACATGCCGGCGCTGGTGGGGCGGACTTCGACGTTGGGGCTCACGCAGGCGACGGAGCCTTATGTGGCGCTGTTGGTGCGCAACGGCGTGAAGCGGGCCCTGCTGGAGCACGAAGGGCTGGCGCGCGGCGTGAACACGGCCGGCGGCCGGATCACGAACGAAGCGGTCGCGAAGGCGCTCGGTTACCAGTAGCCACCGCCGGGCGGGAAACTTCGCGCTGGCGGCTACAGTGCCTTGCGGGGCAGGAGCAGCGGTCGCGTCGGCGCGTTCTTTTTCTCGAAATATTTTTTCAAGATGGCGCTGGCGATCGGGCCGGCATTGGTGCCGCCGTAGAAATCTTCGCCGATCGTGTCGCCGACGACGACTACCGCCATCGCAATTTCCGGCTTTTCCGCGGGGGCGAAGCAGATGAACCACGCAAGGTTGATATTGCCGGTCTTGCCATCCTTGGTGATCCGCAATTGCGCGGTGCCCGTTTTCCCTGCGACGGAAACGCCGGGAACTTTGTAGGCGGCCAGATTCAGCGTGCGTCCGCTGCCTTTCGGAAAGGTCACGGTTCCGACCATGCCTTGGACCAGTGCAGCGCGCTGTTCCGGCGTCAGGCCGATCGGTTCCGTGTGCTGGGGTTTCGCCTGCGGATCGTGAATCAGTGTGGGTTGGGTGAATACTTCGCCGCGGGCCACGGCGGCGGCGAAGCATGCCATTTGCAGTGGGGTGACCAGGACGTAGCCCTGCCCGATCGCGGTGTTGGCCGTATCGCCGGGCACCCATTTGCCATCCCGCTCTCGTTGTTTCCACGCCGGGTCGGGAATGATCATACGGCGCTGTTCATTGGGCAGCTCGATCCCGGTCGGCCGGTCGAGCCGGAAGCGCCGGCCCTCGGCGGCCAGCACGCTGGGGGTCATGAGTTCTCCGGCTTTATAGTAGTAGATGTCGCAGCTCATCGCGATCGCATCACGCAGCAGGACGTCGCCATGGTGACCATGGCCGACATCGCAGGGGTAGGAGCGGTTGCCGACCATGTAGTGGCCGTCGCAAAAAACGATGGGTTGGTTGGGCCTGAGGGTGCCGTGGCGGAGGCCCGCGATCGTCGTCAGGATCTTGAAGGTCGAACCCGGGGGGTAAAATCCATTCAGGGCCAGATTCGTCCACGATCCCTTTTCATTCATCTCGGCCACGATCTCGGCGCTGGCGCGCGGCGAGAACTTGTTGAGATCGAAATCCGGTTTGCTGGCGAGCACGAGCACCTCGCCGGTGGCGACGTCGAGTGCGACCGCGGCGCCTGTTTGGTCGCCCAGCGCCGTCTCGGCCTCGATCTGCAGGTCGATGTCGAGTGATGTGACAATGTTTTTTCCCTGCTTCGGTTTTTTCTGCTGGAGAGGCGGGTTGATTTTGTAGCCCGCGGGGTCGACGCGATAGATGCTCCCGCCGGCCTCGCCCTGGAGCTGGGCGTCGAACTGTTTCTCCAACCCGTCGCGCCCGATGGTACTCTTGATTTTGAAGGTCGTGAGATCGTCGCCGGGAAAATCCTCGGCCTCGACTTCGTCGTTGGCCCGGACGTAGCCGAGGGTGTGGGCGGCGGCCGAGCCGTAAGGGTAGTGCCGCACGGCGATGGCGTAGACATCGAGGGGCGACTTGACCGGCAGGCGTTCGATGAGCCGGGCGTAGTCGGCGTCCTCCAGCCGGTCGACGAGGGTGAAAGGCAGCAGCAGTTTGCGCCGGAAATGATGCTGGAGGCCGGCGCGGTCGACCTTGAAGTCGCGGCCAAGGATGGCGTTGACTTGATCGAGATAACGCTGGGCGACGGTGACGCGGGCGAGCTGGTTGAACTGATCGCGCGTCGGCAGATCCTTGTCGCCGGCGTCATTGTAGTTTTTGCGGATAATGCGGGCCTCGCGGATAAACTCGCTTTGCAGTTCGTCGAGATGGAGGACGACCACCCAGCGGGATTTGTTGGTCACCAGGGCCGTGCCGTTCCGGTCGTAAATATTACCGCGCGGGCCGGGCACGAGAATCCGGCGCTGGTTCTGCATGCGTTCGCGCTCGTGGTAGTGGCCCACGAGGGAGAGCTGCTGGTAGGCCAGGCCGCCCACCAGCGTGGCGAGCAGGGTAAACACGATGAAGTAAAACGAAATCAGGCGCGGATCGTAGCCCTTGTGCGATACGACCATGCCGCCGGAGCGATCGGCGAGATTGCGGTCGGACGTGGCCATGCTGGTGCGGGAGTCGGACGGAAAGCGGGTGGCGGTCAGGCGGAATTGTCGCGTTCCACGCGGGCAAGCACGAGGGCGCGGGTTTGCAGCGCAAAGTACCACGGAGCGACCAGGGCGAGAAACACCTGCGAGACGACGAGATCGGCCAGCAGGCGGGGCCACGCGGCGGCGGGGACCGGGGCGCGACCGATTTGCGTGAACGAAAAGGCGAGAAACAATGCGAGGTTGGTTAGCAGGGCGATGACCACGCGGCCGATCGTATCGTCGCGCGGCACCCGATCGCGGAGCTTGACCACGGCGAGATGCGCCGCGGCGAAAAGCAGCGTGTGCGTGCCGGCGATTTCGGCCGGGGCGTTCGCATCGAAGACGAGCCCGGCGAGGAGCGATGTCGCTAGGCCCGGCCGCAGCGGTTGCGTGAGGGCGGCATAGGCGACGAAGAGTCCCCCGACGAAAACGTACACGCGCCAGCCGGTCACCGCATGGTTCACCTGCGTGACCACGCCCCAGAGCACGAGGAGCGCCAGAAATAAAATGAGCGTGCGGCGCATTTCTTACGACTTATTCCGGGTTTAGCGGCACGAGGACGGTGACCTCCGTGAGCGAGCCGAGGCGCTCGTCGAGCTTCACCTGGCCGGATTGGAAAAGACCGTCGGAACCGAGTTCGAGGCGGGTGACGACGCCGAGGGTGAGTCCCGGGGGGAAAACGCCGCCCAGGCCGGAGGTAACTAACCGTTTCGGCGATTCCGAGCGCAGCAGAATGTCGAGCGGTACGTTTTCAACGATACCCATGGGCGGGCCGAAGGTGGAATTGATGCCGCCTTGGAAGGCGATGGGGCGGGAGTCGCCTTCGACGACGCCGGCCAGCCGGACGTTGGGGCTGCTGATCAATTCGACGACGGCGGTGGTCAATCTCGTCTCGGTGACGCGGCCCACGACGCCGCCGGTGAACACGACGGGGGCGCCGACGGCGATGCCGAAATTCCGGCCCTTGCGGATGACGATGCGCTGCCACCAGCCGTTGAAATCGCGTCGCACGACCCGCGCGTGTTCGTAGCGGTATTCGGTGAACGAGGGCAGCCGGAGAACGCTTTCCAGGCGGGAGATCTCCGCCTGGAGTTCCGAGTTTTGCTGCACGGCAAATTCGTAGGAGGAATTGAGCCGGGCGAGATCGCGGCCGGCCTCGATCAGTTCGTGGTTGGAATGGAGCCGGAGGCTCCAATATTCCTGCAGATCGCGCGCGTAAGAAGCCGCGACGGCCATCGGCGCCGTAAGCTCGAAAAACGTCGCCCGGGTGAAGGTCTTGACGGCGACGGGCAGCACCAGCCAGGCGGCGACGACAAGGCCGAGCGTGAGAAAAGGTCTGCTCTGATCGAAGCGCTTGAAGGGCACGGCTGATTTACGAATTCTGATTTACAAATTACGATTGCTGCGGCTGGTGCCGTCGAATTCGTAAATCGTAAATCGTCGATCGTAAATTCCTCACACGTTCTGCATCAACCACGAGAGGTCGTTCAGCACCGCCCCGGTGCCATTGGCCACGGCGGAAAGCGGATCGTCGCTGACGATAACAGGCAGCCCGGTCTTTTCGCTGAGCAACTTGTCGATACCGCGGATCAAAGCTCCGCCACCGGCCATGATGAAACCGCGGTCGACGAGGTCGGCCGAAAGTTCGGGCGGGCAGCGCTCGAGGGTCACGCGCACGGCATCCACGATCGAGGCGATGGTGTCCGCCAGCGCCTCGCGGATTTCCTGGGAGGTGATGTGAATCGTCTTGGGCAGACCGGCCACCGAGTCGCGACCCTTGACCTCCATGGTCAGTTCTTCGTCGAGCGGATAGGCGGAACCGACACGCATCTTGATCTCCTCCGCGGTGCGCTCACCGATGAGGAGGTTGTAGGCGCGCTTCATGTAGTTGATGATGGCGCTGTCCAGTTCGTCGCCGGCGACCCGGATGGACTTGGAAAAGACGATGCCGTTGAGTGAAATGATCGCGATCTCGGTCGTGCCGCCGCCGATGTCCACGATCATGTTGGCGGTGGGTTCGTCGATGGGTAGACCGACGCCGATGGCCGCCGCCATCGGCTCGGGAATCGTGATCACATCACGCGCCCCGGCGTGCATGGCGGACTCCTTGACGGCGCGTTTCTCCACCTCGGTGATACCGGACGGGATGGCGATGACCACGCGGGGCGGGGCCCGGAAGGAACTGGCCGAGACCTTGCGGATGAAGTAGCGCAACATTGCCTCGGTGACGTCGAAATCGGCGATCACGCCGTCCTTCATCGGCCGGATCGCCGTGATATTGCCCGGCGTGCGCCCCAGCATGCGCTTGGCTTCGTCGCCGACCGCGCGGACCTTGCGCGTCGTGGTATCGAGGGCGACGACCGAAGGCTCGCGCAACACGATGCCTTTGTCCTTCACGTAGACGAGCGTATTGGCCGTGCCAAGGTCGATGCCGATGTCGTTCGAGAAGTAGCCGAGAATATTGGCCATGATGCGTGTGCGAAAGGGGAGCGGCGTTGCCGCCGACGGAAACGAATCGGCGGCCCCCCGGAGTGTCAACGAGGGAAATACGCCTCGGGCTCCGGGGGCGCGGCGAAACGAAAAATTCGTCCGGGATTTGCAAACGCGGCGGCCGCACGCGGTCTCGCAGGGGTTCACCCCACTTTATGGAGCTCACCCTCAACGGTAAATCCGTCGACGTGCGCGCCGCGGCTGACGCGCCCCTGCTGTGGGTGTTGCGCGCCGAGCTTGGAATGATGGGAACGAAGTACGGCTGCGGGCTGGGGCTTTGCGGCGTCTGCACCGTCCATCTCGACGGCAACGCGATCCGTTCGTGCCAGACTCGGGTTGGTGCCGCCGTGGATCATGCAATCACAGCGATCGAGGGCCTTGCTCCGGCGGGACAATTGCACGCGGTGCAACAGGCCTGGATCGAGCAGGATGTCGTGCAATGCGGCTACTGCCAGTCGGGCCAGGTGATGGCGGCGGCGGCCTTGTTGAAAACGACGCCACGGCCCAGCGATGCCCAGATCGACGCGGCGATGGCGGGCAACATCTGCCGTTGCGGAACCTATGAACGGATTCGGTCCGGCCTGCATCGCGCGGCGGAAATTGCGGCCGGTGGGGTGAAATTGGGCGCGGGGCCGGCGGCGGTTTGATCATTGGATTTCGCCTGGCTCCGAGACTGGCGGCGGCCGAATCCGGCGGGGCGGCCTTGGCCCTCAACGCGTTTTTGCGGATCGCCCCGGATGGGGCGATCACGATCCTGGCGAAGCATTCGGAGATGGGGCAGGGAATTTGCACCTCCATCGCGATGTGTGTGGCGGAGGAACTCGATGCGGACTGGACGAAGATCACGGTCGAGGCGGCCCCCGCCGCTCAGCGGTTTGCGGATACGGCTTTCGGCATCCAGATGACCGGCGGCAGCACGAGCACCTGGGAGTCCTGCGAACAGATGCGGCAGGCCGGCGCGACCGCGCGGGCTTCGTTGGTGCAGGCGGCGGTAGAAAAATGGGGCATCGCGGCGCCGGCGTTGTCGAATGCGGTGCTCGCGGCGACCGGCAAGCGGGTGCGGTCGCTGCCGCTGGGTCTGGTGTAGCCCGCCGCGGAACCGGCGGAAGAGGGCGGGTTCGATGCGCACGCGCTGGGCCGCGGCGGGATGCGCGCTTGACGCGCCGCGCGGTTCACCACGTTTTCGTGGGCGCGGCTTGCCCATGCACGGAATAAATTTCATCCAGGATCTGGCGGTGGTGCTGGCGGTGGCGGGGATCGTGGGCTGGTGCTGTCAGCGCATCGGCCTGTCGGTGGTGGTGGGCTTTCTCGTGGCTGGCATGGTGGTCGGGCCGTTCACCCCGCCGTTCGCACTCGTGACGGAGGCCGAGCGAATCGAAACGCTGTCCCAAGTCGGGCTGGTGTTCCTCATGTTCTCCATCGGGCTCGGACTGAGCTTACGCAAGATGCGCCGGCTGGGCTTGTCGCTCATGCTGGCGACGTTCTGCGGGGCCATCGTCATGTATTATCTGTCGCGGTTGCTGGCCGTGACGCTCGGCTGGTCCAGCTCCGAGGGGCTTTTTCTCGCGGGCATGCTCATGGTTTCTTCGTCGGCAATCATCAGCAAGATCCTGCAAGAGACCGATTCGAATCACGAACGCGCCGGCCAGCTGGCGATGGGGGTGGCGGTGCTCGAGGACGTGGTCGCGGTCGTGATGCTGACCATTTTGAATTCGATGGTACAGTTCGGCAAGGGCGGGGGAACGCGGGTCGGCGAGACCCTGCTTCTGCTCGGGGCCTTCGTCGTGCTGGCCGGGATCGCCGGGCTCCTGCTCGTGCCATGGCTGCTGAAACGCATGAGCATTTCGGCGGACGAGGAATTGCAGACGCTGGGGATCGCCGGCCTGCTATTCGGCCTGGCCGTCGTGGCCCAAAGCGCCGGCTATTCGCTCGCGCTCGGCGCGTTTCTCCTCGGCACGATCGTGGCGGAAACTCCGCACCGCCATCAGGTCGAACGGACCTTCGCGGGGATGCGGGACGTATTCAGCGCGGTTTTTTTCGTCGCGATCGGAATGCAGATCGATGCGCGCGACCTCGGGCGGGAGATCGGCCTGATCCTGGGAGTCGCGGCTTTCACCCTGCTGGCACGGCCGCTGGCGGTGGGCACGGGACTGGTGATCATCGGCACGCCGCTCAAGGACGCCCTGCGGACGGGCCTGACGGCGACGCCGATCGGGGAATTTTCGTTCATCATCGCGCAGCTCGGCGTGGGGGCGGCGGTGGTGCCGCCGAGATTTTATCCTCTGGCCGTCGGGGTTTCGCTCGCGACTACGCTCGTGGCGCCGGTGCTGACCCGCCGCTCGGAGAAAATCGCCGACGCGATCCTCGCCCGGCAACCGCGCTGGTTGAACGACTGGCTCCAGGCCTATCATGGCTGGCAGGAACGGCTGGCCCAGCGCGGTCGGCGCAATTTGCTCTGGCAGTTGAGCCGCCGGCGCGTGGCCCAGGTGAGTGTCGGCATGCTGTTCGTGACCGGCCTCGTGGTGTTTTCCGGGCAGCTTTTTGCGCTGACGGAAGCGTGGCTCGGGCGCGACTGGATTTTTCCCCACGGGCTGGAACTGGTTTTCTGGACGGCGCTCGTGCTGGCGACGCTCGCGCCGCTGGTCGCGATCTGGCGCAACCTCTCCGCCATGGCCATGCTCTACGCGGAAATTTCAACCCGGGGCCACGTGCATGCGAAGCGGCTGCGGCCGTTGATCGAAGCGGGACTGAAGATCGGCTTCGGCGGGGCGTTGTTTGTCTGGCTGGCGTCGATCCTGCCCGCGGAAGGCACAGCGCGGTGGCTACTGATTTTCACGGGGGTGGTCGCGGTGGCCGCACTGCTCGTGCTGCGACGCAAGTTGATCTACTGGCACAGCGAGATGGAGGTCGAGTTGTTGAGCGTGATGGAGACGGCGGACAACCGGATGACCGCTACGACCGCCCCCTGGTTGCAGCAGCACGGCGAATGGAACCTGCACATGATCGATTGCACACTGCCCGACCTGGCGGATTGCCAAGGTAAACAGATCGCGGAGCTCGACCTGCGGGCGCGCGTCGGCTGTTCGGTCGTCGGGATCGAGCGACAGGGTTTTATGATCCCGCTGCCGCCGCCCGACGCTGTGCTCTTCCCGCGGGACAAGGTCTTGTTGATGGGCACGACCGAGCAGGTTCGCGCCGGAAAGAAGATTCTTAGCGGAGTGTCCGGCGGGCCGGTGGCCGAGTCCGTTTTCGAAGAGGTGCGGATGGAGGCCGTGTTCGTGCCGGGCTGGAGCCGGGCGGTCGGAAAAACCTTGGGCGAGCTGTCGCCGGCCCGGCATCATAATGTCCAGATCGCCGGGGTGCGTCGGGGCGGGATAAGGGTGCTCAACCCCAGCGCGCATGAGCTGCTGCGGACGGGCGACGAGATCCTGGTCCTTGGCGCGCCGGTCCACATCGAAAAATTTAAGGAATGGCTGCGGGAAAAGCTGGAAGAAGTGGACTTGGATCCACCGGCGGACTGAAGGCGCATGCTGCGAATAAACGTCCTCCGGTGCCGGCGATCCGTCGCGGAAAAAAATAAAAAGCGCGCCGCAGCGGGCGCGCTCGATGGCGGGGAATTGCCGGGCGAACTCAGTTCGCGCCGGGCGTCGTAACGGTCGTCTTCGCCGCTTCCGGTTTCTTGGCTTCCTCGACCGCGGCGGGCTTGGCGGGCTGCTCGTCGTCGTCCTTGGTCGCCTTCTTGAATTCCTTCACGGATTGACCGAGGCCTTTGGCGAGCGAGGGAAGCTTGGAGCCGCCGAAAAGCAGCAGCAGGATCGCGAGGATCATCAGCAACTCGGGCATCCCGAGGCCCAGCGCGGCGAGGACAGCTAAAGAAAGGCTCATGGTCGGTTAACGTAGGCCGGCTGCCAGTCCTGTAAAGAGGGAAAGCGGTCGCGTCAGGGCGCGAGCCACACAACCTCGTCGCCCGGCGCCGGTTGACCGCTAACGATTTGAGTTCCGAGGGTGCGGCCTCGCACGTAGCGGGAGGCGTGCAATTTGCCGGTGGGCTGAAGGTCCAGGGTGCGCGTGACCAGTTCAGTGCCTTCGCGGATCGCTCCGGCCGGCGCGTCGAAGGCGAGATCCACCCAGGCGAAGGCCTCCGCCGGGTTGGTGGCGAGGACTCGCCCAACGATGAGCCGCGGGCTGGGGGTCAGCGGTTCGACCGGTACCGCCTGAGACGAGGCGGGGGTGGAGATGGCGGAATCGTCCCGGCGGATTGCCGTGCAGCCACCCCAAAGCAAAACCGCCGCCAGCAGGGTTGGCAGACTGACGGCGAGGTTCACGTTCGACGGGGCGGGGTCC
Organism: Opitutia bacterium; assembly: GCA_947442255.1. The sequence goes on from CANEVO010000002.1 coordinate 25,748, forward strand.
TTACGCGCCGGATCTGCCCGGTTCGGATCCGCGGTTGAATTCAAAGGCGGGCGGCGGGGCCTCGCCGCCCGCTCACATCTTCGGCATCGGAAAACCAAGGCCGCCGGGCAGGCTGCCCTGGGCGCCCATTCCCGGCAGCCCCAGCGGGCGGGCGGTGGCGGCGACCTTGAGCAGGTTCTGCGCGTTGTCGATTTGCTCAGCGTCGAAAAACCCGTGCAGTTGTCGGATGCGCGTCGGATGGCGCATCTTGCGCAGCGCCTTCGCCTCGATCTGGCGGATGCGTTCGCGGGTGACCTTGAATTGCTTGCCGACTTCCTCGAGTGTGCGGCTGTAGCCGTCGATCAGGCCGAAGCGCAGCGAAAGGACGCGGCGTTCGCGCTCGGTGAGTGTGTCCAGCACGTCGATGATCTTTTCGCGCAGTAGCGAGTACGCCGTCATGTCGTACGGGTTCTCGGCCGACTTGTCCTCGATGAAATCGCCGAAGGAGGTGTCGTCACCGTCGCCGACGGGTGACTGCAGCGAGATGGGCTGTTGCGCCATCTTCATGATCTGCTGCACGCGTTCCACGGGGAGATTCATCTCGTCGGCCACCTCGTCGGGCGTGGGCTCGTGACCGTATTCCTGCAGTAACTGCTTCTGGACCTGCATGACCTTGTTCAAGGTCTCGATCATGTGCACCGGGATGCGGATGGTGCGGGCCTGATCGGCGATCGAACGGGTGATGGCCTGGCGGATCCACCAGGTGGCGTAGGTCGAGAACTTGTAGCCGCGCCGGTATTCGAATTTTTCCACCGCCTTCATGAGGCCCATGTTGCCCTCCTGGATGAGGTCGAGGAAGGAGAGTCCGCGGTTCGTGTATTTCTTCGCGATCGAAATCACGAGGCGCAGGTTGGCCTCGACCATCTCGGTCTTGGCCTTGTGGGCCTCGCGCACGTGGACCATCGTCTGCGCCACGACCCGGTGCAATTCGGCGGGGGCGATGCGTTGCTGGGCCTCGATCTGCTTGAGGCGGTGGTGCACCGCGCGGGTGTCGATCGAAGCGTCCTTCTTGGTCTTGGGATGCTTGGCGCGCTCCAGTTGGTTGTTGAGCGAATCGACCTCCTCGAGGACCGGACGCAGCTGCTCGAGGTATTCCTCGTAGACCTTCAGCTTGAAATAGAACTTGGAGAAGAAGGCGCGGAGGACGTTCTCGCGCTTCCGGAATTTGGAGTGGACCTTCTTCTTTTCCGCCTCGCCTTTCGCCTTCAGGTATTCTTCCCAGGCGTCGCCGACGCCGGACTCGGACTTCTGGGTGTTTTCGACGAGCTTCGGCAGTCCCTTAAAGTAGGCTTCCCGGGAATCGATTTTCTTGTCGATCACGACGCGGTCGAAGCGCTCCTCGCGGTTGAGTAGCTTGGCGCCGAGGGTGCCGATGTAGCCACCGATCGCGGCCGCCTCGAAAAGCGCCTCCTGCGCCTTGAGTTCGGCGGTCTCGATGCGCTTGGAAATTTCGACTTCCTGCTCCCGGGTCAGCAGCGGGACCTGACCCATCTGCTTGAGGTACATCCGGACCGGATCGTCGAGAATGTCGTTCTGCGAGGAGCGCGACTCTTCCTCCTCGGCCTCCTCCATCCGTTGCTTGTAGTCCTCGACCTGGTCGGGCTCCAGGATCTCGATCTCCAGGTTTTGGAGAATGGAAAGGACGTTATCGATCTCCTCCTGGTTTTCGACCGACTCCGGCAGGGCCTCGTTGATGTCGTCGAACGTCAGGTAACCCTGCTCCTTCGAAAGCCGGATCAAGTGACGAATCTTGTCGTTGATACCGCCCGCCGGAATTTCGGGGCCACCCGCGACGGCGCCGTCGGCGGTGGCAGGGCGGGTTTTCTCTATCGCCGTCTCGACGGCGTCGGAGTGGGCGGAATCGGCGGAGGCGGACTTGGCTTTGCGAGGCATGGAAAAGAAGAGAAACGACCGGGCGAATAACGACTCAAGAACGCGTCAAACCGCCGCGCTGAAAACGAGCGGCGAGCGGAGCTGGCGTTGCAATTCAGAACGTTCTTTCAAGAGTGAAATTGGGTCAGACTCACTGTCCGCACGGGGGTTGGCCAATGCAAGTTCTATTTGCCCGAGGCGGGGCTCGAGGGAGCGGGTGCGGAGCTGGCGGAGACCCTCCTGCACGACCTTGACCGGGTCGTCGATGGCGGGGTTCTCGAACAACAGATTGGCCACCAGGGCGCGCTCGTCCTCCGTTTCCAGCAGCTCTTCGAGGTGGTCACGGCCCGGCCAGGCGTCCTGCTCGAATTCCCCCAGGAACCGGTTCAGCAGGACTCCGGCGGTGTGGCCGACGTCGATCCAGTCGTGCGGGAGCACCGAACTGAGCGGCCGGCCGAGCGCCTCGAAATGGAGGCAGAGCATGAGGAGGTGGCGCTCCGGGGTTTGGGCGTTGGCGGTCGGAGCGGGGGCGGGCGGTGTTTCCGCGACCGGCCGGGCGGCAGCCGGCCGGTTCTGCCGCTGGAGAAAGGTCTGAAAATCCTTTTGAGCGGCCGATTGCGGCAACCGAAGATGACCGGCCGCCTCGTTCAAGAACTCCGCGCGGGCAACTTCGCTCTCGGCCGCGGCGATGATCTCGTAAAGAATCTGGGCCGCCCGGGATTTGAGTTCGGGCGACGCTGTGCCGGGCTCGGGCAGGGCGGCCTGGCAGCCGAACGCCATGGCGCTTTGCGCCTGGCGGCGGACTTCTTCGTAGGCGGCCAGTCCGCGCTCAAGAAAAAGCAGGTCGGGATCGAGTTTTTCGGCACCGGCCAGCGTGAGGAAGCGCACCTCGAGGCCCGCTTTCACCGCCATTGGCAGAAAGCGCAACGCGGCTTTCTGCCCCGCAGTGTCGCTGTCGAAGAAGCATTCGACCTGGGCGTGGTAGCGCCGCAGCAGCACGAGCTGGCCCTCGGTGATCGACGTGCCCTGGGGGGCGATGGCCGTCTTCAGGCCGACGCTCCAGCAGCGCAGGGCGTCGAGCTGCCCCTCGACCAGCACGAAGGGCTTGCCCTCGCCGACGGCGGTGCGCGCACGGTCTAGGTTGAACAGGAGGTTGCCCTTCGTGAAAATCGGCGTCTCCGGCGAGTTGACGTATTTTGCCTCGCGCGCCGGATCGTCCGCCGGAGTCCGGTCGGTCTGGCGGGCGGTGAACGCGACGACGCGGCCCTGATGATCGCGAATCGGAATCATCAGGCGGCCCCGAAACCGCGGCCGGAGCGCCCCGAGGGTGATCTGCGCATCGTCGTAGATGAAAAATAATCCGCACCGGCGCAGCGCTTCCTCGGAAAATTTCCGCCGTAGCAAGACCCCGCCCAGTCCGCTGCCGTGTTCGTCGGCCGCCCCGATTTTGAATTCGTCCGCGAGCTCGAGCGAAAAACGCCGCTTTTCCGTCCAGAGGGCGCGCATGAACTCCCCGGTCGCATCCCGCGCCTTGAAGGCCTGGTGGTAGTGTTCGGCGGCGGCGTCGTGCAGGTCGAAAATTTCCTGCCGCAGGGAACGCTCCGCCGTGCTGGGGCCGCCGGACCCGTCCTCGTATTCGATGACGATGCCAAAGCGCTTGCCCAACGCCTCGACCGCCTCCGAGAAGTTGAGCTGCTCCGTTTCGCGGACAAAAGTGATGGCGTCGCCCGCTTTGCCGCAGCCAAAGCACTTGTAGAAGCCCTTGTCGGTATCGACGTGGAAGGACGGGGTCTTTTCGTTGTGAAACGGACACAGGCCTTTGAGCCGCGTGCCGCCGGCTTTGCGCAGCGTCACCATTCTCGAGACAACTTCCGCGAGGTTCACGCGCAGCTTCAGGTCGCGAATGCAGGTGGGCTTGATGACGGGCATGGAGGAACGAAACGGCCGGCCGCGGATCGGTGGCGATCGGCCTGTGAAAGAATGCACTTTCAACCGGCAGATCAGGCTGTCAAGTTCGCCCGCCTGTCGCGGTTCAGGCGGCTGAAGTTTCGGTGCTTCTCGGGAAACTTCGTGCGGCGCCAAGCGACAAACCTCTCCACTCATGCGCTTGTTTACCCCCCTGCTTCTTTGCCTGGCGTTCGCTTCCGTCTCCGGTCGCGCCGCCGCCCCGGCGATCGGTCACGCGACCGGTGCCGCCAAGACCGGCCCCGCGGATCCGGTGTGGGAGGCTCCGCTGGTCAATTTCAGCGAGGCGACCTATGCCCGGCAGGTGGAGATGCTGATCGAAAAATTCGAGGCGGCCGCCGGGCGCAAGCTCGTGCCCGGGAAGAAGAAAAGGGTCGGGCTCAAGATTTACACCGACTCCGGTCCGGGCCTCGCCACGCCGGTTCCCATGGTCAAGGCGGTGATCGCGGCGCTGGAGCGGCGGGGCTTCGAACATCAAAATATCTTTCTCGTCGGGCTGAACGCGCTCCGGCTGCGGATGACCGGATATCTGCCGTCGCTCGTATCGGGCCTGACTCCGTTCAACGGCAATCCCGTGTACGTGCTCGAGTCGGGTCGTTACTACGATTCGGTCTGGTTTTACGACTCGCCGCTTCCGCAGCGCTTCGATCCGATCTTCGCCGAGCAGCAGACTAAGGGGGTGCCCAACACTTCGACGAAGGATGAGGATCGCAAGAGCTTCCTCGCCACCCCGCTTTTTCTCGACGCCGATTTTTGGATCAACCTGCCGGTTTACAGCGATCACCCGACGCTCGGCATCAACGGGGCCCTGGTCAACGCGACGCTGTGGAACGCGTCGAACACCGCCCGGTTCTTTCGCTCGCCGGCCAATGCCCCTGCCGCCGTCGCCGAGATGAGTGCCATTCCCGAACTGCGGGAAACCTGGGCGTTCAGCATGACCAGCCTCCAGCATTACCAGTACATCGGCGGCCCGTTTTTCAACTCCCTGTACACGGTTTCCGAGCCCCTGATCTGGCTCAGCACCGATCCGGTCATGCTCGACGCCCTGGTGCGTGACCGGATCAATGCGCACCGCAAGCAGTCGGGCTTCAACCCGGTCGACGAGGAGATCCGTACGCTCGAATTCGCTGAGGCGCTTGGGGTCGGATCGACCCGTACGAAGAACGTGAAAATTCTGCGGGTGGATTGAGCCGTCTCACCGCTCCGGGGGCCTTTCCCCCAGTGGGGTTAAATTCCCGCTTGCGGGCCGCAACGCGCTCCACCCAATTGTTCGTTACACGCTGACATGACCGCTGCCGCCTATCTGCCTTTTCTCATCCAGGCCCTGCTCGCCGCGGCGATCACGGCCGTCATTATTGGCGCGAGCCATTTCTTCGGCCAGCGCGCCCGACACACGAAGATCAAGGATTCGGCCTACGAGTGCGGGGTCGCGGGCGAGGGCATCATTCACACGCGCTTTTCGGTGAAATTCTATCTCACCGCGCTGTTATTCATGCTCTTCGATCTGGAAATCGTGATCCTCGTGCCGTGGACCTTTATTTACCGCGAGTTTCTCGCCAACGGCATTACGATCCTCGGTCCGATCCTGTTTTTTATCGGCGTGCTTGTGCTGGGCTTGATCTACGAAATCAAGAAGGGCGCCTTGCAGTGGGAGAAGTGACGACCGGGTCGGCAGTCGTTTTCCAGTCCTAACCTTTCATGCGGCTCGATCGGATCATCGCCCGGGGCCGGATCGTGGACCTGGTCAGTCTCGACCTTGAGACGGCCTTGCAGGAACTGCTGGACGTTTGCGTCGGGAAATTCCCCGATCTCAAGCCGGAGTCGCTGCTGAAGGGCCTGCTCGCCCGCGAGAGCACGATGACGACCTATCTGGGTTTCGGCGTCGCGCTGCCCCACGTGCGGGTGAAAATGAGCCGGCGCTACGTCCTCGCCATCGGGCGCAGCCGGGTTGGGATCCGGCACGATGGAGCGCTGGCCGACGAGCGGGTGCATCTCATCGTGATGCTCATCGCCGGCGAGAACGCCCGCGACTACCTGCAGGTGCTCGCGTCGATCGCCCGCCAGGTCAAGGATCAGGAGCTCGTCCAGAATCTCGTCAACGCGCCCGACCTCGACGCGCTGTATGAACGCTTGATCGGCGGGTTCAGCGGCATTCGGGGCGTCGATGCGCAGCAGAATCGCGTCAACCGCCTGATGTTTCGCGAAGCGGAACGGATCGCGAAAGGGGCGGATTGCAGCGCCATCGTGGTGTTCGGCGACACCTTCGTCGGCGGCATCCAGCCCGGCGTTTTGCGTTCCCGGTTAAAGTCCATCCTGGTTACCCGGACGGCGCTCGAAACCCGCGACGACGCGCAGCAATTCAGCGAGACGATCCAGGTGCGTTCCTTTTCGAACCAGCGGCTGGCGCAATTGCGCAGCGCGATGCTCGTCGCGCTCACCCGCGGCATCGTGACATTCACCGATCGCATTTGCTGCGTGGGCGGCATCACGGGCAGCAACCAGTTCGACACCCTGGTTGTGGTGGATATCGAGCGCGAGTTTCAGACCCTGCTGACGGGTTCCACGGCCGATTTACTGCCGGAGGATGTGAAGCCCGAGGTGCTGGAACGGGTGATCGCGGTCGCGACGGAACTCGCCGTGGAGGGTCGCGAAGGCCGTCCGGTGGGTTCCCTGTTCGTGGTGGGCGACGTCGAGAAGGTGAAGTCGCTTTCCAAGCCCCTCGTGCTCAATCCCTTTTTCGGCTACAAGGAGGAGGACCGGAACATCCTGAACCCTTTCATGGATGAAACCGTGAAGGAGTTTTCCTCGATCGACGGGGCGTTCATCATCCGCGGCGACGGGGTGGTGGAATCGGCCGGCAGCCTGATCCAGGCCACCGACAGCACCCATGAGCTGCCCAGCGGGCTGGGCAGCCGGCATGCGGCGGCCGGTGCGATCAGTGTCGCGGCCAATTGCATCTCGATCGTCGTTTCATCGAGCACGGGCCAAGTGACGCTGTTCCGCCGCGGCGTGATGCTGCCGCTGACGGAAAAACGGCGCTGAGGCCGGATGGCCGGCGCCGTAAGGCGGACCCGGCTGCTACTTTGGGGTTGCACCGGCCGGGTAGCGCCCTTTTCTCTGACCCTTCAACCCATTTAAACCATGCAAGAACAAGTCATCCTAGAGTGCACCGAAGCCAAGAAAGAGGGCAAGCCGGTCTCTCGCTACCTCACCAAGCGCAACAAGAAGACCGTGACCGAGCGCATCGAGAAGAAGAAATACAACCCCTTCCTCAAGCGCCACACGCTCCACAAGGAGATCAAGTAATCCGTGGTCACCGCGTTTCGCGGTCGGAAATTTAAGCCGGGCCTCGCGCCCGGCTTTTTCTTTTTATCCGCCCGGGCAACCGTCCCGCGGAACGCTCACATCGCCTTCTTGTCGCTGGCGGACACCGTGAAGGTGTTCGTGGATTCGATCGATTGCGGCTGGAGATGCTGATGATGTTGCCGGCGGGCGGCGCGCCAGCTTTCCCGGTGTTTGCGGATCCAGTCCAGCAGAGCCCATTCGAAACCGATATCGTATCCAAGTCGCTCCGACTCCAACCACTTGTGCTTCAGGATTTCCTCACGTTCCGCCAGAAACTCTTGGTAGAGGCTGGACTGTTTCACGAACTCTCGGGACGTCGAAGGCTCTTGAGCGGGAGAAGTCATGCAGCGCGAGTTAAGATGAGAGCGACGGGCCGGGGACTGTCAATGCCTGCAATGTTTCCTAAATGTCACATTCCTAATGTGCTCGGCTGCGCCAGGCGGTTGAGCAACGTTTCGGCGATGGTGCGAAACACGTTCGCGGCTTCGCTTTGCGGTGCGCTGACCACGATGGGTTCGCCGCTGTCGCCGCCCTCGCGGATGGCGGCGATTAGCGGCACCTGACCGAGCAGGGTGGTGCCAAGCTTTTCGGCGGTTAGAATGCCGCCACCCGAGCCAAACAGGGTGTGTTTGTTGCCGGCGGGATCGGTGAAGTAACTCATGTTTTCGGCCACGCCCAGCAGGGGTACATTGACCTTTTGAAACATCAGGCCGCCTTTGCGCGCGACGTTGGTGGCCGCCGGCTGGGGCGTTGTCACGATCACTGCTCCGTCGAGCGGCAGGGTCTGCACGAGTGATAGTTGAGCGTCGCCCGTGCCCGGGGGCAGGTCGACGAGCAGGATGTCGAGTTCGCCCCAGCGTACATTTTGGACGAACTGCTGCACCGTCTTCATGATCATCGGCCCGCGCCACACCACCGGCGTGTTGTCGTCGACGAGGAAACCCATGCTCATGACCTTCACACCGTGGCGCTCCATCGGCACGAGCACCGCATCCGGGCCGTCGCCTTCGACCTCGGGCCGGCCCTTGAGGCCCATCATCAGCGGAACGCTGGGGCCGTAAATGTCGCAATCCATCAAGCCCACGCGTCCCGGCCGGCCCTGCAGCGTGAGCACCTGCGCGAGCGCGCAGGCGAGGTTCACGGAAAACGTGCTTTTCCCCACGCCGCCTTTGCCGGAAGCGATAGCAACGGCGCGGCGGATCGATTTCGCGGCGGAACTGTTGCCCGCGAGGTTGGCCGTCGCCCCCCCGGTGGGGCGGCCGGCGGCGGCCGGCGCTTTCGCGGCGGCGACCGAGATCTCGACGATGATGTCCCGGACGCCGGGCAACACTCGCAGACAGGCCTCGATTTCCTTCTTTAGCTGGAGCGGCACCTTCGGATCGTTTGTCGTGAGGGCGACTGCCACTTTGGCCGTGCCGTCGACGAAGCCCGCCGAACGCACGAGTCCAAAAGACACGATATCCCGGCTAAAGCCGGGATATTTTACCTGTTTAAGCTGCTCTTTGATTTCGGCGGAAGTCACGGTGCGAGGTGTGCGATTGTGAGCAAATAAGAGTTGTTATGCCGCGATAGCCTGCAAATAGAAAGGCATCTTCCCGGTAATTCTTCAGCTCGTCTTTTTCTCATGCAAAAAATTCTGCGCCTCCTCCTGCTGATTGGAATCGGTACCGCTTCCATCTCCGGCCAGGTTCGCATTGGCGAGGTCCGGGTCGATGTCGACAAGAACACGATTCCCGTGCGCGTGTCCGCCAACACCCCCGAGTTCAACAGCCTGGCGTTGCAGGCCTTCAACGCACACGGCCGCTACAAGCTCGTCGCGAGCGGGTTCGTCTACGACATCCGCTTCTCGGCCGTCACGGGCACGCAGGTGCGGGTGGATGTCACCAAGGGTGCCGGCGGCACGCCCGTGGTTTCCCAAACCGTCACCGGCACCACGCCGCGCGTCGCCTTGCTCCACGCGGCGGATGTGGCGGTGGCCCAGACCAACGGGCTCGGCCTGCGCGGATTCTTCGCCGCGCGGCTGGCGTTCGTCGGCGAGAACACGGGCAAGAAGGAAGTTTACGTTGCGGACCTGTTTCTGGGCGAACTCAAGCGCGTGACCAGCGACCGCTCGCTGGTGATGATGCCGCGGTGGTCGCCGGACGGCAACCGCCTGCTGTTTACGAGCTACTTCAAGTCCGGGTTTCCGGATATTTTTCAGTACGACCTCCGGACCTACGAGCGCACGACCTTTGTGAGTTTCCGCGGCACCAACAGCGGGGGGCGCTACAGCCCCAACGGGCAGCAGGTGGCGATGATCCTGAGCGGCGAGGGCACGCCGGAGATCTATGTGAGCAACGCGCAGGGCCGCCAGGTCGCGCGGCGGACGCGCTCCGAGCAGGCCAAGGCTTCTCCGGTATGGCGGCCCGATGGCGCCCAGATCGTTTTTGCGATGGAGCCGGGCCCCCAACTTTACGCGATACCCGCCAGCGGAGGAACACCGCAACGGCTGCCGACGGGCTTCACGTACTCGGCGGAGCCGGATTGGAGCCGGAGGGATCCGAACAAGATCGCCTGCACGGTGCGGGTGCCGGGTGGCAAGTACCAGATCGCGGTTTACGATTTTTCGGCGCGCAAAGCGGAGGTCGTTTCGAAGGCGGGCTTCGATGGTATCGAGCCCTGCTGGCTGGGGGATGGCCGGCACGTCGTTTATACCGCCCGCGATCGCAGCACGAGCGTGCTGTGCATCCTCGACACCCAGACCGGCAAGAGCACGCCGATCAGCCGGAATTTCACCGGCGCGATGCAGGCGAACGTTTGGACGCCGTGAACCCGGTGGCGCACGCGCGCCTTAAAAAACCGCACCTCAGCGGTGCGGTTTTTTTGCGGAGGCGCGGTGCACGCTCCCGGCGGGAATCAGGCGACGGCGGCCTGATAGTTTGCTTCCGCCGCATCCCAGTCCACCACGTTCCACCACGCCGTGATGTAGTCGGGGCGGCGGTTCTGGTAGTTGAGATAGTAGGCGTGTTCCCACACATCGAGGCCGATGACCGGCTTGCCTTCCGCGCCGGCGACCGCCTTGCCCATCAGCGGGCTGTCCTGGTTGGCGGTGGAAACGATCGCGAGCTTCTTGTCCGCGCCGACCACGAGCCACGCCCAGCCGGAGCCGAAACGGCCCGCTCCGGCTTTGGCGAACTCGGCCTTGAAGTTGTCGAAGGACTGCCACGTGGCGTTGATCGCATCGGCGAGCTTGCCCTTGGGGGCGCCACCCTTGCCCGGGCCCATGATGGTCCAGAAAAACGAATGGTTGCTGTGCCCGCCGGCATTGTTGCGGAGGGCGCCGCGGATCGCATCCGGAACCTTGCTAAGATCGGCGATGAGCGCGTTGACGTCGAGATTCGCCAGCGCCGGATGGTCCTTCAGCGCGTTGTTTGCGTTCGTCACGTAGGCATTGTGGTGCTTGCCGTGGTGGATCTCCATCGTCCGGGCGTCGATGTGCGGCTCGAGCGCGTTCAAGGCATAGGGTAGTTTCGGAAGTTCGAAGGCCATGGGAATGTGGGTTTGAGTTGGGACGGTTCTAAACGACAGGGGCAACAAATGCACCGGCAGCGGCATGCGTCAACTTTCCCCTGTGTCTTTGTCGCCACGTTTCCGTTCCGGCAACGGCTACTCGTGCGCCCGGAATTCGGGCCGCGCTGCGGTGGCCCGCGCCGATTACTCCTCCGGCGCGAGGCGCTTCATTTTGAAAAACGCCTGCAGCAAATCGCGACACTCAGTCTCCAGCACGCCACCCGCGGTGAGTTCGACGTGGTGGTTCACGCGCGGCAGATCGTTGAGGTTCGTCGCGCCGCCGAGGCAGCCCATCTTGGGGTCGGGCACCGCGTAGCAGACCCGGCGCACGCGCGACATCAGCATCGCCCCCGAACACATCGGGCAAGGCTCCTTGGTGACATAGACCGTCGCACCCTCCAGTCGCCAGTTGCCGAGCTTCGCGGCGGCCTGCGTGATCGCGAGGATCTCGGCGTGGGCGGTCGGGTCGCCCGCACCTTCCACGGTGTTGTGGGCGGCGGCGATCACTTCTCCGCCGACCTCGATCACCGCGCCGATGGGCACTTCGTCCTGCCGCCACGCGTCGATTGCCTGGTTGTAGGCGAGGCTCATGAAGAACACGTCGTCGCGCACCAGTTGCGACGGAAATTGCTTTTCGAACGGACAGGGAGGTGGCGGAAGATTGGCCATGGCGGGGCGTTTGCCCCTGTCTGATTGCGAGGAGCATCGTGACATGGCAATCCTGCGGCATCGCGGCCGGTGATCCGGCCGGCACTCACGACGGGAAACCTTGACTCGGCGGGCGCGTTTCTGCCTAACAAAGGCTTTTGACGAACGAACCTATGATGCTCCGCTGCCTCTGCCTAACCCGCGTTAACCATGTCCGCTGATAACAACGCGATCGAAGTCGAGGGCCGGGTCGTGTCGGTTTTGCCCGGCACGATGTTCAAGGTGCAACTCTCCAACGGCCACGTGGTGTTGGCCCATATTTCGGGCAAGCTGCGCAAGAATTTCATCAAGATCGCCGCGGGCGACATGGTGAAAATGGAGATGAGTCCCTACGATCTGGAGAAGGCGCGCATCACCTTCCGGATGAAGGAAACCAATTCGAACTACGTGCCGCCGCCGCGGCGCCGTTCGTATTAAGCGACGGGCTGCATTCCGGCCGGTCCGGTGGTCGAACGTTTCGTGAAACGGGCTGACCAATCGCGCGGATCCGGTGAATTCTCGGAGACGGGCTGCTTTTGAGCGCGTTGGGATTTGCGCCCCGTTTGGACCGACCGAACCACGATGACTGCCGCGCGCGTCGATCACAGCCAGGCGCCGGAGGCTTTCGCCGAGGACATCGAGGCGTTTCTGGGGTTCATCAGCCTCGAGCGCGGCCTGGCCAAAAACACCATCGCGGGCTACCGGCGCGATCTCGACCAAGCGGGTAGGTTTCTCGCGCGGCATGGCGCGAAAAACTGGCGGAGTGTGACCGGAGAAAACGCGGCGGCCTGGATCCATGCGCTGAGCAGCGCCCGCTACACCGTGGCGAGTCTGGCCCGCAAACTGACCGCGCTGCGGATGCTCGCGCGCTTCCTCGTGCGCGAAAAATTCCGCGAGGACGATTTCACCGCGCTGCTCACCGGGCCGAAGCTGGCGCGCAAGATGCCGGCCGTCCTTTCCGAGGAGGAGGTCGCGCGCCTGCTCGATGCCCCGGGAGTCGGTGGCCCGCGGGCGTTGCGGGATCGTGCGCTGCTCGAATTGTTTTACTCCAGCGGCCTCCGCGTTTCGGAGCTCGCGGCACTGCGCTTGCAACAGATCGATCTCGATCACGGCTTTATCCGCGTCTTCGGCAAGGGTTCGAAGGAGCGGGTCGTGCCCGTCGGCGGCCGGGCCTGCGACGCCCTCAAGACTTATCTCCTCTCCGGCCGGCCACATCTGGTGAAGGCCAAGACCGGGAGCGAATTTTTCCTCAACAACCGTGGCGGCGCCCTCTCCCGCGTGGCGCTCTGGATGATCGTGAAGCAGCAGGCGAAGCGCGCCGGCATCACGAAGAACGTCAAGCCCCACGGGCTGCGGCATTCCTTTGCGACGCACCTGCTCACCGGCGGCGCCGATCTCCGGGCGATTCAGGAAATGCTCGGGCACGCGAGCATCTCCACTACGCAAATCTACACCGCCGTGGAACCCCAGCGGCTCCTCAGCCACCACGCGAAATTTCACCCGCGCAACCGGGAGAAATAGACCCCGACGGCGCAATGACGGGCGGGGGCACTTACGGTCGCGCGTGGCGCACGACGAACTGCACCAGCTCCTCGCTCTCGAAAAAACCGGGCCACATGTTGTGGCCTTGGTCGCGGGGGACGATGAGGGTCATGGTCCCGCCCAGCGCGCGATAGCGTTTCTCCATTTCACCTGAATTCGCCTCGAGGGGAACGAGTTTGTCCACGTCGCCATGAATCGCGAACAGCGGCACGCGGGCGCGGGCCAGCGGGGCGAGGCGGTCGATCGGGTTGTGCCGCGTCAGCTCCGTCTCGAGTTGTGCCGGCGTAAGGTGAAACGCTCCGGCCGCTTTCGGCAGGCCGGGATAGCTCGTCAGGCTGCACACCGGGTAGATGCCCGCGAAGCCGGCGACCTTCGTCGGATTTTCCACGGCCCAGTTCAACGTCATGAGCCCGCCCCGGCTCCGGCCGAGCAGCACGGGTTTTCCCGAAAAGCCCCGCCGTAGCGTCAGTTCCCGGTAGAGCGCGGAATACAGCGCGCATCCGTCCGGGCTGCCGTAGGATTCGCCGGCGTCGATTCCAGCGATGGCGATGCCCGCCTTGAGAAAACGTTCGAACATCCACTTCTCCGGCTGCGCGGGAAGATTTGGCAGCGTGGGCGCATACCAAACCCACGGGGTCGGCTCGCCGGGCGTCCTGCGATCCGGGGCGATAACGAACGCGGTGTGCCCTTCGATTTGAAATACCTCGCCCGGCAGCGGGAGTTTCTTCTCCACCTGCGCCACGGCGGTCGCGACGCCGGCGAGCAGGATGCGCGACAGAAAATTTCCGAGCGCTGGGAGCGCTCTCGGCAGGCGGCGAAACATGGCGGTCGACACTCAGGGCTTCGGCGCGCCCGCGTGTTCCTTCAGGAGTCGCACCGCCGAATCCACCAGAAATCCGCCCGCCTCATCGGCGCCGTGACCGACGTCGCTCATCTCGTAACCACCCTTGATCTTGTTGCCGGGCAGCCCGACGTAGCCGATGCCGCGCCCATTCGAATAGCCCAGCACGATCGTATGGGGAAACGGCGACCGTTCTTGGATCGCCGTGCTGAGGCCCGACAGCGGTTCGCCGGGGAGCGTGACGATGGCCAGCGTCCCCATCGTTACCACCTGCACCTCGCAGTCGAGGTTGCTGCGGCTCAGGCCGCGGCCGGCGGCCACGGTGGCCGGCGCGCCGACGATCGCGCGGGAGGTGCGCAGTGGACCAGGTTCCAGGCGCACCGCGACCTTCTGCGCTGCGAGAATGCGCTCCGCGATTCCATCGGCCATGACCTTGACGGCCTCGAATCCACGCCGGGCCGGCACGATGTCGCCGGCGCAGCCCTGCAGGAAAATGGGTTCGCCGACCGCCGCGGCGCGCAGGCGCTGCACGACCGCGCCCGGCCAGTCGGCCGAAATCCCGGGGAATTTGCCGTAGATCGCGACCGCATGGATCGGCGCGTGGAAGAGCGTCGCGATGCCTTTGCCGTCGGCCGTGCGCAGGCTCAGGACCGTCATTGTCGGGTCGACCGTGCCGAAGCGCAGGCCCTGGCCGAGCACGTACGGATCGGCCGGGTTCAGCATGCTGAGCACCGTGCTGTCGGGCTTGATCGGGCGGCGGTTGAACATCCATTCGCCGATGGTGGCGCGGCCGATCGCCAGGGTGGCGGGCTGCCGGGCGGCGTCCGCCTTGGCCACGAGGCCGACGCACGTTTGCACGAGACGGTCCGCCCAAACGCGATAGAGGGGGTCCAGTTGCGCCGGACGCGAGGTCTTCGCCTCCCGCTGCGTGTTCGGCTCGGATCCCATTTCGGACTTCGGGCCGGAATGATTGTGCGACGCGTTGATGATCACATGAGTCCCGGGAATACCGGTTGCCTTGGTGATGGCCGTACGGATGCGGGCCACGGCGTATTCCCGCGCGTCGAGCAGGTCCCACGCGATGAGCGCGATCTTGGCGGTGCCGTCCGAGAGCACGATCGCGCGGGCAAAAATCGGGTCGTTCAGCGCGCCGTAGGGCTTGAGCGGCACCCAGTTCAGCATCTTGGGATCGGGCGTGATGTCGGCGCTGGCGGCGCCGGCGGAGAAAGTCACGGGTGTGGCGGATTCGGCGGCCCGGATCAGCGTGGGGGCGAGCAGGAGCAGCAGCGACCGGAGCAGGAGAGGGCGAAGCATGGCATTCATCGGGGTAAGCTGGGATGCTCAGGGGCGGCGGGCGTGGCCGCGAGAAATTTTCCGCGGCGCATTGGACGCTTGACCGGGCCGGGGATCGCGCAACGTCTCTTGGCGATGGCGACGCCGACCGAACAAAATTTCATCGACTACAAGCAGGCCGAGAAAAAGGCCCTTGAGCTCCTCGCGGCCATGAAGGCCGCCACGCCCAAGAAGGTGGACATCGAACTCGCCTTGCTCGTTGCGCTCTTCGAGCTGCACAAGGGCACGCTGCCGGCCGAGACCATCGCCGCGATCGTGCAAGGCCATCTCAAGCAGCTCCTGCCGCATTACGCCGGCAAGGTTCCCGGCAGCAATTGACGGCAGCGTGATCCCGAAAAATCCGCGGTGCACGACGCACACGGCACTTGAAACGGCGCCAATCGCGGACCTCATGTCCGCATGTCTCCTGAGTTTGTCGGCCAGCGTTGCATGAGTGAGCGGGAGCCCGAGCTCGGGCTCGGGCTTGTCGCGAGCGTCGATCGGGCGGGGCGGCGGATTGGCATCGAGTTTCCCGCCACCGCCGAGACGCGCCTGTACGCGCTCGGCACGCCCGTCCTCAAGCGCGTGCTGTTTCGTGCCGGTGAAACCATCGCGATCCGCGACGGCCGCACCCTCGTCATCGAGTCCGTCGAGGAGGAGGCGGGTGTCTCGATCTACACCGGACAGGGCCGGCGGGTGCGCGAGGACGCGATCTCCGATGTCACCAGTGTCAGCCTGCCGCAGGAGCGGCTGATGGCGGGACAGGTCGATCCCGGCGAGGTGTTCGACCTGCGCTTCCGGGCGCTGGAGGCGCAGGCGCGCTTCCGATCATCCGACGTTCGCGGCTTCCTTGGCGGCCGCCTCGAACTTATTCCGCATCAAATTTATATTTTGCAGGAGGTCGCCTCGCGCCAGATCCCGCGTGTCCTGCTCGCCGATGAGGTCGGTCTGGGCAAAACCATCGAGGCCTGCCTGATCCTGCAACGCCTGCTCGCCGTCGGCCAGGCCCGGCGCGTGCTGGTCCTCGTGCCCGAGTCGCTGACGCACCAGTGGTGCGTGGAACTGCTGCGGCGATTCAACCTCTGGTTCAGCATCTACGATGAAGCCCGCTGTCTCGCGCTGGAGCAAAGCGACCCCGGACAAAATCCCTTCGCGGCCAGCCAGCTCGTGCTGTGCGCCGTGGGTTTTCTGGCCGGTGATGCCAACCGGCGCGACCAGGCTGTCGCCGCGGGCTGGGACATCGTGGTGGTCGACGAAGCGCATCACCTCGCGTGGACCCCCGGGGCGGCGAGCCCGGAATACGCGCTGGTCGAGCAACTCGCGCAGATTTCCCCGGGCCTGCTGCTCCTGACCGCGACGCCGACCCAGCTCGGCCAGGCGGGACACTTTGCGCGGCTTCGGTTGCTCGACCCGCACCGTTACGCGGATTTCGAAAGTTTCGTCGCGGAGAGCGAGACCTTCGTCACCGTCGCGGCCATCGCCGAAAAAATCGTCGAGCACCAGCCGTTGAAGCCACGGGACCGCACGACGTTGAAGAAGATCTTCGACAAGGATCCGGCGCGGCTGGCCCAGCACCTCGACGCCCTGGCGAAAAGTGAGCCGGGGGCCCGCGACGCGTTGCTCAGGACCCTGCTCGACCAGCACGGCACGGGCCGGGTGGTGTTTCGCAACACCCGGGCGGCCATGACCGGCTTTCCCAAGCGCGAGTTTTGTCCTGCACCGCTGGTCGAAAACAATCTCACGCAACTCGCGCGCCTGAACCGCGAGCTGCACGCCGAGGAGACCGGCGCCGACGCCACCCTGCGCTATTCGTGCAAGGAGGATCCGCGCATCGACTGGCTCGTCGCGTTCCTGAAGGAGCATCGCACGGCGAAGGTCCTGCTGATCTGCAAATCCCAGCGCAAAGTCGCGGCGATCGAGGCGGCGCTGCAGGAGAAGATGAGCGCAAAGGTGGGCCTCTTTCACGAGGGATTGCCACTGGTCCAGCGCGACCGGAACGCGGCGTGGTTTGCGGAGCCGGACGGCGCGCAGCTCCTCATCTGCTCGGAAATCGGCAGCGAGGGCCGTAATTTCCAGTTTGCCCACCACCTCGTGCTGTTCGATCTGCCGCTGAACCCCGGCCTGCTCGAGCAGCGCATCGGCCGGCTGGATCGCATCGGCCAGACCGAGACGATCCGCATTCACGTGCCCTACGTCGCTGGCGGCAGCGAGGAGGTCGTGGTCGAGTGGTATCACCGCGGGCTCAGGGCGTTTGAGACGCCGTTGCACGGCGGCAGCGATTACGAGGAAAAGTTCAAGGCCCGCCTGCTCGCCCTGGCGCTGGCCTACAGTGAAAGCGGGGCAAAGGGCGCGGCGGGCCGGGCCGAATTGGAGGCGTTCATCGCCGAGACGACCGCCTTTCGGGAAAAACTCACCGCGAAGATGAAGCAGGGCCGCGACCGGCTGTTGGAACTCAATTCCTTCGATCCCGCCGTGGCGGCCCGGGTGATAAATCGCATCCGGATGGAGGATACAGATTCCTTCCTGCGCAACTTCCTCGTGGAGTTGCTGGATCATTTCGGGGTGCGCATCAAGGAGCACGAGGAGGGCGATGTCTTCCTTGACCCCAGCCACGCCTACATCGAGGGATTTCCCTCGATCCCCGCCGACGGGATGCTGGCGACGTTTCAGCGGTCGCGCGCGATCGTGCGTGAGGACATCCGCTTCATCTCGCCCGATCATTCGCTCGTGCAGGATGCGATCGACCTCCTCATCGACTCGAAGGCGGGGACGACGGCGTTCGGCGTCATCGTGGCGAAGACGCCGAGCCTGCTGCTCGAGGCGGTCTTCGTCCTCGAAACGGTGGCCGATTCCCGCTGGCACGTGGACCGGTTCCTCGCCCCGACGCCCGTGCGGGTGCTCGTCGATTTCGGCGGCAACGACCTCACCGCGGCGCGCGGTGCCGCCGGGATCGCGGCCGATTTCGCCGACGCCACCATCCAGCGTTTCCTCGAGCGGCCGGCGTTCAATCCGGCGCTGCTGAAAACGCTGCTCGATTTTGCGACGGCGCGGGCGGAGGAGCAAAGCGCCGGCTTGAAGGGTGCGGCGCGGGCGAAGGCCGCGGCGGCGTTGACGGCGGACCTGCAGCGTCTGGTCGATCTCCAAAAGATCAACGACCACGTGCGGCCTGGGGAAATCGCCCTCGCGAGGGAGCAACTCCAGCACACCGACGCCGCCATCGAGCAGGCCCGCCTGCGGCTCGATTCGCTGCGGCTGATCGTCGAGAGCCCGAAGGGCGGGGTGTGATGCCGGGCCGGGTCCGATCCCGCGCCGGCGATCGCTCAGGCGGCCGGAGTCCGGGGAGAAATCACTGCGACTGCTGCTTTAACAGGATCACCGTTTTGTCCGTCTCCCTCATGTAGACGGTTACGGCGCCGCCGGAATCGATCCCGATCTGGTCGATGCCGACGGCCGCGAGCAACGGTAGGTATTTGCGGAGGTCGTTGCTGAGATCCGTCACGGTCAATTCGACGCGCCAGAGGACGCGCGGAGGGGTGTCATCCTCGGGGCGTTTGGTTTCGCGAGCCGTCAGCACGAGATGTTTCACCAAGGGCCCGCGCGCGGCCGAGCGCAGTTTGGCGATCTCGTCGTCGCCGGGCAGATCCCGGCGGGGCGACGTGCTCGCGGGATCGACGGCGGCCCGATCTCCGGCGCTCGGAGGCGCCATGCCATAGTCGATTTCCACGATGATCTTGGCGCGTTCGAGGTTCGGCGCCGCGTAGAGGCCGCGCGCCCCGAGGGCGGCGTTCACGACACGGGCGGCCTCCGCGTAAAGCAGAGAGGACTCGGCGGCCGGGCCCTGGGCGGCGACGATGTGATACGCCGTGCCCTTTTCGACCGGGCCCTGCGCGGTGGCGTTGACGCGCACGGGTGTGCCGACGAAGGGCTTCGATTGCACACACCCGCCAAGGACAACGAGCCACGCCGCGGCCATCACCGCCGCGAATCTTGCAAGAGCGGCGGAGGCGGGCGCTGGATTTGGATGAAGGGTCGGGAAAGGCACGGGGAAAAAAACGACCCGGTCAGCGTGCGTCGGCCGCGAGCGGAGGCAAATTCAATGAGCCGGGCGGCGGACCGTAAAACCGTTCATGGGCCCTGAGGTAGGGCGTAAGATTTCCTGATGCCGTCTGGATTTCTTGGGGGAATCCTGTCGGACGTCTTGCACAAGTAAACGCAGCGGAGCCTCATTTGGGTTAGTCGATTTTTTGGAAATTTCAGGCGAGGGTGTTTTTCGCAGAACGCACTCGACAACCCTCGATGACGTGGCCCCTTGTCCCTATCGCGGACAGTTTGGCTATGACGATCCCGACGCCGGCCGCAAATATGCCGACGCCGTGAAGAGCCTGATCGATCATTCTACCCCCCCCGGCAAAGTCGCCGGCTTTATCGCGGAATCCATCCAAGGCGTGGGTGGGTTCGTGGAATTCCCCCCGGGCTATCTTCAGCATGCTTACGAACATATCCGCGCGGCGGGCGGCGTGTGCATCGCGGACGAGGTGTAGACCGGCTTTGGCCGGACCGGGACCCATTTTTGGGGATTCGAGGCGTACGGGGTGATTCCCGACATCGTCACGCTGGCCAAGGGCATCGGCAATGGCGCGCCCCTCGCCGCCGTAATCACCACGCCGAAGATCGCCGCCGTGATGACGCAGAAACTCGGCGGCAATCCGGTGTCGAGCGTGGTCGGCGAGGCGGTGCTCGAGGTCATCGAGCGCGAAAATCTGCAGGCCAATGCACTGAAATTGGGTGGCTACATTCGCGCGGGGCTGGAGAAGCTGAAGGCGAAGCATCCTGTCATCGGCGAAGTGCGCGGCAAAGGGCTGATGCTCGGAATCGAATTCGTGAAGGACCGCGGCACGAAGCGACCCGGGCGGGAGGAGTGCGCCCAGGTGATGGAAAATGCCCGCGAACTCGGGCTGTTGCTTGGCAGAGGAGGATTTTTGGGCCAGACCATTTGCCCCGCCCCTGTGCATTACGCAGGCCGACGCCGATTTTCTGCTCGCAGTGCTCGACGAGGCAATTGGGGCGACTTGAGCCGGGCCGTGTGGACGGTGCGCATCGGCAATGGCCGGTGATATCGGTTGGGAACGGTGGCGCCTTGGCCGATCGTCGGATTTGGCCTTGTGCGCTCATTTGGGGTGGAATTGGCTCCGTGCCGGCGGCGCCACATGGCCGTCGCTCCGCACCCCACCGGTCGATACCGTTTGTGTCCCTCATCCACCCAATCCTTCCCCCATGTCATTTCGACGCGCGGTTTCCTCCCTCATTGCCTTAGGTGCCGTTTCGCTCGCGACGTTAGCCGCGGCGGCTCCGTTCTATACCGACAAGAACGACCTGCTTTATTACTTGGATCAAACGGGCGCGCGCCAACCGGTCACGACCCCGCAGGAGTGGAACCGCCGGCGCAACGACGCGATCGCCAACATGCAGTTGGTGATGGGGCCGCTGCCCGTGATCGATCACCGGCTGCCGCTCGCCGTGGAGGTGCTCAAGGAGGGGCGGCTGGCCAAAGCCAGCTGGCGGCGCATCACCTATGTCGCCGAGGCCGGCGATCGCGCCTACGCCTATCTCTACATACCGGACGGACTCAACGGCCGGCGCGCGCCCGCCATCGTGAGCCTTCACGGTACCACTTACCCGTATTACGTTCCGCGCGGTGAATCGACGCCGGACAAGCGGCCGGCCACCGGCGACACGGAGTATGCGCAGGAACTCGCCGAGCGCGGCTACGTGGTGATCGCGCCCGACTACGTCCTGCGCGGCCCCGACTACAAGACCGATCCCTACCAGTTCGGTTACGCCAGCGGCACGATGAAGGGGATCGTCAATCACATCCGCGCCGTGGACGTGCTGGCCTCGCTGCCGGAGGTGGATACCGGTCGCATCGGCGCCATCGGCCTGTCGCTGGGCGGCCACAACGCCCTGTTCCTTGGCGTGTTCGAGCCGCGCATCCGGGCGATGGTTTCGAGCGCCGGTTTTAACACGTTCTTCAAGTACTACAGCGGCAAGCTCAAGGGCTGGACGAGCGACCGTTACATGCCGCGGATCGCCAGCGAGTATGGCAACGATCCCGCGCGCATGCCATTCGACTTTACCGAAATCCTCGGCGTCCTCGCGCCGCGGCCCGTCTTTGTGAACGCCCCGCGGAGCGACGACAATTTCGAGGTCTCCGGCGTGAAGGATTGCGTCACCGCGGCCCTGCCGGTCTACGAAAAAATCTTCCAGGCCGCGGACAACCTGGTCTCGCAGTATCCGGAAGGCGGCCACGGCTTCGCGCCGGCGGCCCGCCAGGCCGCCTACGAGCATCTCGACCGCTGGCTCGCGCTGAAACCGGCGGGACGCTGAGCGGTTCGCCGGCCCGCGCGCGACCGGGGCCGGGTCAGAGTTCGTCCGGCCGCACGGTGAGCCGGCGGGATTGTTCGGCCCGCTTTTTCGCCTTCTCCACGCCCAGCGCGTCCAGGCCGAGCGCATTCGCGACGGCGAGCACGGTGCCGACGCCGCAGAACGGATCGAAGACGACCCGGGCCGCTGCCTGGTCGCGGGCGAAGCGCACCGCGTGCGCCGCGGCCCGGATGCCCATCGCGCGCACCCACGGCAGACGGCCCGCGTCGACGATCACGTCGGGGATCGGCAGCACGTCGGGGCATCGCAGACCGCGCGAGACCGCGATCAGGTGGGTGTAGCCAGGCCGGCCGTGGGTTGGCAGCCCCGGGGGGCGGCGGCAGACTACCTTGTGAAATAGCACGTGGGCGCCGGCGTCCTCCGCGGCCCGGATGACCATCGCGCCCTTGTCGATCCAGCGGCCGTCGCGCTTGATGTCGGATTGAAAAAAGAGCGCGGCGCTTTCGTCGGGCACCGCGTCGACGACGAGGCGCACGGCGCCGATGAACCACGCGCGCCACGGCTCCAGCGCGAGGCCCACCTCGGAGACGTCGGGCAGCGACGTCACGGCGCACGCGCCCGGAATCCGGCCACGCGCCTTCATCCAGGCGATCGCCTCCGCGCAATGAACCGCACGTCCCGGCTGAACAAGCATCGCGGACCCTCACCCGGCTCCGCGCCACGCTGCAAGCGCAAGCGCAGCGGGTCGCGTCGCGTCGCTCCCGGCGCCGGCAAGGCTGTGGTCGCTTCCTCCCAAAAACGAGGGCTTGCCGATCCGATCGGTCGCGGAGTACGGCAGGCGACCGGCCGCGACGGTCGCGCGTTCCGGCCGGGTAACACCCCATCTCCCCGGTTCCGGCCATGGTCTATCTTTTCCTTGGCCGGTGGCTTCGCCGGCGGTTCGGACCCGCAACGTCATTACCTTTCCAACTTTTCTGTGGCTCGACCCGACCGCCTGCCTCCGCGCCTGATTCTTACCCCTGCGCCCGCGGATGCGGACATCGTCGGGATTCTGCAACGATCCTCCTTGTTCCTCAAGTATTGGACGGCGTTCGAGGCCACCACCGGCCTGCCCTTGGTCCTGCGTGAAGCGGGCTCGTTTCGATCGCCGCTTCAAGGCTCGAAACGGGTGAATCCGTTTTGCGCCCTCATGGCTGGGGTAAATCCAACCTGCTCCGCCTGCCTCCAATTGCAGCAGCGGCTGGAGGAGAACGCGACGCAGTCGGCGAAAACCCTGGAGTGTTATGCGGGCCTGAGCGAATCCGCCGTGCCGGTGCGGGTTGGTGACATGTGCTCGGTTATCCGCGCGCACGCTCGCGGAGTTGCAAGCGGCCCTCAACCCGCCGCCCACCGCCAAGGGCAGGCCCGGTGCGAACGGGTGATGCGGCCGGGCCTCGCGCTGCACAAAAGTTCGCGCCCGGCCTGTCGCGAGTCGTAGCCTGCGGCGGCTCGTTCCGTTTTTCGCGACGAGCCTCCTATGCACATTCTCGATCGATTTCGCGTGGATGGTAAGCGCCTGTTCATCACAGGCGGCAGCCGCGGCCTCGGCCGGGAGATGGCGCTCGCCATCGCCGGGGCCGGTGCGGATGTCGTGCTGGTCGGGCGCGACCCGGCAAGCTTGGAAGCGACGGCCCGCGATATTCGCGTACTGGGCCGCGTGGCGGTCCCGTTGCTCGGCGACGTCGGGCGCACCGACGAATGCGAAACAATCTGCCGCCGCGTCCTCGAGGAGCACGGGCCCATCGACATTCTGATCAACAATGTCGGCGGCCGGCTGATCAATATTCCCCTCGAAGACCAATCGCTTGAGGACTGGCAGCGGATCGTCGACTTGAATCTGAGCAGTACTTTTCTCTGCATGAAACACCTCGGCGGTGCGATGGTGCGCCGCGGCACGGGCGGAAGAATCATCAATGTCGCTTCAATTTCCGGGATGATCGCCAATCGCGGGATTGGCGGCCGCAGTTACGAGACGGCCAAGGCGGCGGTGATCCAGCTCACCCGGGTCGCCGCCGCGGATTGGGCGCCGAAGGGCGTGACCGTGAACGCGATTTGCCCGGGAGGATTCATGACCGCCCCCAATGTTCGCTGGGCCAGCGAGCACCCGGAAATCATCGCGAAATTCCGCGAGCAGATCCCGCAGGGCGATTTCGGCCGGCCCGAGGACCTCGGCCCGCTGGCGGTTTACCTCGCGAGCGACGCTTCGCGCTACATGACCGGCGCCGCGCTCGTCATCGATGGCGGCTACACGCTTTGGTAGGATCCGGCGCGGGACTCTCCCGTAGAAAAATCAGGGTCATGACGCCGTCGCCGCGGTTCCGGATTGTTTCCTGATTTCCACATCTCAAATCATCTCCGGAGTCTTCTACGACATCGCGTATTCCACGAATGCGTTGCCCGGGTCGTTCGACGCGGCCACGTGGAGTTTGCCCTTGGTGGGCTCTGCGATGATTGAGGCGACACTGATGCCCGCGGTCTCCCAGCCAGCCGACGGACTGGCGGTCTGCGCCACGCGGCAGATGCCCGTCGCATGGCGATCCTTCGAGCGCAGGTAGGATTGCACGTCGGCGAGCGTCGCCTTGCCCAGGCGGCTCGCGATCAGTTCGGTCATCAACTTCTGGCGGGTAAAGGAGTCGGGCACGGACTCCGCGTGGTTTTCGCGCGTGGCGTAGCGGGGACTGATGAAATGGTTCGTATGCACGAGGAAACCGGCGCCCTGGTCGGTGATCACTTCCGGGCCGTCGGGCGTCGCTTCGATGTCGAGAATCCGGCCGGTGCCGTCGGCGAGCACGTAGTTGCCATTGGCCCAAAGCGGCGTGCGCCGAAACAGCGGCACGACCTCGTCGAGCGTGCGGCATTCGAGGATGAGCCGCTTGAGCGGATAGTGCGGCAGACCGAAGCGTGACTTCGGACCGCCCCCAAGATCGTTCGCGAAATGGGCCACGCCGTGGCGGTTGACCCCGTGGTAGCCGATCATGCCGCCGTAGGTCCACATCAGGAGCTCGGGCTTGTTCCGCGGCTTGAGGTGCAGGACATACGAGAGAGCGACGACGGCCGGCAGCGTGTCGCTGTTCTGGCCGATGAGGAGCCCGCCGTCCGCTGTTCCCCGCGCCCCAATGGCGAACGCCGTGCAGCCCTCCTCCCGCGCCTGGCCCAGCGCGCCACGGATGTTGACCGCTAGCGCCTCGGCCTCGGTGATGCGGGCACCCTCGGCCAGCCCGGCGATTTCCTCCAAGAGGTGAGGGCAGTGCTTTTCGAACAAGGGGCGGAAACGCCGCGCCCGCGCCTGCAGTTCGCGGCTCCCGAGCTTCATCGACTCGCCCATGAAGGCCAGATGTGCGGCGATTTGAGCGGACGCTTGTTCGCCGTGCTGGCGTCCGAGTTCGCGGTGCGTGCCTTCGGCCCGGTAGCACGGAAACTGGCGCAGCAGCGCGGCCGGTTTACTGTCGGCCGGCGCGGCGGAAAGGAGTTTGCCTGCTCCCGCCACCAAGAGGCTGCCGCCCACCGCGGTGCGCAAAAACGAACGGCGCGACGATCCTGGGGTGGCGGCCGGCAATTCAGCCGGACAGTCAGGGTGGGGTATCATGGATCGAATCTCGGTCCGCCGGGCCGAGTCCGTCAAGTCGGGGTGTAACGGAAGCTCCCTCCCGTGCGGCCACGCGTTTACCGCAGCACGAGGGCAATCGCCGCCATCATCAACACCGCGCCGGCGAGTCGCCAGGCGAGGACGTTTCCGCCGAGTTGTTGTTCGCGGCTTTTCACCCAGTGGCCGAAAACCCAGATGAGCACCACGGTCCAGAGTCCGCGGGAGCTGTAGACGACGTTGGATTGGGCCGCGTTGCCCCAGTTGGCGACGCTGAAGACGAAGATCACGGACTGGACCCCCATGGTCAGCGTGCCGCCGATCAACCACGGCCAGGCCGCCCGTGGGATGGCGCTCAGGGGCGCGCGGAAGCGGAAGACGAAGACCAGCGAGAACACGCCCGAGAGCCCCAGCGCCAGCGGTAGAAGCCGTCCGGGGCCCCAGGCGGGCGACCATTTTTGCACGAGCACGTCGAAGATGGCGTAGGCGGCCGCGGCCAGACTGGCGGTGAGGATCGTGCGGCCGACGTTGTGATGGGCCGATAGCCCACCGCGGCGGTTCAGCAGCGCGATGCCGCCCGTGGCGAGGATGGCCGCCACCCACAACTGCCAGCGCAACACCTGGCCGCCGAGCAGCGTGGCCAGCGTCGCGACGAGGATGATCTTGAGCCCGAGCACGGGGGTTGCGACCGAAACGTCGCCCCGATCCAGCGAGATAAACGTCAGCCACTGGCCGGCGACGAAACACACCGCGACGACCGCGGGCTGCCACCACAATTCCGGGTGCAGGGTACCGCCGAGCAGCAGCAGGGGCTGGAAGAGCAGGCCGCACGCGATATTGGCGACAAACGCCGTGCGCCAGACGCCGACCCCGAGGTCGGCCGAGCGCTTCACGAGCATCGCGCCCGCGGCATACAAGGTGGCGGCCAGAAGAGGGAACAGGACGGGCAGAGGCACGGCGGAAAGAGACAAGATGGCGGGGAACGCTAGCCAACCGGATCCCGGCTACCAGCTTCAACCGCCCCTCAACGTCTCCGGTCGATCACGGCGGATCGCCCCGGAACCCGACCTCGTTGGGTCCGGCGCTACCGACCTCCCGGGGTCGTTGACGCATTATGAGTTTGAGGTGATCGGCGAGTGGTGACGAGAATTACGCCGATGCCCGTGATTTCGACGTGCCCACCCCTGCTGGCTTTTTGGGCGACGTCGGTTGGATCGATTCGCTGGCGATTGTGGTGGGAGCCGGCGGCATCGGATTGCTGGCCTGGTAGCGCTCCGGACGGGCCCGGCGCGAGTATGCCCTAGATCTGGCGGAGCAGGCCCGCCAGGGGACGGAAGAACAGGAGCGGGCGGCCCTGGCGGAAAAAGCCCGGGAAGCGGTGACGCGTGAGAGCCAGGCCAAGAGCGAGATGCTGGCGACCCTGAGCCGGGAAATCCGGGCGCATCTCAACGGGGTCATTGGTTCCGCCGACCTGATGCTCGACCACAGCCTGAAGCCGCACCAGCGGGAGCATCTCACCACGCTGCGGTCGTCGGCCGAGGCGTTGCACCAGTCGCTCAACGACGTGCTGGACTATGCCAGCATCGAGACTGGGAAAATTCAGATCGGCCGGGCTTCGTTCGACCTGCGTCAGCCGCTCATCGAAGTCGTGGAATCGCTTTCGCCGCCCGCTTTGCTCAAGGGGCTGGAGTTGGTGCTGATCGTCGCGCCGGACGTGCCGGTGCTTGTTTCGGGCGACGCGCCCCGGCTCCGGCAGATCGTCTTCAACCTGATGGCGAACGCGGTAAAATTTTCGCCGGGCGGCCGCGTGGTCCTCCGCGTCGAGTTGCCGGCGGGTTCGGTGGCGCCCTCGCGCGAGGGCGCCACGTGGCTGCGCTTCAGCGTCAGCGACACGGGCGAGGGCGTGCCGGACGAAATGCAGGCCACGCTTTTCGAACGCTCGGTGGAGGCCGATCCGCCGTCGCCACGCAAGTGCGGTGGCTCCGGTCTGGAACTCGCCATCAGCAAGCGCCTGGTGGAATTGATGGGCGGACAGATCGGCGCGCGGCGCCTGCCCGAGAGCGGATCGGAATTCTGGGTGATGTTGCCGTTGGTCGCCGACCGGATCCAGACCTCCAGCGCGCCGGCCCCGTCCAAGGACCTGCACGTGGTGGTTCTCGATGAGCAAACGGCCTCGCGGGTGGCGGAGTCCGCGATGCTGACACGGCTGGGCGTCGACCAGGATGCGGCCGATACGCTGGAGGGCGCGGTGATGTTGCTGCGCGATGCGCTCGAGGATGCCGCGTGCGACCCGGTGCTTTTGCTGGACGAGGAGGTGGCGAAGAAGGGCGGCACCGGCCTCGCGCGATTATTTGCCGACGACGCGACGATTCGCTCGACCCGGGTGGTGTTGGTGACGCGCGATCCCGAGTCGGTGAGCGCGGCCGGCCTTGGCTATCCCGTCGCGGCGGTCGTGCGCAAACCCCTCCTGCGGGCCGATGTGCTCGCGGAGGCGTTGAAAAAAGACCGGGCGCCGGAGGACAATCGCCTGGTGGGCTCGCGCACGCCTTTCGAGACCGGACGGGAACTCGCGCCGGCAACCCGCCGCGGGCCGTACGTTCTGGTTGTGGACGACGACGCCATCAGCCGCTCGGTGACCTCCCAGTTGCTGGAGCGGTTGGGCTGCGAGGTGGACGTGGCGGTGAACGGGGCCGAGGCAATCGTGCAGGCGGGGCCACCGCGTTCGAGTTGATCTTCATGGACCGCCAGATGCCGGGCATGGACGGTTTCACAACGCCGGAGCGGATCCGGGCGGCGGCGGGCAACAAAGCGCCGCCGATCGTGGCGGTGACTGTCAACACGGCGGAGCGGGATCGCGACCATTGTTTTGCCGTCGGCATGTGCGATTTCGTCGGCAAGCCGGTGACCAAGGTGGAGCTGGCCCGAATTTTGAAACGCTGGGCTCCGTCGGTGGGAACTGGTCTCCGGACGCAGAACCAGACGACGGGTTAGTTCTCGCCGGGGCCGGTTCGTCGTTTGCTGCACCGGTGAACCGCGAGAAGAACGCCACGGCCGGGTTTGTCCGCAGCGCCGACGCGGGGTGGGCGAAGGGAGGAATGAAAGTTCTCGCCCGGAGGAAAACACCGCGGTCAACTGATCATCCGCCGTCCCGCCGTTGGCGAACAAGCGTGGCGGGTGGTCCCGATGCTGCGTCACAAAATCAACCCGAGCCTGGAACTGCGACTCCTGCAGCCGGAGGATGCTCCGGCGTTGTTCGCGTTGATCGATGCGGATCGCGTTCGCCTGCGCGAGTGGCTGCCGTGGGTGGACGACACAAAGAAAGTTGCCGACAGCGCGAAGTTCATCGGGAAGGCGTTGCAGGAGCGGGCGGAAACGCGCGGTTTTACGTCCGGCATCTGGTCGGCGGGCCGTCTGGCGGGCGTGATCCGGCACAACCGCATCGACTGGGCCAGCCGCGTTTCGTTTCCCACCTACTGGCTCGCGTCGTCCGAGCAGGGGCGGGGCCTCATGACGCTCTGTTGTCAGGCGTTTTATGCGCATGCGTTTGAGCAGTTGAAGGTGAACCGCATCGTTGTCGCGGTCGCGACGGGCAATCTCCGCGGTCAGGCGCTGCCGCTGCGCCTCGGGTTCAAGCAGGTCAGCACGCGAAAAAAAGCGGAATGGCTACACGGCCGCTGGGTGGATCATCACCTCTACAGCTGGTTGACGCCCGCCGCGCCGCCGGGGAGTTTCTGAAGGCGGCTGACTTGGCCTCGGGCTATGGTTCGGTCTTTATTTCCCGCCAGAGGGAGGCCAGCCCAAGGCGATCGAGCCACGGGGTAAGGGCGGCCTCGTCGACTCCCGTGATTTCGCAGATTGCGCGAATATCGGCGGGGTGCTTTGCCGAGCGGCCTTCCCGATAGAATTCGAGTTTACGCAGGACGACGTATTCGGGCGGCGCCACGTCGAGGGTGAGGCCATCGGTCCAGGGCACGCGGCGACGTTGCGGCAGTGCCCACGCGTGCAGGGGATCCGTGCCGGCGAGGTAGATGTCGGCTTTGTAGCCGGAGGCGTGATGGATGAGATTGAAATGACCGCGCTCCGAGCGGGCCTGCTCAGCCCGGATCACCGACTCCGGCGGCACATAAAATTCACTCTCTGGAAATGCCCGGAGCAATGCGGTGCGACCGGCATCGTCAAGACTCAGGACCACATCGAGATCGTTGGTGACACGGGGCTGACCGTAGAGGATCGCGGCCGTTGCGCCGGTGACCATGTAGGGGGATCCCGTGGCGGTCAGGCGGGCAATGAACAGGGTTACCTCATCCGGTGCGAGCATGGAGGATGCGATCGGCGACGGCGCTTTGCACGCGCGCCTCGGTCCATCCGGGCTGGCGCATGCGAAAGCCCGTGGCCAGCAGGGTGCGCATGGTGTGGTTCATGCGCAACGCTTGGTGCAGGCGCTGCTGAGGTGCCATGGCACGGTAGATCGCCACCTGCCGCGCGTGGGCGGCGCGCTCGGGATCTTGTTCGGCAGAGGCTGGCATGCCATGAAGCTAGATGAGCGAGCAGGGGGCGCAAGGATGGGTTGAACCCTTTCACGCCGGAGGCCGGGACGGGAACTTTCGTTGTGCGGGGTCGGCGATTCGTGCAGCGTGGCACCGATGATTTTTTTCGTCCTTCGGCTGATTCTGGTGTGCGGGTTGGCTCTTCCGTTGCTGCGGGCCGCGGGAACGGCGCCGTATCTCGGCGATCCGGGCAACTTGCTGCCGCTCGATCCACCGGCGCGAACGGCGCTGGAGGGAAAGCTAGCGCGCTTCGAACGCACGAGTGGCGTGAAGATTATCGTCCGGCTGCAGGCGAAGTCGCCCTCGGCGGAGGAAGACAAGGTAGCCGGGGCCTACATGCGGGCGATGGCCGGCCGGCTGGACGTTGCGGCGCGTGGCGTGCTGGCGGTTTACTTTGCCGACGAGGACGACTGGCGCGTGTGGATCGGCGACGAACTGACGCCGGTCTTCGTGGGGCGGCCGGGCACGGCGAAAGAGTTTACCGAGAGCGGCGCGATGCACGAGGCGAAGGAGGCCTTTTTGAAGGCAACGTTCGCGCAAGCGGACGCGGCGTTTGCGGCGCGGCAAAAATCCACGCCGGCCAGTCAGCCGCTGATCCGAGCCCGAAAGCTGGGGCTGCAAGCCGACGCCCTGGTCGATGGGCTCATCGGCCGGTTGACGAAGAAAGAGTAAGGCCGGATGGCGTTCGCGGCCGCTGGCTCAGCCGACCCAAGCCCGCGCGTTGTAGAACAGCTTCATCCACGGCGAATCTTCGCCCCACGTGCGCGGCGCCCAGCTCATGCAGGCGCTGCGGAAGACGCGCTCGGGATGCGGCATCATGATCGTCACGCGGCCGGTGGTCGTCGTCAGCGCCGTCATGCCGAAGGGCGAGCCGTTCGGGTTGAGGGGATAGCGCTCCGTGATCTGGTGATGGTTGTCCACGAAGCGGCCGGCGACGAGGCCGGAGGCGCTGCAGCGCTGCGCGGCGGCCGCGTCCTTGAACTCGGTGTACCCTTCGCCGTGCGCGACGGCGATCGGCAGGACGCTGCCCTCCATGCCGGCCAAGAGGACACTCGGGCTTTTCTCGATCTGCACCGAGACGAGGCGGCTCTCGTAGCGCTCGCTCTGGTTTTGCACGAAGCGCGGCCAGAGATCGGCGCCGGGGATGATCGCGTGCAGGTTGCTCATCATCTGGCAGCCGTTGCACACGCCGAGGGCGAAGGCGTCTTCCCGGGCGAAGAACGCGGCGAACTCCGCGCGGGCGCGGTCGTTGAAAAGGATGCTCTTGGCCCAGCCTTCACCGGCGCCGAGGACGTCGCCATAGCTGAAGCCGCCGCATGCCGCGAGGCCGCGAAAGTCTTTGAGTGAGACGCGGCCGCTGAGGATGTCGGTCATGTGGACGTCAATCGCCTTGAAGCCCGCGCGGGTGAAGGCGGCCGCCATCTCGACCTCGCCGTTCACGCCCTGCTCGCGGAGGATCGCGATAGGCGGACGTGATTTGGCCACGGCCCGTGCGGCCATCGTCCCGAGATCGAACGTGACCTTCGGCGTGAGGCCGGGGTTGGTCGCGTCGAGACGAATCTGGTGCTCCTGATCGGCACAGGCGGGATTGTCGCGGAGCGCGGCGATGCGGCGCGTGACGTCGGACCAGATCGCGCGGAGGCCGAACAGGGTTTCCTCGAAGATGCTTTTGCCGCCCCGGGTGATCCGGAAGGTGTGGGTGCGGTTGAGCGTGCCGACGCGCGTCGTGCAGGCCTTGAAGCCGTGCTCGCGCAGCGTCAGGTAGACGTCGTCGAGATCGGCGGCGCGGACTTGGATCACGGCGCCCAGTTCCTCGTTGAAGAGCGCGGAGAAGACCTCGTGGCCCTTGGGCAAATCGAGATCGACTCCGGTGTGACCGGCGAACGCCATTTCGACCACGGTCGCGAGCAGGCCGCCATCGGAGCGGTCATGGTAGGCGAGAAGCTTCTGCTGGCGACCGAGGAGTTGGATCGCGTTCCAGAAGTTTTTGAGATCGGCCGGCCGGTCGACGTCGGGCGTGGCCTCGCCCATTTGCGAAACCGTCTGCGCGAGGATGGAACCGCCGAGGCGGTTTTTGCCGCGGCCCAGGTCGATGAGCAACAGCACCGTGTCCTCCTGTTGCTGGAGCTGCGGCGTGAGCGAGAGACGGATGTCCGCGACGGGGGCGAAGGCGGAGATGATGAGCGAGACGGGCGCTGTGATGCGTTTCTGATTTTTTTCGCCTGGGCCACCGTCCTGCCAGACGGTGCTCATGCTCATCGAGTCCTTCCCGACGGGAATGGTGATGCCGAGCTCGGGACAGAGCTCCAGGCCGACAGCCTGCACGGCGGCGTAGAGGTCGGCGCCGTCGCCGGGGATGGCAGGCGCGGCCATCCAGTTGGCGGAGAGGTTGACCTTGCCGAGGTCGCCGATCTGCGCGGCGGCGAGATTGGTGAGCGCCTCGCCGACGGCGAGGCGGGCGGAGGCGGCGGCGTGGTTGACGGCGACGGGCGTGCGTTCGCCCATGGCCATCGCTTCACCGGTGTAAACGTCGAAGGCGGCGGCGGTCACGGCGCAGTCGGCGACGGGCACCTGCCACGGGCCGACCATCTGGTCGCGGGCGATCAGGCCGCCGAGGGTGCGATCGCCGATGGAGATGAGAAAAGTTTTGTCGGCGACCGTCGGGTGGGCGAGCACGCGGCGGATCGCCTCGGTGAGCGCGGCGCGTTCCGTGGCGACGGCCGTCTCGGCGGAGAACGGTTTCTTCGGGCCGGTGGGTGCGGGCGTGAGCGTGGTGAGATCGAGCGGAAACTGCGGTCGCGGCTGCGTGGCGTCGGTGCGGTGCATGCGCGGCGGCTTGCCGAGGAGCACCTCGAGCGGCAGGTCGATCGGGCGGTTTTGAAAATGCGCGTCGTCGAGGACGAGCTGCTTCTCCGCGGTGGCCTCGCCGACCACGGCAAACGGGCAGCGCTCGCGTTCGCAGAGCTGTGCGAACGTGGCGAGCTGCGCCGCGGGGACGGCGAGGACATAACGCTCCTGCGACTCGTTGCACCAGATCTCGAGCGGGGACATGCCCGGCTCGTCGTTGGGCAGGGCGCGGAGGTTGAATTTTCCGCCGCGGCCGCCGTCGTTGACGAGCTCGGGGAGCGCGTTGGACACGCCACCGGCGCCGACATCGTGGATGAAGGAAATGGGGTTGTCCGCGCCGAGGGCCCAGCAGCGGTCGATCACTTCCTGGCAGCGACGCTCCATCTCGGCGTTGTCGCGCTGGACGCTGGCGAAATCGAGATCCTCGTTACCGTGACCGCTGTTCATGGAGCTGGCGGCGCCGCCGCCGAGACCGATGAGCATGGCGGGCCCGCCGAGGACGATGAGCTTGTCGCCGGGGTGGATTGCGCCCTTCTGCACGTGCTCGGCCTTGATGTTGCCGAGGCCGCCCGCGAGCATGATGGGCTTGTGGTAGCCGCGGAGTTCGCTCGCACCGGCGGCGGCGGGCACTTTCTGCTCGAAGGTGCGAAAGTAGCCGTTGATCGCGGGGCGGCCGAACTCGTTGTTGAACGCGGCGCCGCCGAGCGGCCCCTCGATCATGATGTCGAGGGCGGAAACGATGCGACCGGGTTTGCCGTGCTCTTTTTCCCACGGCTGGATCGCGCCGGGCAGTTTCAGGTTGGAAACCGTGAAGCCGACGAGGCCGGCCTTGGGCTTCGCTCCGCGGCCGGTGGCGCCTTCGTCGCGAATCTCACCTCCCGAGCCGGTGGCGGCGCCGGGAAACGGCGAGATCGCGGTCGGATGGTTGTGCGTCTCCACCTTGCAGAGGAGATGGATGTCCTCGTCGTGGGCGGCGTATTCGTTCGTGCGCGGGTCGACGTAGAACCGGCCGCCGCGCGTGCCGGCGAGAACGGCGGCGTTGTCCTTGTAGGCGGAGAGGATGCCTTCGCTGTGGAGCGTGTAGGTGTTCTTGATCATCTGGAACAGCGAGCGGTCGCGCTTCTGGCCGTCGATGTCCCAAGTGGCGTTGAAGATCTTGTGCCGGCAGTGTTCCGAGTTCGCCTGGGCGAACATCATGAGTTCCACGTCGTGCGGATCGCGGCCGAGCGTTTGGAAGGCCTTGAGGAGGTAATCGATCTCGTCCTCCGCCAGCGCGAGCCCGAGTATCTGGTTGGCCGAGACAAGCGCGGCCCGGCCCTGGGCCAGCATGGGCACGCTGGCCAGCGGACGCGGCGTCTCCTGCCGAAAAAGGACGTCGCAGGCCGCCACATCGTCGAACACCACCTGGGTCATCCGGTCGTGCAGCCGGGCGGCGAGGGCTTTTTGTTGCTCCGGGGTGAGCGTGGCGCCGTCCAGTTCGAGCGTGTAGGCGGTGACCCGCTCGATACGGCTGACGGCGGCCAGCCCGCAAATGTGCGCGATGTCGGTCGCCTTCGAGGACCACGGGGAGATTGTCCCGGGGCGCGGGGCGATCACTTGCAGCAAACCGGTGACCGGCACGGCGGCGCGGCTCGGCCCGTAAGTCAGGAGTTTTTCGAGCACGCCGCGGCCGGCGGCGTCCAGCTCGCCGCTCAATTCGACCACGTGGGCAAACTCGGCGCTGACCGCCCGCACGGGCAGGCCCGCAGCCGTGAAGTCCTGCAGGAGCTTCTGGAGGCGGAATTGGGACAGGGCAGGCGAGCCGCGAAGGATCAACATGGTCTGGAAAGTGGAAATGCTTCGATACATCTCTCACGCGGTCAAGGGGCGGAAACAATTTCGACGCGTCCCAGGAGCAAAGGGCTCCGGGTGGAGGCAGTTGGGAGGCATGCGCGCCGGCGGTTTGTGATTCGGGCGAAACGGGCTATCTCACTCGCCTGTAAATCCGGCGATCACGCGGTGAGGAAGCGGTGCGGCGCCCGGGCGAAGCCCGGCGTGGACACGGCCTCGCGGTGAAATATCGCCGCTAAGACGCGATCCGCGGAGAAAGCCGTTGACCATTCCGAGCGTCTCATCGAGATCAACAGCTTTGCATGAAGTCCGGTCGCCCGCATCGAGTTCCACGCAGTGAGCTTTCGAGTCAGGCCTTGGGCCGGCTCGACCTTCGCGGCGGGCGGTTCGCCACCCGGACCCGGCCATGAGCGATCGCGTCAGCCATGAATGCGGCGTCGCCTTGGTGCGACTGCTCAAGCCGCTCTCCTACTACCAGGAGAAATACGGTTCGCCGCTCTGGGGCTTCACCAAGCTCTTCCTGCTGATGGAAAAGCAGCATAACCGCGGGCAGGACGGGGCGGGCGTGGCGTGCGTGAAACTCGACATGGCCGCGGGCGAGCCGTTCATGTTTCGCGAGCGCAACATCAAGTCGAACCCGCTCGACAAGATCTTCCGTTCCCTGCTCGGCCAGTACAACGCGCACGTCGACAGCGGGGTGATCCACCCGGAATTCACCGACACGGTGAAGCGCAATTTCAAATTCGGGGGCGAGTTGCTCATGGGCCACCTCCGCTACGGGACCAGCGGCGGCTACAGCATGTCGTCGTGCCATCCGTATTTCCGGCGCAGCCCGTGGGCGACGCGCAACCTCGCGCTGTGCGGCAATTTCAACCTCACCAATACCGACGAGTTGAACCAGTCCCTGATCGGGATGGGGCAGCACCCGATTTTCGCGACCGACACCCAGGCGATCCTCGAGAAAATCGGCTTCTTCCTCGATGAGGAACACGAGGACATCTATCGCGTCCTGCGGAAGAGTGCGCTGAGCGGCGCGGAAATGTCGCACCGGATCAGCGAGGACCTCGATGTGACGCGCGTCCTGACCCGCGCGGCGGAGAAATGGGACGGGGGCTACGTGCTCGGCGGCCTGATCGGCAATGGCGACGCCTTTGTCGCCCGCGATCCGTCCGGCATCCGGCCTTGTTTTTATTTT
This sequence comes from Opitutia bacterium, assembly GCA_947442255.1. The sequence goes on from CANEVO010000002.1 coordinate 61,342, forward strand.
CAGGACGACGAAGTGGTGGCATTTGCATCCGAGCGGGCCCCGCTGATGACGGTGTTCGACCTCGCGGCCGAGCAGGTGAGGGAAGTCACCCCTGGACACGTGGTCGTGATGAAGAAGCGCGGTACCGTCCAGGAGGCGCCGTTCACCCCGCCGCTCCCGCGGGCGTCGTGTTCCTTCGAGCGGATCTATTTTTCCCGGGGCAACGACCTCGACATCTACCGCGAACGCCAGGCGCTGGGCGGCCAGTTGGCCCCGCAGGTGCTCACGGCGATCAACCACGAGTGGGGCAACACGGTGTTCAGTTTCATTCCCAACACGGCGGAGACCGCCTTCTATGGCTTGATGTCGGCCCTGCGTACGCGGCGGCGTGACGAGGTCAAGGCGGCCATCCTCGAGGCGAGCGCGGCGGGCAAGCTCACCGAGGCGATGCTCGACGACCTGATCCTCCGCAACTGGCCCCGCGGCGAGAAGGTGGTGAGCAAGGACATCAAGATTCGCACCTTCATCGGCCAGGAAAACCTGCGCAACCAGCTTGCCAGCCACGTGTACGACATCACGTACGGCTCGGTGCGCGCCGGGTTGGACAACCTCGTCGTGGTCGACGATTCGATCGTGCGCGGCACCACGCTGCGCCGATCGATCCTGCGCATCCTCGCGCGGCTGAATCCGAAGAAGATCGTGATCGTTTCCACCGCGCCACAAATCCGCTTCCCCGACTGCTATGGCATCGACATGTCGGAGCTCGGCAAATTTGTGGCATTCGAGGCCGCGATCGCGCTGATCAAGGAGCGCGGCCAGACCGTGCTGCTCGACGAAGTCTACGCGCTTTGCCGCGCGGAAGTGGCCAAGGGCGGCACGGAAAATCATGTGCGCCGGATCTACGCTCCTTTCACCCCCGAGGAGATTTCGCACAAGATCATGGAACTGGTCCGCCCGCGGCAGCTCGAGTGGAAGGGCGAGTTCGAGGTGATTTTCCAAACGATCGAAAACCTCCATGTGGCCGTTCCTCAGCATCGCGGAGACTGGTATTTCACCGGCAATTATCCCACGCCGGGGGGCTACCGCGTGGTGAATCAAGCTTACGTGAATTATTACGAAAAGCAGGACGGAAGAAGTTATTGAGCGCGACCGCTGTAGTCGTCGTGGTTGCCGCGCTTATCTGACCGCAACGTTTCCAACGTCACCCGCCCTAAGTCACACCGCATGTCCCTTTCCTACGAATCCTCCGGCGTCCGCTACGACCAGCTCGACGCGTTCAAGCGCGCCTGCCAGAAGGCGGCCCGGCCGACAGCGGCGGCATTGCGGGATCACGGTTATGCTGAGCCGGCGACGACGCGGGGCGAAAGTGCGTATTTGATCGAGGCGGCGGACCACTTTCTGGCGCACGTGGAGGAAGGGCTGGGCACGAAGAATCTCGTGGCCGATGCGGTGCACGCGGTGACGGGCAAGTGCTACTACCGCGAGATTGCGATCGATACTGTCGCCACCATCGTCAACGACCTCATCACCTGCGGCGCGCTCCCAATTTCGGTGGCGATGCACGCGGCGGTGGGGGACTCCGGCTGGTTCGGCGATGCGGCGCGGGCGCAGGCGCTCGTCGACGGTTTCGCCGAGGGCTGCCGGACGGCCGGTGCGGTGTGGGGCGGCGGCGAGACGCCGACGCTCGGCGGGATCGTCGAGCCGGAGGCGATCGTGCTTGCCGGTTCCGCCATCGGGAAGATTGCGCCCAAGTCGCTCCGCATCACGGGCGACGTGCAGGACGGCGACGGCATTATCTTTTTCGCTTCCTCCGGCGTGCAGACGAATGGTCTGTCGCTGTGCCGCCGGGTGGCCGCGCAATTACCCGACGGCTATCGCACGCCGATCGGCTTTGGCGATCCGCGCAGTTTCGGCGAAGCGTTGCTGGCGCCGTCGGTCATCTACGTGGCCTTTGTGCGCGAATGCCAAAAGCGGGGGCTGAAGCTCAACTATGTCGCGCACGTGACCGGCCACGGCTGGCGGAAACTCATGCGGCTGGAGGAGCCGTTTGTTTACGAGATCACGCATCCGCGTTCGGCGCCGGCCCTATTTCAGTTTTTGGAAAAAGCCGGTCCGATCGAGCGGCGCGAGATGTATGCGACTTTCAACCAGGGCGTGGGCTTCGCGGCCTACGTGGCGCCGCAACTCGTCGACGCCGCGCTCGCGGTGGCAAAGGCGACCGGTTACGACGCCTGGCTCGCCGGGCGGGTGAAAAAAGCGGGCGCACGCAAGGCGGTCGTCGTGCCGTCGCTCGGCCTGACGTTCGAGGGCGATACGCTGCAAGTGCGGTAAGCGGTCGCCTTGCGGTTAGATGCAAGAGGCGTCGGCGGGGCAGAGTTTGACTACGGAAGCCAAAATCTTGAACCGCTGATCTTCGCTGATTTTCGGAAGACGGCGCCTGGAGGGTTTGATGGCCTCGCCGCATCGGCGTGGCGCGTAAGCCGCCAGCGGAATTGAGCTCGTGCTGAGCGAAGATTAGCGAGGATTAGCGGTGCCCTCGGTTTGGGTTTTTCCATGATACCTCTCGCCGGGCTGGGGCGACCGCCCCGTTAGACCCTCACTCGCGAACAACGTGCAGGTTTGCGCCGATTTTTCGTGGAGCGCTCCGATGCTTTCCCCGCGGATGTCGCGAGTGGTCGCGGATTGAACCAAGCATTTATCCGCGACGATCCGCGTTATCTGCGGAAAGTCCTGGTTCCGGCTTTGCCCGGTTGGGAATTGCCGGCCGCGCCCGATCCTCAGCTGCTGCCGTAGCACTCCAGATACTTCAGGCCGGTGCTCGTGTTGAAGAGAACGACGGTGTCGTCGGGCGTGATCTTCTTCGCGGCGAGCAGGTGCTTGAGGGCAGCGTAACACGCGGCGCCTTCCGGCGCGGGGAACACGCCCTCGGCGGCGCCCACCTCCCGGGTACAGGCGATCATTTCCTCGTCGGTGATGGCGATGGCCCCGCCGTGGGATTTGCGCAGGGCATCGAGCATGATGAAGTCGCCGATGGCTTTCGGGACCCGCAGGCCGGAGGCGCGGGTCGTGGCGCCAAGATGCTCGGCGGCGAATTTTTCGCCCGCCTCGAACGCCCGGACGATGGGCTGGCAGCCGCTCGCCTGCACCGTGAACATCCGCGGGCGTTTCGAGCCGATCCAACCGAGTTTTTCCATTTCGTCGAAGGCCTTCCACATGCCGATGAGGCCGGTGCCGCCGCCCGTGGGGTACAGAATGACGTCGGGGAGCGTCCAGTTGAGTTGTTCGGCGAGTTCGTAACCGAGTGTCTTCTTGCCTTCGGCCCGGTAGGGCTCCTTCAGAGTAGAGACGTCGAACCAGCCCTCGGCGGTCTTGCGCTTCGCGACCTCGGCGCCGCAGTCGGTGATCAGGCCGTTGATGAGCGTGACGTGTGCGCCCATCTGTTCGCACTCGATGATGTTGGCGCGGGGCGTGTCGCGCGGCATGAAGATGTGGGCCTCCATGCCGGCGCGCGCGGCGTAGGCGGCGAGGGCGCCGGCGGCGTTGCCGGCGGAGGGGACGGCGAGCTTTTTGAGGCCGAACTGCTTCGCCATCGAGACGGCGGTGGTCATGCCGCGCGCCTTGAAGCTCGCGGTCGGGTTCTGCGCCTCGTCCTTGATGAAGAGCTTGGTGAGCCCGTGTTTCGCGCCGAGCCGCGGGGCGGGCAGCAGCGGCGTCCAGCCCTCGCCCAGCGTGACAATATCGGACTCGTTTTTCACCGGCAGGACCTCGCGGTAGCGCCAGAGCGACTTCACGCGTGAGCGGAGCGACTCCTTCGTCAGGGTGCGCGCGGCGGCCGCGAGGTCGTAGTTGGCGAAGAGCGGCTTGCTGCAGCAGGCGGAGACGTTTTGCGGGACGGTGGCGTCGTGGGTCTGGCCGCAGAGCGTGCAGGCGAGGTGCGTGAAATGCATGGCGGAGCGCATAGCCAAGGACCGGGCGTTGGGAGCGGCAATCGCGAAGTGCGAGTGCGATGCGGCGCGGACGGTCCGGCGTTGACGGCGCGGTCTCGCACGGCCAACTCTCGGGCGACCGTCCCCCCCTCATGCTCCCCATCGTCCAAATCTCGCTCGACCTCACCAATCTCGATGAAGCGCTGGCTACGGCCATGCTCGCGCGACGGGCGGGCGTCGACTGGCTGGAGGCGGGGACGCCCCTGATCCTCGCCGAGGGCCTGCGCGGCGTGCGGGCGTTGCGCGAGCGGTTTCCCGGCGTGCCGATCGTGGCCGACCTGAAGACGATGGACGGCGGTTATCTCGAGGCCGAGATGATGGCCAAGGCGGGGGCGACGCACGTCGTCGTCATGGCTCGGGCCCACGAGGAGACCCTGAAATGCGTCGTGAAGGCCGGGCGCGATCACGGGGTGAAGGTGATGGGCGACAATCTCGGCTGCCCCGACATGGTGGCGGGCGCGCGGATGATCGAGGACTTTGGCTGCGACTACGTGATCCACCACATCGGCTACGACGAGCGGCGCGGGATCGCGGCGGCGGGGCGGCGGATGCCGAGCCCGCTCGACCAGCTGCGCGAAATCGTGGCCGCGGTGAGCCTCCCGGTGCAGGCGGTGGGCGGCCTCACGCTCGAACAGGCCGTGCGCACGCCGGAGTACGGCGCGCCGCTCGTGGTGATCGGAGCGCCACTCGCGGTGGACGCGGATGCGTTCAAGACCGCCGACGGCAACCTCGAGGGCACGCTGCGGATCATCTGCGACCGCGTGCACGGCCATGGCGACGTGCCGGTGGGCCGCGCGCGCAATTCTCCCGCCCGATGAAAAATCCCGCTGTCGTCAATTTTTCCTCCGCGCCCCACAGCGTGGAGTTGCGTGAATTCGTGCGTCCCGAACCGGGACCCGACGATGTGATCCTCGCGGTGGAGGCGGTCGGCGTGTGCGGGAGCGACCTGCACCAGTGGACGGCTTCCCACAGCTGGAAAGTTAATTATCCTGTGGTGCTCGGCCATGAATTTGGCGGGCGCATCGCGGCGCTGGGCTCCGCGGTCAAGGCGTGGCAGGAGGGCGATTTGGTCGTGAGCGAAACCGCGGCGGTGATCGACGCGAACAACCCGATGAGCCGCGCGGGCCTCTACAACCTCGATCCGACGCGCAAGGGTTTCGGCTACGGGGTCGACGGGGCGATGACGCGTTTCGTGCGGGTGCCGTCGCGCTGCCTGCACCGGGTGCCGGCGGGACTGGCGATCGAGCACGCGGCCCTCACCGAGCCGTGCTGTGTGGCCTACAACGCCGTGGTCAACAACGCGAAGATCAAGCCCGGCGATCGCGTGATCGTCTTGGGGCCGGGACCGATCGGAATTTTGTGCGCGGCCATGGCGCGCCTGGCGGGTGCGGAGGTCGCGCTCGTGGGCCTCGAGCGCGACCGGGCGCGGCTCGACGTGGCGAAAGCCTACGGTTGCCAGACGATCATCGGCGACGCGACGGCGTGGGCGCAGGCGCGCGACGGGCTCGGCGTGGACGGAGTGATCGATGCGGCGGGCGCATCGGCGGCGCTGAAAGCTGCGCTGGAGCTAGTGCGGCCGGCGGGCTGGATCAGCAAGGTGGGCTGGGGCCCGCAGCCGTTGAATTTCTCCCTCGATCCCCTGGTGCAGAAGAACATCACGCTGCAGGGCAGCTTCAGCCACAACTGGCCGATCTGGGAGCGCGTGCTCGCGCTGCTGGCGTCGGGCCAGCTCGACGTGCGGCCGGTGCTCGGCGGCGTGTGGGGACTGGAAAGCTGGCACGAGGCATTTGAAAAGATGCACTCGGGCGAGATCGTGAAAGCGGTGTTGAAACCGGTTTAAGGAAATTCCCTTTATGCGACTGCGCGACAAAGTCATCATCGTCACGGGCAGCACGAGCGGCATCGGCCAGGCGATCGCGGAGCGCGCGGTGCACGAGGGTGCGCGCGTGCTGATCCACGGCATCGATGGTGCCGGCGGCAAAAAAGTGGTGGCGAAGCTCGGGGCCAGTGCGGCGCTGCACCTCGACGATCTCGTCGATCCCGAGTGCGCGCCTCGAATCGTGGCTGCCGCGATCCAGGCCTTCGGCCGCGTCGACGCCATCGTCAACAACGCCGCCCTCGTCACCCGGAGCACGCTGGCGACGACGGAGGCGGCCTTTTTCGATCGCATGATGGCGATTAACGTGCGCGCCCCGCTGTTGATCATCCAGGCGGCCTACTCGCAGCTCAAGCAGCACGGCGGTTGCGTGCTCAACATCGGGTCGATCAACGCGCTCAGCGGCGAGGGGACGCTGCTCGACTACAGTATTTCCAAGGGCGCGCTGCAGACCCTCTCGCGCAACCTGGCCAACGCCCACTCGACCGAGGGCGTGCGGTTCAACCATTTCAACGTCGGCTGGGTGCTGACGGAGCGCGAATACGCGATGCAGGTTGCCGATGGCCAGTCGCCTGACTGGCCCGAGCGACTCTCCCGGAGCCTCGTGCCGTCGGGCCGGCTCATCCGGCCGGAGGAAATCGCGGCGGCGGCGGTCTACTGGCTCGGCGACGAATCGCGACCCATCACCGGTGCGGTGGTGGACATGGAGCAGTTCTGCATCCACGGGCGCAATCCGCCGAAGGTCTGACGATTCCTTGCGCCCGCGGCCGCGAGTGGCCGCGAAACATCCTCCAACCATGATGCCCCGACTGGCTGTTTTCCCCAAGGCGTATATCCGCCCGCTGTGCCGCGAAGGTTCGATGACGCTCCGCGAATGGGTCGACCTGGCGGCGCCGCTTGGCGTCGACGGCCTGGAATACTACAGCGGCTTTCACGAGCTCGCCGATCCCGCGAATTGGGCGCAGGCCCGGCGCGAGGTCGAGGAACGCGGCCTGGTCATCCCGATGCTGTGCTGCTCCCCGGACTTTTCGCACCCCGATCCGGAGTTCCGCCGGCGCGAGGTGGAGAAGGAGCAGAACTGGATTCGCATGACCGCGGCGCTGGGCGGGAAATTCTGCCGCGTGCTGTCGGGCCAGCGCCGGCCCGAGCTGACCCGCGAGCAGGGACTTTCGCTCGTGGTCGAGAGCATCGAGGCGTGCCTGCCCGAGGCGCGGGCCTGCGGCGTCACGCTGATCATCGAGAACCACTACAAGGACGACTTTTGGAATTTCCCCGAGTTTGCGCAGAAGATGGACGTCTTCTGCGATCTGGTCGGGCGAATCCACGATCCGCACTTCGGCGTGAACTACGATCCGAGCAACGCGTTCCTCGCGGGCGACGACCCCCTGGAGTTGCTGCAGCGCGTGAAGCATCGCGTCGTGACGATGCACGCGAGCGACCGCTTTCTCGCCGAGGGCACCCTCGAGGACCTGCGGCGCGACGAGACGGGCGCCGAGGGTTATGCGAAGCGGCTGCGCCACGGCACGATCGGCCGCGGGCTCAACGACTACGATGCGATCTTCAGCACGTTGCGCGGCGTGGGCTTCGGCGGCTGGGTGAGCATCGAAGATGGCGTCGACGGCATGGACCAGCTGGCCGAGAGCGTGCGCTTTGTGCGGGCCAAGCTCCGGCAGCACTGGCCGGAGGAAACCGCCGCGCGCCCGTGACGGGATAGCAGCGGAGTGGATCCCGGCAGTCTTTCCCTTATGAAAACCCCGCTCCCGTTCCTCCTCACCGGTCTGATTTTCCTTTCCTCCGCGTTGGGGGCGGAGGACTGGAAGGCGGGCCTCGCCGCGGTCAAGATCACGCCCGAAAAGCCGGTGCTGATGTACGGTTACGCCAACCGGGTGAAGCCGTTCGAGCGCGTCGCGCAGGACATCTACGCCAAGGCGCTGGTGCTGGAGGACGCGCAGGGGCGGCGGGCTGTGATGGTGACCACCGATCTGGGCGCGATGCCGGCGGCGTTTGTCGATCCGTTGACGGAGCGCATCACCGCCAAAACCGGACTGCAGCGGGAGCAGATCCTGCTGAGCTGGGCGCATAATCACGCAGGTCCGAACCTGAGCATGAAGGTCACCCCGGGAGCCGGCATCTCGGTGGCCGACGCGGAGAATCGCGTCGCCTACACCCAGTGGCTCATCGAGCGCCTCGTCGATCTGGTGGTGCAGGCGAATGCCCGGCTCGAACCGGCCCGGCTGTCGCACGGGCAGGGGATCATCAATTTCATCATGAACCGGCGGGAGTTCACGCCGCGCGGCGTCATCCTCGGGGTGAATCCGCGGGGGCCGGTCGATCGCAGCGTGCCCGTGCTGCGGATCGACGGGGCCGACGGCCGGCGGCGCGCCGTGCTCTTCGGCGCCGCGTGCCACAACACGACGCTCGGCTCCCAAAACTACGAGCTGTGCGGCGACTACGCCGGGTATGCCGAGCACGATCTTGAGAAAAAATATCCCGGCACCCAGGCGATGTTCATGATGGGGTGCGGCGGCGACGCGAATCCGTTTCCGCGGGAAGGCCTGGACAACACGCGCAAGCACGGCGCGGAGCTCGCCGCCGAGGTCGCCCGCGTGCTCGAAGCGAAGCTCCGGCCGATCACCGGCCCGCTGACCGTTTCGCTGGGCCGGGTCGATCTGCCGCTGCAGTCGCCCACGATCGAGGCGCTCAAGCCGCTGGCGGCAAGTTCACCCGGCTGGCAGAGCGACACCGCGCGCAAGCTGCTGGGGATGTTGGAGCGAGGGGAGAAGCCCCTGACGCACTACACCGCTCCGGTGGCGGTCTGGCAGTTCGGCCGCGACCTCACCTTCGTGGCCCTGCCGAGCGAGGTGGTGGTCGACTACGTGCAACTCGTCGAGGCCGCCATCGGGCCGCTGAATCTCTGGGTGGCAGCCTACTGCAACGAGGGTTTTGGCTACGTGCCGTCGGCGCGGGTGCTCCGCGAGGGCGGTTACGAGACCCGCGGCCTGATCGGCGCCGACGGCTGGTTCGCGCCGCAGACCCAAGATGCCCTCGTGGGCAAGGTCGCCGAACTCGCGAAAAAAGTCGGCCGGCCGTAGGCGTTTGCCGGTTTCGTGCTGGCTCGGCGAAAATCTTTGGATCGCGAAAGCGCCAAAGGACGAAGATTCGGAACGACTCCGCTGGCGCGTGACGCCAGCGAGGCGGAGTTTTCGGAGCACGCTGACGGGATTGGCCGGTTCACTGATTCCGTGCTTCCGCTCTTCCGCGATCGATCGGGCTGCTCCAGCGCGAGAAGCTGGCGCGCGGCAAACGACAAAGCCTGATTTCAGTTGGCTCATCTCCCGATTCTGGCTTGTCGTTGCTCTAGTAACGCTTGACGTAACCATCAGCGCTAAGCACCGTATGGCGCGATGATCCGGTCGTTCGCCTGTCCCGCTACTGCCGCGATTTTCAATGACCGGCAGGTCCCGGATTTTCCTCCCACCATCCAGCGTACTGCCCGCCGCAAACTCGTCCAAATCGACCTTGCCATGAATCTGTCCGACCTGCGCGTTCCGCCCGGCAACCGCCTGGAGGTCTTGCGCGGGGACCGTGCTGGCCGGCATTCCATCCGGATCAACGACCAATGGCGCATCTGTTTTCGATGGACCACCAATGGAGCCGAAGAGGTGGAAATCGTCGATTATCACTGAACCCATGAAAACCAAATCCCTGCCGCTCCTCACGCCCGGCGAAATGCTCCAGGAGGAGTTTATTGCCCCCATGGAGCTCTCTGCCTACCGGTTGGCCAAGGAGATTGGCGTGCCCCTGACCCGCATCACGGCGATTCTGGCTGGTAAGCGCGCCATCACGGCTGACACCGGTCTGCGCTTGGATCGTTATTTTGGGCTCACCGAAGGCTGGTGGCTGCGCCTCCAGACCGAGTGCGATCTGCGCAAGGCGAAACGTGAACTCAGCGCCCGCATCGCCCGGGAAGTAACCCCTCGCGAACCCGCCGTGGCCTGAGCGTTGGACGCGAGCTGCCTGGCCAGTGAGACGACTTGCCGCTAACGTCGCTTGGGTAGCTGAAGCAAAAACTCGGCGGCGCCTTCAGCGAAAACCGGCTCGTATCCGGGCTTACTCACGTGTGGCCATCCGGCGCTCAAGCTCCGCTACTGAGACCTTCCTGCCAGAATCCATCTCGCGCATGCGGCGTGAAATCAGCTTCTTCCACTCCGGACTTTCGTGGCGAAGTCGGATCATGTAAGCATTCAGCTCCCGCCGCTCGCGCAACGAGAGTCGCGAAATTTCCTGCTTCAACTGGAGCAACGTCATGGGACAAGAGTTGCTGGCACGCCTTCGGCTTCAAGTCGGTCTTCTCCGTGACTACTTCGCCAAAAGGAGGGTGATCCACGCCGTCCAGATCTGGATCTGGACGGTGTTCGCACTGGCACCGACGAAGGTCTTGATCCGCAGGTGCTGTTTCCGCGCCTTGAAGAACAGTTCGATCTGCCAGCGCTGCTGGTAGATGCCCCGCTGCGTCTGTCACAAGTCACGACGTGACCCCTTTTTGTCCCACTGAGGGTTGATGATCAGTTCAATCATGAAATCGAAATCTTGGCGTCGCCGAAGCCTCCGACGGTGGGCGTTGCGCTGTGGCGTCTGGTTCGGCTCTGCCTTCATTTCTGATACTTCGCGATGAGAGCAGCACGCATCTTCTGATACTCTTCAGGGGTGATTTTCTTTTGCTCCAAAAGTCCATCGAGCTTGTTCAGCTCTTCGACAAACTCCTTGGTCTTGATTGCGGCTGTTGCCGCTGCCGGCTGCGTAGCGGACGTCGGCTGCAAACGAACGCTGATCGTCTTGGGACTGAGATTATACTGAGCACCGCTCATCGCATCTACGCCCCATCCGATGAGACCGCCAGCAATGATGTTGCCGACGACAGCGCCGCCCATCGATTTCGTGACCGCAACACTCTCTGGACTGAATCCTTCCTTTTCGAATGTCACCATGTGATTGGTCTTCCTGCTCAACGTGAGCGTAGCTGGGGTCGTGCCCGACGGTGAGCCGTCGACATTTACGCGTGCGCCGGTTGGGTCAGATGAAACCGGAATCTCTTGGGTCGTGCCCTTGACTATCGTCGCGCAGCCAGTGCTGAACGAGCAAATGATAAGGGAGGCCGTGGCGATGCATACTGCGGTGGTTTTATTCATGGGAAAATTTGATTTGGCCGGAATTCAGCAGGACGGGGTCACATTGTGACTGTTGACACGCTGTGGTGGATCGACGAGGGGGAATGCGTCGTCGGGCGGGGCATTGGTTAAGAGCCATGCGGCGGAGGTTTTCAGATTCTGGCCCGTGGGCCAGAATTCAAACGCCGAGGAGCGCAGGGAGTTCGACCACGCCGCGAATCGTGGCGACGGGGGTGCCGGGCAGACGTTCCGGAGGAGCCCCGTGGCGATTGATCCAGATCGATTGAAACCCGAACGCAGCGCCCGCCCAGGCATCCCAGCCGTTGGCCGAGACGAAGCCGATGCGCGCTGCCGGCACCCCGAGCCGATCCACGGCGAGTTCGTAGACCGAGGGATGGGGTTTGAAGATGCCCACGGCCTCGACGGAGAGCGGCGGCTCGAGCAGGCCGGCGATGCCGGCCGAATCGATCGCGGCGGCGAGCATGGCGGGCGACCCGTTCGAAAGCGTGGCCGTCCTTTTCCCGGCCGAGCGCAGCCGGGTCAGGGCCGGCTTTACGTCGGGATAGGCGTCGAGCGTCAGATACTGTTGCAACAGCGCCTCGCGGAGCGCGGGGGCGGCGAGGTGGTGCGCGGCCAGCGCGTAGTCGAGGCTTTCACCGGTCACCTGCCAGAAGTCCGCGTGCCGGCCCATGAGCGATCTCAGCCACGTGTACTCAAGCTGCTTCCGGCGCCACAATTCGGCGAACGCCGGCCAGCGTTCACCCAAGGCGGGCGCGTGGCGCTGCGCGGCGGACGCGACGTCGAAGAGCGTGCCGTAGGCGTCGAACACGACGACCTCGATGTTGAGTGAGGGGATCATCGATTCATTTCTTTCCTCCGTCGCGTCGGTTCCCGAAGGTCCGTCCGGTTTCGCGGCACGTGGCCATAAAAAAACCGCCCCGAAGCCGGGGCGGTTTGGGAGGTCGTTTCAGCGGCGGTAATCGGCGCCGCGCTTCTTGGCGGTCCAGATGACACCGTCGCCGATCATTTGGAGGTAATCCTTGTTTTCGAATTCCTCATTGTGGCCAAAACCGAGGTAGAACACCCGGCCGTTCGGGCGTTCGCGCACCCAAGCGGACGGCATCGAGCCCTTTTCGTTCGTGCCCTTGATCAGCACGGTCACGTCCGAAGCGAGGTTCTCGTATTTGTACATGTCGAACTTGGTCGTATATCCGGCGGCGCGGCGGGTGACGGCGTGCGGCGTGATCTCAAGCGACTTCACCGGGCCGAAGTGCACCCCGTATTTCGCGCCGAACACGTCGACGTCGAAGGTCGGCCACTCGTTCAGGGCGTGGGTGGCGGTGCGGAGACCGACGAGACCCTTGCCGGAATTGAGGTAGCTTTTGATCTTCGCCAGCTGGTCGGCGGGGATGGTCATGCGACGGACGAAGAGGATGGCGGTGTCCGCCTTGTCGAGGGCCTCGAGGTTCTTGAAGGACTTGCCGTCGGCGCCGGGGGTGACCCAGGTGCACTTCACGTTGTAGTTTTTCTCCAGGAAAGCCTGGGCCTTCTTGAGCGAGGGCTCGTTGTCGTAGGCGTCGTTTTTCACGCCGGCGATCAGCACAACGTTGAGCGGTTCGGCGGCGCGGATGCTGCCGGCGAAGGCAAGCAGTCCGAGGGAGGCGGCAAGAACGGCGTGCAGGAAAGCGCGCCGGGAAACAAGGGAACGAAGGGAGGACATGGTCATAGGGGGCTTAAAAGGAAACGGGGCGATGATGGGAGGCGAAGCGCGCATGGCCAGAAATTACTGGCCGGGCGATGGGCGCGGCCGCGTGGCCGGCTTATTTCAGATATTTGTCGAGGAAGCCGTAGGCGACATTGCGGGCATCCTCAGGGAAATCGTGCGTGCTGTTGGGGTAGTTGGCCTGGAGCTGGTCGGCCTTGCCGTAGAGGGCGTAGATCGGCCGGGCGGAGGCGATGGCATCCCGGACGCCGGATACTTCAAAATTGGAATCGGAAATCGGCGAGCTGGCGAGGAAGGGCCGCGGCGCGAAGAGGGCGATGATCTCCGGGAAATCGAAGGGCACTTGGTTGGCATCGTTTTGATACTTGCTCGCGATCAGCGGCATGTAGCGGGGACTCGTCCAGCCCACGAGCTTGCCGCCGTAATACTTGTGGAAGCGGGTGAAACCACAGTTCGAGACGAGCGCCTTGATGCGGGGATCGAACGCGGCGGTGAACATGGTGTTGTGGCCGCCCAGGGAGTGGCCGATGCAACCCATCCGCTGGCCGTCGACCTCGGGCAGGGATTCGAGGAGGTCGAGGGCGCGCATGTTGTCCCAGATCGCCTTCATCGTGCCGCTGATGTAGCCGAATTTCGGATCGGCGAAGTCGAACTTGTGCTCGCCGAACGACGGGTAGTCGGGCGCCAGAGTCACGTAGCCGCGTCGGGCGAGGTGGAGCGCGTAGTGGAGATTCGGCTTACCGCCGAGACCGGTGGGCTCCTCCTTGCCGATGGTGACGGTCTGGTGGAGGCAGAGTACGGCGGGACGCTTGCCGGAACCGGCGGGAATGAAGAGATAGGCCCGAACGAGGTCGTTCGGCTCGGTTCGGTACTCGATTTTGCGGCGGATCAAGCCGCCCTCGAGCGTCACTTCCTCGAGTTGCCGGACCTCGAGCGGTCCGCGCTTTCCCTTGCCGGGAACGGGGCCCATGACGGACTGCATACCGGCGAGAATGTGGCGCCGGCGGATCGCCCAGTCTTGGAGCGTTTTCACCGGCTGCCGTGCCCCGTCGGCGTTGAGGTAGTAGGCCGGGTCCTGATGGTCCGGATATTTGGGGCCGGATTCATTTGAGTTCTGGGCGAGGGCGGTGGCGGCCGACGTCACCAGTCCAAGCGAAAGGAGCAGCTTCAGGGACCGGGGGAGCAACGAGGCGATCGTGTTCATAATGGAAACGGTGGAGGGTGAGGGCCGTCGGTGGCGGAGTTTATTTCACGACCAGCTTGGCAACGTCGGCGGGCGAAAGGGCGCGGTTGTAGACCGCGACCTCGTCGATCCGGCCTTCCCAATTGGAGTCGTTGTCGCTGCGGCCGCCGAAGAAGCATTCCGCGAAGTCGGCGGGAAAATCCGCAGCAGCGGTGGTTTCGATTTCGAGCGCGCCGTCGAGGTAGACCCGAACCTTGCCCGCATCGCGCACGAGGACAACGTGGCGCCATTGCCAGCGGGGAATCTCGGTCTTGCCCGCGACGATGGTTTTGGCGTCCTGGCCGTGTTGGAAGATGAGCCGGCCGGTGTGCCCGCTTTTGCCACCGATGCCGAGGTGGTCGCCGTAGGTGCCGAGGCGCTGATCGAAGTCGCGCGAGAACAGCCAGCCGCTGACGTCGCGGCCGTCGTTGGGCATGCCGTTCCAGATCCAGAGCGAGATCGAGTAGCGGTCGGTCAAGTCGCCGAGGCGCGCGCGGAGGCGGCCGCCCACGAGGATCGGCGCGCGATTCACCTCGTTCTGGCCGACGAAATTCGCCGAGCGTGCACCCTCGAGATAGTAGGTGATTTCGCGCTCGTAGACGGCGTCGCGTCCCTGGCCGGTGGCGTCGGCGGCATGGGGACCGGTGAATTCGTTCAGGCGCCAGTAGGCGGTCGGCTTGGTGGCGAGGACCGAGCGCGCGGCGGCTCCGTCGCCCAGCTTCCACGGCCGGCGGGGCTGGCTGGAGACTTTCTCGAGCAGGCCGATGGCGGCCTGGGCAATCTTGGGTTCTGCCATGACCTCGAGGCCGGCGGAGCGGGCAGCCCACGTGTTGTAGCCGCCGAAAAGGTGTTGTTCCGACGGGGGAATGTAACCGTCGCCGCCATTGGCAAGTTCGATGACGATCGTGTTGAGCAACGGGCTGGCGGCTTTGATTTTCAGGCCGGTGATGGCGTAGGTTTCGTTCGGCGTGGTCGCGATGGCGATGTCGCCAATGCGCAACGCCTGGACGACGATCTCGGTCTGCTGCCGCTCGTGCAGGATGATCGCCTCGCGCGCGTAGACCTCGGTCGGGGTTTTTGGCAGCCGTCCGTTCATCCCGGCGACGATGCGCTGCGCCCATTCGAGCCGTTGCAGGTCGGGCACACGGTATTGCAACGTCATGCGTTGCTCGGCCATCGCGAGATCCACGTCATCGCGATAGCGAATCCCCGCATGGACTTTCATGGCGATGTCGAGGAGGCCGTTGGCGTATTCATCGATCGTGGTCTTGGGGTTCCACGACTCCGGCTTGGTGTAGTCGCGGCGGAAGATGTCCCCGCTGCAGCCGTGGGACATGAGCCCGACGAAGGCCCGGCCCGAGTCACCGGGGGCGATGCGCTGCTTCAGCCCCTCGGAAAACAGTCCGTAGTAATCGGCGCTGAGATTCTGGTCGCCGAAATAGTGCATCGAGAAATTGCCCATCACGGCGATGGGGCGCCCGTCGCGGGCCTGGATCGAGATGAGGGAGAGATCGGGATCCTCGGGGCCGGCCTCGCTGGTGGCGTTATCCCAGTTGCTGCCGGCATGCATGTTGGCGCGGACGGTTTTGTTGCCGAAGGGATCGACCTCGAGGCGGTCGGGGCGGCGGATCCACTGGCGGATCGCGGTGAAGTCCGCGGCGTTGCCCTTGCCAAAACCGATGCGCGCGGGCTCGAGATTGGCCTGGGCGGTGGCGATCGCCTCTACGAGCTTGTCGCGCAGCAGCGGGATGTAGGCGGGATCGGCGTCGGTGCCGAGGCAGCCCAGCGACGACGGTGCGCTATGCGTGTGCGTCGCGGAAATCAGCATGCGGGCGGCGGGGATGCCGGTGCGTTTTGCGGCCATCGCCTTCGCCTCGTCGAGCATCGGGCGGCCCATCATGCAGCTGTCGACCACCACGATCGCGAGCTGGGTTTTCGCATCGGCGAGCACGATGGCGCGGGCGTTGACGCGCGTCTTGATGATGTCGAGGGACCGGCTGGTCATGCTGCCGTTCACCAGCACGGGCAGCTTGACGGGGGTGACGTCGATCACGGCGGCGCCAGCCTTGAATTCCGCGCGCAGGGGGAGGACGGCACCGAGGCCCAGGGCGGCAAATGCGAGGGCGAGGGACGAAAGGGGGAGGGGAAACTTCGGATGGTACATGGTGAAACAGGGGGATATTCCGATCGCGCCAGCGCCGTGCGATGGGCGAAGGCAGGGGGCGTGATTGAGGATTTTGCGGCGGCGTTTGGCCAGCCGCAAAAATGAAGCGATGGTCGGGGCCGACCGAATGGCGGAAAACGTCAGCGCGTCCGCTTGAAGTGAGTGTCGGCGAAATTCAGATACTGCTCCCAGTCGTAGGCCGTGATGTCGTGCACGCCGGTGCGCATGTGGTAGCCGAGGGTTGCTCCGACGGGGTGATTGACCGCCGGCATTTCCTTCACGCCCAGCCCGGCTTTCTTGAAGAGCGCATAAACCGGTTCAGCGTGCTTTGCGGCGAGGAATTCGCCGTGCGGATCGGCCCACTTGTCTTCCTCGGCGCTCGCCACGTAGACGGGGCGCGGCGCCATCAGGGCGATCAATTCGTGCTGGTCCACGGGTAGGGCGGACGCGTTGTTGGCGTAGGTGTCGAAGCGGTTGCAGAACCAATGCGGGAAGGCCTTCGTGATGATGGCGGTCGTTTCACCGAAATTGCGCCGCGCGAGCGCCGCGCCGCCTTCGCCGGAGTCGTTGGAAATCACGAGCGCAAAGCGTTCATCGGTCGCACCGGCCCACAACGACGTTTTGCCGAGACGGGAGTGGCCGTGCACCGCCACGCGGGTAGCATCGATGTCTTTGTCCGTTTCCAGGTAGTCGAGCGCGCGGCTCAATCCCCAGGCCCAGGCGCCGATGGCGCCCCAATCGTCGGGAGTGGCGTCGGCGGGCGCGCCGGTCGACGTAGCGCCGGGGGTCGCAGCCGGCGGACGCGAGGACCGCAGGCGCCCATCGGGTTGGAAGACTGCGCGGACCCCGTCCCGCCAGCCCTCGGCGTGATCGGGCTCGATGTCGCCGTAGTAAATCGTGGCGGTCGCGTAGCCGCGGCGGATGACTTTTTCGATCTGCCAGCGGGAGGCCTGCAGGCCGCGTCCCTTTTCGGTGGCGCGGTGGTCGACCACGGTGCCGTCCTTCGCCTCGCGCATCCAGGACGTCGCGACGGCAAGGGTGGGATCCGCCTCCACGGTGTGATTGCCCATGAAGTTCAAACCGAGAAAGGCGGGCACGGGCCGCGTCGCGGCGTTCGGCACGTAGAGATGCACGGTCATCTTCGGGCCGTCCTTGGCGCCCGTGAAATAGACGACGACCTCCTTGCGCGTCGCGAGGCCCTGCACGGCGCCGCGGTCGACGCGAACCACCTCGAACTTGATCCCCGCCGGGCGACCGGGACCGCGGCCGTAGGCGTGGGTGCGGAAGAGTTCGAGCAACTCGGGCCGGCGTTCGCGGGTCCAGGTCGCCGCGTCGGTGACGCGCCGGCCGTTGGCGAGCAGGAGCGGGTCGGGCAGCGTGTAGGTGCCGACCTTCGACTCGTCATAGTTCACGTCACGGCGCTCGGCCGCGGGTGTAGCGATGGTGGAGGCTGCAAAGACTCCGAGGCAGAGTAAGCGGGGGTTCATCCCACCAGTTTGGAACTCGCGCCAGCGGCGGCAAGGCTGGTGACGCCTCCCGGAAGAATTCGTCGGATCGGCGACCGCCTATTTCTCCGGCCGCAGGGGCTGCGGATTTTCCACGCGACCGGCGGGACGTTGTCCGCGTCCGGGGCGCCCCGTGTCGCCCGTCTCGTCCCGGATTCTTTCGGCCAGCCGTTGGAGCCGGGCCACGACCTCGGGATGTTGCGCGGATAACTCGCGATCTTCGTGCACATCCTGGCGCACGTCGAAAAGTTCGGCGCGGGCGGGGGCGGCCTGGCGGTTGTTCGCGATATATTTCGCGGGCAGCGGCAGGTAGAGTTTCCACGGGCCCGCACGAACCGCCTGCAATTGCTCCATCCGGTAATAGCCGAACCCCTCTTCGTCCCAGTGCGACGTTGCGCCCGGTTGCCGAAGCAGGAGCCCGCTGATGTCGGCGCCATCGATGGGACGGGCGGGCAGGGGCGCGCCGGCGAGTCGGGCGAAGGTCGGGAGCAGATCCATCGTCGAGCAGAGCTCGTCGTTCACCTGGCCGGCGGGGATTTTGCCCGGCCAGCGCATGATGCAGGGCATGCGCATGGCGCCCTCGCTCGTGTCGTAACCGTCGCCCCGATAGGGAGCGTTGCTGCCCTGGCGGGGGCGGCGGGCCACGGCGCCGTTGTCGGAGGTCCAGATCACGAGGGTTTGTTCGTCCAGCCCGAGGCGGGTTAGGGTGGCGAGGATTTCACCGGTGCTCCAGTCGAGTTCCTCCACGCTGTCGCCATACTCACCGTTCTTCGATTTGCCGCGGAAGGCCGGGCTGGAAAACGGATGCGGCGTGGAGCCGGGCATCGTGTGCGGCACATACGCGAAGAAGGGCCGCTGGCGGTTGCGTTCGATGAAGGACACCACGGCTTCCGTCGTGCGCTTCACCAGAAAATTGCGGTCGACGGGCGCCTCGATGACTTTTTCCCCGCGCAGGAGCGGCAGCTCGGGCCAGAGCTGCGGGGATTTGTCCTTCGTCATGTCATCGCTGTAGGGAATGCCGAAGAATTCATCGAAGCCCTGGCGCGTGGGCAGGAAGGCGGGCTGGTCGCCCAGATGCCACTTGCCGAAGATGCCCGTCGCGTAACCCGCCGCCTTCAGCACCTCGGCGAGGGTCGTCTCCGCGGGGTTGAGCCCCTTGGGGGAAACCGGCTGGAGGACGGGCGTGTTCTTGTCGCTGACGTGGAGGTTCACCCGTGCCGGATACGAGCCCGTCATCAAACTGGCGCGGCTGGGCGTGCAGACGCCGCTGGCGACATAGAAGCTGGTGAACTTGGTGCCCCCGGCGGCGAGCCGGTCGATCTGCGGCGTACGATGCAGCGTGGAGCCGAAGCAGCCGAGGTCGCCGTTGCCGAAATTATCGACGAAAATCAGGACGATGTTCGGACCCCGTTCGGCCGCCCGCAGGGCGGGAGAAAGCGCTAGTCCAATCACCGCAACGGCAAGCCGGACCCGCGAAAGCATTTTCACGCGGGAATGGGCCGGGCGATCAGCGGGAGAAAACCTTTTTGCCCTCGACGTAGGTGGCGACGGGCTGGATGCGGGCGATTTCGTTTTCGGCGCAGCTCAGAATGTCGCGATCGAGCACCACGAGATCGGCGCGTTTGCCGGTTTCGAGCGAACCGATGTCCTTTTCCATGAACATGAGGCGGGCGTTGTTGATCGTGTAGAAGCGGAGGGCCTGCTCGCGCGTCAATGCCTCCTCGATGTGCATCTGCCCCTCGAACCATTTCGCGCGGCGGGTGACGGCGGTGGCGATGCCGAGGAACGGATTATAGGGATTCACGCTCCGGTCGGGCCCGATTTTTTGCATGTGGTCGGAACCGCCCCCGGTGAGCACGCCCGAGGCGAACAGCGTCTTGAGCGGCTGGAACCAGCGCGTGCGCGCCTCGCCGAACTGCTGCTGCAGCGTGCGGGAATCGAGGTAGAGCCACACGGGTTGGATGTCGCAGCCGATGCCGAGCCGGGCCATTTTCGCGATGGCCTCGGGCGTCATGAAATTACAATGCGTGATATTCGGGCGGGTGGCGGCCACCGGCAGCGTGCGATTGATCTCCTCGTAAGCGTCCACGAGTGCGCTCACGGCACCGTCGCCGACCGAGTGGGCGGTGAACTGGAGGCCGTTTTCCACGGCGGTGCGGATGATGGGGAGCAGCCGTTCCTTCGGGATGAACAGCACGCCGCGGTAGGCGGCATCGCTGATGCCATACATCGTGCTCACGCCCCAGGGCTGGCGCATGTAGGCGCTGCCGGTGAGCATGCCGCCGTCGAGAAACATCTTGATCCCGATCACGCGGATCCAGGCGTCGGGCTGCGTGAAGTGCGGATCCTTCGCCACGGCGCGGATCTGCTCCTGGATTTTGTCGACCGGCCCGAGGTAGCTCACGCCCTGGCTCGCCGCGATGCGCAGGGTGAGATCGCCGCTGGCGCGGAGTTTTTCGTAAAGCGCGAGCGAGCCGACGCTGCCGCCGCGATCGCAGATGGCGGTCAGGCCGATGGCGTTGTAGTCCTTAAAGAGCGCTTTCAAACGCTCGACGCGGTCGGCCTCGGTCACCCGCCGGCTCTTGTTCGTCGATTTCACGAAGCGCGTGCTGTTGCGCAGGACGCCGGTCGGTTCGCCGGTTTTGGGGTCGAGTTCGACAAAGCCGCCCGAGCCGTCGGTCACCTTGAAGTTGCGATCGATGCCGCTGAGTTTGAGGGCGAGCGAATTGCACATCGCATCCGGCCCCGTGCTGTAGAGGACCGGGTTTTGCGGCGCCGCGGTGTCGAGTTCCGCCAGCGTCGGGTAGCGCGATTCCTTGAGGCGCGTGATGAAGACCTGCGAGAGATTGATCCAGTCGCCGGGCTTCACCTTGGTCGCCCGGTCGCGGATGTAGGCCAGCACGTCGGCGATGCTCTCCATCGCGGGGATCTCGTGGTCGAACTCGGTCATGCTCGCGCCGATCGAGTGCACGTGCGAATCGATCAGGCCCGGCAGCACGGTGCGGCCGGCGAGATCGACGACCTGGGTGCCCGCGCCGCGCAGTTGCAGGATGCGGTCGTTCGAGCCGAGCCCGACGATGCGCCCCTGGCGCACGGCGATGGCCTCGTGGATCGAGAAGGCGGCATCGACGGCGACGATTTTGCCGTGATGCAGGATGAGGTCGGGGCTGCCGGAGTCGGCGGCGCGCACAGACGTAGCGGCGCCCAGGGCAAGGGCGAGGAAAAGACCGCGAAGCAATGAAGCAGGAGCGAAGTTCGATTTATTCATAGGTAACCGGGCGGGAAAAGGAGTGGAGATGGGCGCAGGATTGCAGAATCAGGGAGCGTTTCCTTCGGCGGGTGTGGCTGCCGCGGACGAATTACGGCTGAAAAACCGCCGCCAGGCGAGGGCGAAGCCCGTCCAGACGAGCAGGCACGCGCCGAGACAGGCGACGCCGGCCACGATTTGGCCCGGCCAGCGAAACGCCTCGCCGGTGTGGAGGAGTCGCAGCCAGGAGCGGGCGCGGGTGCCGGGCGACATATCGGCGGGAGTCTCCCGGCGACGCACCTCGCCCGTCCGGGAATCGAGGGTGAGCGTGGTTTTGACGAAGACCGGCCAAGGATTTTTGTCGCGGATGGTGACGGTGTACGTCGAAGAGGCCGACCGATCCCCGCCCGCATTGGGCGACAGCGGGAGCGCCGGCGCGAAACGAAAACTGATCTGATCCCACGCGGTGGTCGTCTGCTGCTGGACGACGGCAAAGACGGCATCCAGTCCGAGGATGGGAGCGGGGCGGGCTGCGACGGCCGGTGTCACCGGACGGGCGGGGGCGGTCTGGGACGGAGGGGTTTCCCCGGCGATCCGGAACACGAGGTTGTTGGCCCAGCGATACGAGAGCACCACGCCGCTGACGGTCATGATGAGGAAGCAGGGGAGCGTCCAAAAACCGACGACGTTGTGCCAGTTCCAGTCGCGGGCGCGGCCGGTGGCGCCGCGGACGAACCAGAGCGACGGGCGCAGCACGCGGCTGGTGGCGGCGCGCGGCCACCAGAGCACCAGTCCGCTCAGCCCAAGGAAAACGGCAGCGACGGTGCACGCGCTGGCGATCGTTGCCCCGAGGTTGTCGGGACCGGGCTTGGCGTTGAGGCGGACGTGCCAGGCGATCATCGTGCGCAGGAACGTGCGCAGGCGCGTGACGGGAGGTTCGCGCAACTCGCCGGTGTAGGGGTTGGCGTAGAGGGTGACGTTGCGGGGCAGGGCGATGGCGACGGCGTCGGCTGGGCCGGCGGAGACGGTGATGCTGGCGATTGCCCCCTCGGGGTGCATTGCGCGAACCCGCCCGACCAGTTGGTCGAGGGTCAGGCGCGCGGGATTGCCGGCCGGCGGAGTTACGAGTCGCGCGTCGCTTTCAGTCCACGCGACGAGATCGCGTTCGAAGGCGAGCGCGGCTCCGGTGAACGACATCACCCCGACCACGAGGCCGACCGCGAGACCGGTGACGAGGTGCAGCCAGAAAAGGATTTTGCGAAACATCGGACGGGGGTGAAGGCGTGGGGCGGGAACGATGCCGGGTCGGGGTGACGGGAGATCGTTCGCCGGCAGATTCCGGCCGCAAGCCGGAATCGCGGCAAGGGTGGAATGCGGCCGGGGATCAGGGGGATTCGAAGCCGGCCTCGATGGCGTTGTCCTTGACGATGCTCGCCGTGGTCCGGCCGAGGGCAATGGCCGGTCCCTTGCCGGTGCCGCGCCGGTGCAGGTCGCTCATCACGTTTCCGGTGATGACAATGCGCCGGGTCTCCCCTTCGCCCCGCACCGCCTCGGCGTTGAGGCCGGTGAACGAGTTGCCGGAGATGACGATGTCGCTGGTGCCGTTGAGTTCCACCCCGCCGCCGCCATCGCGGCTCATCGGCGTGGCGTGCTGCGCCGCCAGCTTCGTCCGGCCACCGACGTAACTGTTGCAGAAATTATTGCCGGTGACGGTGAGACGGCCGCTGGCCGGCCCGATGCGCAGGCCGAAGGGCTGGGTGAGTACAAAGGTGTTGGCGGAAATGGTGCAGCCCCAGGCATGACGCAGATCCACCCCGCCGCCGAGGTGATGGGTGATGACATTCGCGCTGATCGTCACGCCGTAGCAGCCGCGGTCGAGGATGATGCCGGTGCCCTCGCATTCCTCGATCATGTTGCCCGACACGACGGAGCCGTAGGTGTTTTCCATGACGAGGCCGTGTCGCAGATGATCGTCGATGTTGTTGCCGGTCATGGTGAGATTGTAGCTGTCGATGCAGCGGACCGCGTCCTGATTTTCCTCGAACTGATTGCCGCTGACCACGACGTCATGCGTGTTCACGATGTTCAGTCCGGCCTTGCGATTGTAGGTGACGATGGAGTTCGAGATGCGCGGATCCTCGGTGCAGTCCACGAGGTGGATGCCGTCGCCGCCATTGTGGTCCACGGAGAGCGCCAGGAGGAGCGGCTCGTCCACCCCTTCGAGCAGAAGCCCGTCGCCGCTCTTGGGATTGCCGCTGATGCGCAGATTCTCGACTTGCACGCGCCAGATCCGGGACCGCTTGTTCTGCGCCCGGTCGGCCGGCCGGATGATGAGGGCGGGTTCGCCGTTGGTGTTGCGGTTGATGAGGTGGGTCGAAGGGCCGGCGCCTTCGATCCGCGTTTCGCCGTTGGTGAGGACGAGGGGCCGATCCAATTCGAAATCGCCGGGTGGCAGCCGCACGAGGCCGCCCGAGGCCGGCACGGCGTCGAGCGCAGCCTGAAGATTCGGATACGCGGAGGCGTCGACGACAACCGGTTTTGTCCTGGGCGCCGCGGGGGCGGCTTTTTCGGCGCCCATGCCCGCCAGCGGCAACGCGAGCAGGGCGAGCAGGGCGAGACCGGACAGCGTGGGGCGCCGGGGGAAGGCGGGAGGAGGGGTGTGCATCAGGGTGGTTGGAAAGAATTCCGGGGTGGGGATGAGGTGGAACCGATTTCCGGCGAGACACCGTGCCGGATCAACGCGTAAAATCATAAAACGGAAAATCGGCCGCGAGGTGGAGTCAGCAGGCACTGGGGCGGGAGTAAGTTTTCATGGCCACGACCACGGGCTCGCGATTGGCTGGCCGGATGAAACCCGTCCTGCACGTGCTCACCGGTCCGACCGCCGTCGGCAAGACCGGCTGGGCGCTGCGCTGGGCCGAACGGCACGGGGCGGAGATCGTTTCGTGCGACTCGCTGCTGTTCTATCGCGGGATGGACCTCGGCACCGCGAAGCCGACGGCGGCGGAACGCGCCCGCGTGCCGCATCACTTGATCGATGTCCGCGATGTCGCGGATCCGATGGATATCACGGACTATCTGCGCATGGCCCGGACGGCGGTGGACGACATCGTGGCCCGTGGCCGTCCGGTCCTCGTGACAGGTGGGAGCGGTTTTTATCTCAAGAGTTTTTTCGCGCCGGTGGCTGACAACGTGGAAGTGCCCGCCGCGCTCCGCGCCGAGGTATCGGCGCTTGCCCTGGCGGAGGCCGTGGCGCGGCTGCACGTGCTCAACTCCGCGGGACTCGGCGCGCTCGATGTGGCGAATCTGCGTCGCGTGACGCGCGCGCTGGAGCGTTGTCTCGCCTCGGGTCGAACGCTGGCCGAGTTGGCGGCCGACTTTGCGCGGCAGCCGGCGCCGTTTGCCGGGTGGTCGGTGGTTCTGACCCGGCTCGACCGGCCGCCGGCCGATTTGGAGGCGCGGATCAAGGCGAGGGTCGCCACGATGTTGCGCGATGGGCTGGTGGAGGAAGTTCGACGATTGCGGAAGGCGGGCCTCGAGCAGAACCCGAGCGCCACGAAAGCGATCGGCTACCGCGAAGTGCTGGCGGTGCTGGAGGGACGGGGAAGCGAGGCCGATCTGGCTTTCGAGATCGCTCGAAACACCCGCGCGCTGGTCAAGAAACAGCGGACGTGGTTCCGCACGCAACTGCCGCCGCATCGCGTGGTCGGGGCGGATGTTCTGGCGGACGTCGACGAGCTGTTCGCGCCGGCGTGATCGGCGGAGTGCCCAAGAGGCACCGGGCAGGGCGATCGATGGCGGCCGGCCGCGGCGTCCGTTGGACAATCCGCTTGCCGGTGTCGGGATGCACCGGTAGCGCATTCATCCCTGCCGGCGTCTTTTTGCCGTTCGAAACCCACCCCTCCCGATGAGAATTCATCTGTCGCGCTTCCTCGGCTGGCTGGGCGTGTTCGTCGCGGTGGGCGTGGCGGCCCACGCTGAATTTTCCGCGGGGTTTGCCGCGGTCGACATCACTCCTCCGATTGGCTGGCGGCGGGCGGGCGGCTATTCCGAGGTGCTCGGCACGGGCGTGAAGGATCCGCTCCAAGCCAAGGCCGTCGTGGTGGCACAGGGCGGCACGGCGGTCGCGTTCGTCGGCAATGACCTTTGCTCGGTGCCCCGCGAACTCACCGACCGGGCGCGCGCGGCGGCGAGCAAGAAAACGGGCATTCCCGTGGCGAACATCGTCATCACCGCCACCCACACGCACGGTGGGCCGGAATTTTTTGGACCGTTGCGCGAGGCGCTGCACGCGCGAGCCACAACGGAGAACGGCGGGATCGATCCGCGCGAGCCTCAGGACTATCAGGCGCGGTTGGTCGAGAGCTGGACCGAGGCGATCGTGCGGGCGCATGCAGCGCGCAAGCCCGTGACGCTGTCGGTCGTGGTGCCGCAGCAAACGGGCCTGGCGTTCAACCGGCGCTACCTGATGAAGGACGGCTCGGTCGTGACGAATGCCGGTTACCTCAACCCGAAGATCTTTTATCCCGCGGGACCGACCGATCCCGACCTGCCGTTCGTGCTGGCGCGGGATGGGGCGACGAACCGGCCGCTGGGCTCGCTCACGGTGTTCGCGATGCACACCGCGATCCACGGCGGGCCGCTGTTCAGCGCGTGCTATCCCGGTCACCTGCAACTCGAACTGCGCCGGCTGCTGAATGCGCCGGATTTTGTTTCGGTTTTTGGCGAGGGCGCCGCGGGCGACGTGAATCACATCGATGTGAGCAGGCCCGCCCGCCCGCGCGAAGAGGCCGCCGAGTATCCCTCGGTCGTCGGCAGCAAACTGGCCGCCACGCTCGTCGAAGCCCTGCCGCTCGCGCGACCGGTGCGCGACGGCCAGCTCGCGATGCGGTCCGTCACGATCAAGTCGCCCGTCACGCCCCTGACGCCCGCCGATTACGCCGCGGCGAAGCAGATGATGGAGACGCTCGACCGCAACGGCGCGAAGGGCCTGACGGTGGTGGATGCGTGGCGCAAAATATTCCGCCACGAGTATTGGCAGAAGCACGGCGGTTTTCTGCCCCAGGAGGTGCAGGTCATCCGGCTCGATCGCGACACGGCCATCGTCACCCTGCCGCACGAAATTTTCGTCGAGCTGGGCATGGCGATCAAGGCGGGCTCGCCCTTTCGGACGACGATCGTCGTCTCGCTGGCCAACGACCTCGATTTCTACATCCCCACGCGCCGCGCCTTCGAGGAAGGCAGCTACGAACCGACCACCTGTCCGTTGGAGCCGGGCTGTGGCGAACTGCTGGTGGACGCGGCGGTGAAACTGCTGCGGGAGATGAAGCCGTAAGGACCGCCGCACCCGGAAAGCGCGCCAGTATTTCCACACCAAAAAATTTCCCAACAACCCATCATGAAGCCCCACCTCACTGTTCTGGTCGCGCTGCTGGCCTTTGGCCTGACCGCCCGCGCTGACGATGTCCGCCAGCTGCCGCTCAAAGATTTGAACGGCTACTTCCCGTTTACCGCGCC
The DNA here is from genome assembly GCA_947442255.1 of Opitutia bacterium. The sequence goes on from CANEVO010000002.1 coordinate 87,729, forward strand.
GCGTTCGCTGGGTGAATGGAACGCGCGGAAGGACTACGTGCGCCGGCAGATCCTGGTGGCCGAGGGCCTTTGGCCGATGCCGAGCAAGACGCCGCTCAACGCCGTGATCCATGGCAAGGTCGATTGTGGCGAGTATACGGTCGAGAAGGTGTATTTCGAGAGCGCCCCGGGGTTCTTCGTCACGGGCAACCTGTACCGGCCGAAAAACATCAAGGGCCGGGTGCCGGCCGTGATGTTCGCCCACGGGCACCGGGAAGACGCGCGTTTCTTTCAGAAGCCCGATGCCATGATCCGCCAGGAAATCGCCGACGGCCTCGAGCGCTTCGAGCGGGCGGGACGCAGCAACTACCAGTCGATGAGCCGCCAGTTCGCGCTGATGGGCTGCATCGTCTGGCAGTGGGACATGTTGAGCGACTCGGATTCGAAGCAGTTCTCAGCCGAGGTCGTGCACCGGTTCGCCAAGCAGCGGCCGGAAATGAACACGACGGAGAACTGGGGCCTCTACAGTCCGCAGGCGGAGTCGCACCTGCAAAGCATCATGGGCCTGCAGACGCTCAATGCCGTTCGCGGCCTCGATTTTCTGCTGAGCCTGCCCGACGTGGACCCGGAGCGTGTCGCCATCACCGGCGGGAGCGGCGGCGGTACCCAGACCATGCTGCTCGCGGCGATCGATGATCGCATCAAGCTCTCGTTTCCCGTCGTGATGGTGAGCACGGCGATGCAGGGCGGCTGCACCTGCGAAAGTTCCAGCCTGCTGCGGGTCAACACGGGCAATGTCGAATTCTCCGCGCTGGCCGCGCCGCGGCCGCAGGGGATGAACGCCGCCGGCGACTGGACGAAGGAAATGGCGACGAAAGGCTTTCCCGATTTGCAGAAACTTTATGCGCTCTACGGCAAGAAGGACCATGTCTTCCTGCTGCGCGGGGAAAATTATCCGCATGGTTACAATGTCGTGACGCGTTCCGCCGCCTACACGTTCGTGAACAAACATTTCAAGCTCGGCCAGACGGCCCCGGTGATCGAGACGGATTTCGAGCTGCTGCCCCGCGAGAAGCTCGCGGTGTGGGACGAGCAGCATCCCGCGCCGAAAGCCGCCGGCCCGGCCTTCGAGCGCACGTTGCTGTCGTGGTTGACCAATGATGCTGACCGGCAGCTCCGCGCGGCGGCGACGACGCCGGAGGGGTTGCAGAAGACGATCCGTCCCGCGGTGGAGGTGGTGATCGGCCGGACGTATGCGAACGCGGGCACCGTCGAATGGATTCTCAAGGACAAGCAGGATCGCGGCGACCACGTCGAGATGGCGGGCACGCTGCTCAACACGACCTACGGCGAGGGGTTGAAGGCCGTGTGGCTGCATCCGAAGCAATGGAACGGTCGCGCCGTCGTCTGGCTGGATGACGATGGCGCGTCCGCGCTGCGCAACGCCGACGGGAGCGTGAAGCCCGCCGTGATGAAGCTCCTGCAGAGCGGTGCGACGGTGCTCGGGGCCGACCTGCTTTTTCAGGGCGGGGCGCCGGTGAAACAGGCCCGCGTGGTGCCCAATCCGCGCGAATTCGCGGGCTTCACCTTCGGCTACAATCACGCGCTCTTTGCCCAGCGCACCCACGACGTGCTCACCCTCGTGACTTTCCTGCGCAACGCCCAGGCGGGCTCGCATCCGCATCCGAAGGCGGTCGTGGTCGCCGGGTGGCGCAGCACCGGTCCCGTGGTGGCCGCCGCGCGCGCCCTGGCCGGTGGCGCCATCGACCGCGCGGCGGTGGAGACGAACGGCTTCCGCTTCGCCCGGGTGCTCGACTATCGCGATCCGATGTTCCTGCCCGGCGGATCGAAGTATCTGGACCTGCCCGGCATGGTGGCGCTCAACGCACCGCATCCGCTCTGGCTTGCCGGCGAAAGTACGGAGCCGGAGCTCGCCGCCACCGCGTATCGCACCGGTGCCCAGCCCGGCGCTTTTACCCGGTTCTCGGGCGAAACGACTCAAAAGGAAGCCGCCGCCGCCGACTGGCTGCTGAACTAATCCGACGATGCGGCTTACGCCGCCACTTCGGAATTCGCGGCGTCGATCAGCGCCTTGATGTAGCCAAACGCGAAGGCGAAGGCCTGATACTTCCCCGGATCGTCGGGATGGGTCGGCGCGTGGTCTGGCAGATAGGTGCCGGCATAATCCGCATCGCGCAGGATGCGGATGACCTCGAGAAAATTCATGTCGCCCTCGTCGTGGTAGACTTCCTGGAAATCGTTCAGGCCGCCACGCACGTTGCGCATGTGTACCTGGTGAATCTTCCCCTTGTCGGCCAGATACTGGACGACGGGAAGAATCTCGGTCCGCATGTTCCGCATCCCCTCGGCGCACGTGCCGAGGCACAGTTGGAAGCCGTTGTACGGACTGTCGACGATCGCTTCGTATTTCTTCAGCGATTCGAGCACGGTGGCGGGCGCGGCGTCCCAGTTGTCGGTTCCCTGATAACCCTTGGGCAGCCCGGGTGGATCGTAGGGATGCACGGCCATCCTCACATCGTATTGCGCGCACACCGGGATCACGTTTTTCAGGAAGAAGGTGATGCGCTCCCAATAGTCGTCCGCTGACACGATCCCGTTGGCCGCGACCGGCAGGTCCCGCCAGTTGGCTTCCAATTTAAAGGAACTGTACATCGATCCGCCGCGTCCCGGCGTCTGCCCGTTGCGCCGGATGGGGATCATCGTCCAGTGATGGGAGATGACCTTCACGCCGACGGCGGAGGCTTTCTGGATATTGCCGATGATCGAGGCGATCTTCCGCTCCCGTTCCTCGCCCGGCGGCAAATAGATGTAGCGGGAATCCATGCGGATCCCGTCCCAGGTCATCCCGGCCTGATCGCAGGCGTCCTTCCAGCGCTTCATGTCGTCGAGGTTCCAGTCGCCGCCGGCCGTCGGGCGGGGCGCGCCGCTTTTCGACGCCTTGCCGCCGCCGTCGCCGCCCGCGTCCATGCTGGGTGAGAGCGAAGTGACGCCACAGCGCTGGTGAAATTCGAAGTTCTTTTTGGCCGCCCAGTGGCCGCCCAAGGTGCAGTGGTAATCGCCTCCCACGCGATGCCGGGTGTTCTTTCGTGGCGCGTGGGGCTTCGTCGCGGCGGACCCGGCGGCCGCCGCGGATCCGGTCAGGCTGGCGCCGATGACTCCGCTGGCGATCACCTTGGCGAAATCACGGCGGTCCATCGCACGAGAGGAAGGATTCTGGCTCATGGGTGGTGGGGTTGGGGTTTGGGCGGCACGGAAGGAAATTTTTTCGACGATGGTTTACCGAGCTTCGACCGGTTTCGCCGTCGCGATCGCGTTGTTCGCGGTGGCCACAGATTGCACCGTTTGCCAGGCGATCGTCCGCAGGTGCGCGGCGAAATCCGGGGCAATTCCCGGGGGCACGAAGGTCAGCTGCTCGGGCGATACATGGAAGAGAATGGCATACCACACGAGCGCGCCCAAATATTCCCCGGCGACGTTCGCATGGTTGGCATCCTTGCCGAGTTTCTTGTCGGCGGACCAGCGGTAGCCCACGTGCAACGAGTGCGTCTGATCGGGCAGGGCGGGATACACCGCCGCCTTTTCGTCGAACGTCCGGTCCGGCTTGAATCCCCGCTTCGGATCGGAGTCGACGCGCCAAAAGGCGTCACCCGTTGGAATGACCCGCGTGTGAAGTTCCTGCGCCATCTCCCAATAGGCGGCACGCGACTTCTCCCGCATCTCACGCTGGTTCGCGGCGTTTTTCCCACCGCCGACGAGGCCGAATTGCGCCGCATCGACGCGATAGGCCCAGGTCTGGTGCATGAGGATTTCGGCGTTGGGTTGCAGCCGGCGCAGGTGTGCATGGAGGTTGGGGGCCGCGGGGCGGTAGGTGCCGATGTCGGAGGAGTGCAGCGAGTACTGCTGGAAAGTGATGACGTCCCACGGTCCGTCGCCGAGGCACTCGGCGAGCGACTTGCTGCCGTAGATCCGGGCCTTGGGATCGCCGGGATTGGCGAGCGCGGCCTCGACGGCGGCCCAGTGCCGCTCGAACGAGCAACCACCCGTCTGCGCGTGCGCCAGGACCAACTCGTGGCCGCCCGCCCTGGCAAGGGCGGGCAGAAACCGCGTGGCGTTGTTCGAAAAACTGTTGCCGACCACAAATAGACGCAGCGGGCGTGCGCTCGTGCTGGAGACGGCAACGAACAGAATGACGGCGAACGCGACCAAACGCCGCGCAGCGAGGGTGGGGCACATGGTGAAAGGAAAACGAATCGAGCAAGGGACGGCAATGCGCCGGTGTATCCCGTTTTTTGGGCTCGTGGGTCGACCCCGATCAATCTCACCGATCCGGATCCCCAGCCGCCAGCGGAACCTTACTTGGTCCGGCGATATGCGTCGCGGAAGTAGACAAGGGTGTCGGGGCCACCGATGTCCACGACGCCGCTTTCGCGCGTCATCAGGCAAAACTTCTTCGCGCGGCGGCCGACCTGGTAGATATCCGTGTTGTTCACGACGCTGTTCTTGGGGCCGATCTCGAAGAATCGAATGCTGCCATCCGCCTGCACGTGAATGGCGCGGTCCCCCGGTTTGTCGCCGGTGGCAAAGGTGCCGACGATCTCGTTCTGCCGCGCGGCGAGTTCCTTTGCATCGGTCAGCAGGGTGACGACGGGTTTTTCGGTGACGCTGTCGGTGTAGAAGACCGAGTAGAGGGTGTAACCATTGAGGAGCAGGCCGAAGACGAGGATGGCGATGGCGATACCGCGGTGGGGGGCGGCGGGCACCGGCGGTTCCGGCGCCGGCTCGGGGGAAAAGGGTGGCCCCGTCACGGGGCTGCGATCGAGCTGGTCGGCGATTTCCGCGGCGGTTAGCTCGGCATATGGTTCGATCGCGTCGCGGGCGTGGTAGAGAAAGAGTTTTTCGCGGCCGGTCCGGATCAGGAAGCGCCCGGCGCGCCCGCCGCCCACGATTTGCGGATCCGCCTCCTGGTTCAGAACGGGATCGAGCCGCCGGAACTGTTCGAGCAGGGCGATGAATTGTTCACAGGAAAGCTCGCCCACCTCGGAATGACCCAGCGCCGTGCCCGCCTGCGTGGCATCGGCGGAAAGATTGAGGGTGGTGACGCGGAACATGGCGGTCGCGGTTCGGTTCAGTGTTCGATCACGAACACGGGAAAATTGCGGTAGCCGAGGCGAAAATTGCCGGCTTCGAGATCGCTGTCGTCGATGCGGCGGTCGAGGTCCTCGAGCTGTCTCCGGTCCGACGAGACGTTGTTGCCGTCCAGCGAGGCAATGACGATCGCAGCGCGGTAGCGCTCGCCCTGATGGAGGGAGCCGGGGGCCCACTGATAGCGGCCACCGATCGGGGTGACGCGTTCCCAGTTGATTTTGCCGAGCCGGCCCGCCATGCCGGCGGGAAACTCGCCGGGCTGTCCGCCCTCCGGCGGCCAGTCGCCGTGTTCATGGGCGTAATCCGCGAAGGCGTCGCGAAACACGCGCAGATCGTTGGCGACGGCGGTCGACTGGCTTTCCAGCATGACCTGCTTCAGCGCGGGAACCGCGAGCGCGGCGAGGACGCTGATGATAAAGACGACGATCGAGAGTTCGATGAGCGTGAAACCGGCCACGGTGGAAGTGGACCGGGCGCGACGGGGGCGAAGGGATTCTCGGGCAGGGATCACCGGGAACGGGAGAGGCGGAAAAAGATGATCACGTGAGAGGCGATAATCAACGGCACAAGAAAGGTGGGCAGTAGACTGAGCGGCAGATGGGTGAGCGCATGCATCTCGGTGGGGTCGGCGAGGTTGATCCGGATCGCCGTGATGACGACGAAGAGGATATCCGCCAGGCCGGCCACGTTCCAAATGTTGGTCACCCGCAGACGCACGGACTCGTCCAGGGGGGCCAGCGCAACCGGGAGGGCAAAGGTGGCGATGATGATGTCGCCGATCCCGCCGGGCACGGCGAAGGCATAGGGCAGCTGGCCGCGATGATAGAGCACCAGAAACACGATGCCGACGAAGCGGGTCACGTGCAGCAGGACGAGGGTGCGGAGAGAGAGCGCGTCGACCCACGTTCGTACCGCGCCGAGGCGGAAATAGGCGAGCAGGAGTAGCGCCGTGAGGGTGAAGACCATCCCGGGCACGACGGGCGCCGGCAGGCGTTGCAGCACGAGGGAGTGGCCCGCGAGCATGGCGGCGGTGAACCAAAGCCAGAAGATCACGCGAACCAAGAGGGCGGCAGTCATGGCCCGGCGAACGAAACAGCGCGCCGGCGATTTGGCGAGCGTGGTGGTGCGTTCCGGTGGCCAGGGTTCCCGGCCGCGGTTTGCGGGCGGCCCCGGATGACGTCGGCGCGCGGCATGAAAAAGGCGCGTTCCGGGAACGCGCCTTGGCGGGACGGCCGATCTCGACCGCGGTGGGAGGATCGGGCCTTAGTGTGGGAGCTGGACGCCGTAGCGCTGGATCGAAGTGCCCTCAAGGCGGCGCAGCTCGACGGCCGCGCGGCGCAGGGTGACCTTCGCGCTCAGTTCCTGGAAGCGGGTATTTTCGAGATCGTCCTGAGCTTGCAGCACGGCGCGGCTGGTGGAGAGGCCCGCGTCGAAGCGGGCCTTTTGCTGCTCGTACTGCTTCTCGCTCAGCACGGTGGCCTTCGAGGCGATCTCCACCGCGGCCAGATTCGTTTCGACGGAGCGAACAGAGGTCCGCACGCTGACCATCAATTGCTGCTCCAACTGGTCGATGCGAATTTTTTGCGACTCGACGTTCATCATCGCCTGACGGTAACGCGCCTTGTCCGCCCGATGGCCCCACGGCATCGAGTAGTTCAGGCCGAGGGACCAGTTGTTGCCGTGTTCATTGGGCAGGTTGGAAATGACGTCGGCGTAACCGGAGTTCACGGCCTTGGCGGTGTAGCCGAGCGAGGCGTCGAGATTCAGGCTGGGCAGCCGGTTGCGGCGGGCCGTTTCGAGATCGATTTGGAGCTGCTTGAGCGTTTCGGTCGCGGAGAGTGACGGTGGGTAGTAGTCGCGGGCCAGCTTGTAAGAGGCGGCAAAGGCGGGCGCACCGTCGGTGTAGGCGTTGAATTGCACCGGGCCGGGGCGGCTGTCGAAACTGGCGACATTGATCAGATTCAGCAACGTGTCCTCGGCGTCGCGGACGGATTGCTCCGCCTGAATCACGCCGCGGCGCGAGTTGGCCACGCCGACCTCGGCGCTGAGCACATCGAGATCGGTCATGACGCCGGTGGTGCGGCGAGCCTGGTTTTCGTCGTAGAGACGCTGCGCGAGTTGCAGCGAGAGCTGCCGGATGCGCAGCGTCTCACGGGCGGCGACCAGATTGTAATAGGCGTTCTCCGTTTGGGAGATGAGCGTGAGCACCTGGCTCTTGTAATTGATGAAGGCGATCCCGACGCCGAGCTTGGCGCGATCGATGGCGGAACGGGCCGCAACCTTGCCGGCGTCGCGGAGCAGCGGCTGGCTGATGCTGGCCGAGATGCCGTTTCCGAAGGTGGGGTTGAGCAGAGCGTTGGTGGAGTTCGTCGCGCCGCGGGTAATGTTGGCGGAGAGGGCGACCGTGCCGTTGGTCGCGATGCGCTCGTTGACCCCCACGCTCACGGTGGTGTTGTCGTTGCGGGGCCCCTCGGTCTGGGCACCATCGAGTCGGCTGATGTTCGAGGCCGCCTGGTTGATATTGCGCCGGGCGATCGCGGTGAGGTTGGGATCGAAGCCCGCCTGGGCGATCATGAGCGTTTCCTTGGCCTGATTGGTCGTGTAGCTCTGGATCTGGAGGTCGAAATTCTTCCGCACCGCCTGGGCGATGGCCTCCTCCAGCAGGAGCGGTTGGTCGGGGGTTACGACGGGCACGATCTGGGCCCGGACGGGCGAGACGGCAAAGGCACAAAGAAGCAGCAGGGTGCAGGCGTTGGAACGTGACATGTCGGAATTTAAGAAAGGGAGCCGAAAGGCCGAGGGTGCTGGTAAGAACACGGTGTGCGAACGAAAATTACTGTCTTTCAAATTCACCACCTGATGTGCGTTTCAGCACCGTAAATCCGGCCTGTCTAGCCCGAGAGACGGAGAGCGGTGAAGAAAGTTTCGGAGAATTTACCGTTTGGGCGGCCAGCGCTTCGACGGGTTCGCCGCACGTGGGGCAGGTGGCGAGCGCCGGGGCACCGGCCGGCTGATGATACTCGAAGCCCCCGACGCAAAGGCGGCAGGGCGGGGCGAGGGGAGCGTAGGTGCGAAGCGGCATAGGGAGCTTATGCCTGCCGATCGTTCGTCGCGAGGTGTCCGTCGGGGTGGGCCGGGGCGCGAATCGTGGCGATTACTGCGCCTTTGGCTCGGACTTCTTGAGCTCCCGCTGCACCAGTTCCGCAATGTAGGCGGAGGCTCCCATCCGGGACGAATAGCTCGCCAGCTGGGTGCGGGTCTCGGCGTAACGTGGATTCGCTTCGCTGAGGTCCGGGGCCTTCTTGTCTGCGGCGTAGACGAAAAGGCCCTTGTCGGCGCTGATGGCCATATCCGAGACCTGGCCCTTGTTGAGGCGTTCGAGAGTGCCGAGGACCGAATAGTCGATGTCCTGCGGACGATCGCGCAGCGTGAACGGGGCGATGGTTTTGGGCTCGAGTTTGACGCCAGCGGCGGACGCGGCGGCCACGGCCTTCTCAAAGGTGTCGCCGGCCTTCAGGCGGGCCTCCAGCTGGCTTTTGATGGACTTGCCGAGCTCGACGAAGCGCTTGCGCTTTTCGTTTTCGAGATAGTCGGCTGAAACTTTTTCCCGCACCTCCGTGAGGAGCGGCTTGCGGGCGGCCTGGGTGTCTTTCCAGAACAAAACGGCGGCGCCGCCCGGGGTGGCGAGGGCCTCGGAGACAAACCGGTCGGCATTGAGCTTGAACGCCTCGGCGGCGATTTCGGGCGAGCCGCCGAGCTCGGCGGGGCCCGCCTCGCGTGTGAAGGGTGCGAGCGGTTTCGAGGCCAGCTTGCGCCCGGCCAGGAGGGCGTCGAGCGCCGGGCCACTCCGGGCCTTGGCTTCGAAGAGGGTGACCGTGAGGTCGCTGGCGGCCTTGACGGCGAGCTTCTGGGCGCGATCGAGTTTGATCGCCGCCTCGACTTGGGAGCGGACGGCCGCGAAATCGACGGCGGGATTGGCAATCGACGGCGGCGTGGTCTTGGCATCGGCCGGCTTCACCTCCGGCGGTTTGGGAAACCGGGCGGGGTTTTGATCGTAGTAGGCGCGGACCTCCACATCAGTGACGGTCACGACGGCGGCGTAGTTGGCGGTGGGAAAATCGACGTAGGTTGCGACGATCCGCGGCGGAATCTCATAGCGAAAGGCATTTTCCTCGAAAAATTTCGTGAGCTCGGCGTCGGTCGGCTTGAGGTCGGCCTTGAAACCGGCGTAGCCGGCGGTCGCGGTCGCGAGCGTCCAGGAGGTGTCGGCCCGGTCGAGCTGGTTTTTGATGTCGACCGGCAGGACGTAGCCGGGGCCGGCGAGGAGCTTGTTGACCTTGTCGGCCCGCACGTCGTTGCCGAGGACGCGCGCGACGTCGGCCTCGCTGAGGCCGCGCGGATTGGTTTTCAGGTTGTCGCGGAACGTGGCGTAGGACTTCGCGTCGAACTGGCCGTCGGCCCCGGCGAACATCCGCAGGTTCTTGATCGCGTCGACGATCTCCGCTGGGGTCGCCGCGGGGATGTGCCACGCGTCGGCGAGGTGGAGCGTGGCCCCGCGCTGAAAAGCGTAATTCTGAATCTGGTCCGCATCGAGCCCGCCAAAGGCGCCGACCTGGAGCTGCGCGCTGATCTGGGCCTCGCCAAAGAGGCGCCTCTGATCGTCGGGCAGGTTGAGGTCGTAATTAAAAAAATGCCGCTCCATCACTTCGCGTTCGGCGCGTCCGATCCCCGGCGAGGCGCCGATGGTGAACACGAACGAGATGATCACTCCGGCCAGAAGTACGGCAAAAATGGATCGGAAGTGGTGCTGCAAATATTTCTGGATCCAGGAAATCATGGGTCGAAAACGTCGGAAGGTAGGTCGGCCCGGGCGGGTGGCAAGGGCGAAGTGGGGTGCGCCCGGGCCGGCGGCACCCGGGGCGCAAAGTCGGATCCGAACGCGCTTCCAAGTCAGGCTGCCGCGGGCGGCGGCGGGGGCCGTTGGGCGGCGGGGTGCCGCCGGCCTAGGGCGAACGGCGGGCGCGATTCGTCGAAGGGGTGCGCGGCGAGGAGGTCGTCCAGGTTCTGGCGGAAAAACTCCTGCTCGCCGAGGCGGGGGAGGGCCCGGTCGAATTCCGCCATCAGCGGATCGATATGCCCCAGCGAACTGCTGAAAGGGGTTTCCCCGTAGTTCTGGTTGAGCGCCTTGAAGTCGAAGAGGTTGATCCGGTTGAGCGGTCGCGCGGGTTGATACAGATAATCCTGGTCCGCGCCGTCGGCCGGCGGGCGCACCGTGGTGACCAGCTGGAGTTGCGCGAGCCGGTTGAGGCACTCGTTGAGCAACTGCGTGGGCACCTTCATCATCGTGCCGAGGTGCGAGGCCGAGATGGGCGGGAGGCATTCCCGGAAACGCCGGCAGATCGTCAGGAAAACGGCGAGCGCGAGGCGTTCCCGCATGGCATCCGTGAGCGTGCTCCACGCCGCCTGGCTGTTGCGGAAATGTACGTTTTGAATCGCGTAGCTCACGATCCCGCCGTTGAGCACGCACAGCCAGAAAATGTAGAGCACGGAGAGCAACACCAGGGGCAGGGCGAGGCCGCCGTAGAGATCATTTTCGAGCACGACCCGTTTTACATAGAGAAACGCGGCGAATTGATTGAGCGCGAGCAGCACCGTCACGACCAACGCGCCGATGCCCGCCAGAAGACGCGGGTGTTGGGGATGACGCGGTAAAACAGCGTCAGGATCGCCGCCAGCAGCGCGAAGGACAGCAGGGGCAGCGACCAGCTGAGCAAATTCAGCAGATCGTAGCCGCCGGGCAGGTGCTCCTTGAAGAGGTTGACGGTCGTGCCGGCCCCGAGCAACGCGACCGCGGTAAAAAACAGCACGGCACCAAGCGTGAGCACCGTCCAATACAAGACGACGCGCATCAAGACCGACCGCCCCTGTTGCACGCCCCAGATGTCGTTAAACGTGTCCTCGATCCCCTTGAACATCAGCAGGACGATCGAGATCAGGGAGAGGACGCCGAGCGCACCCATCGAACCGGATTGCGACGCCTTGATAATGTTGTTGATCGTATCGACGAGCGTCGGGCTGACCGTGGCGGAATCCAGCGTGATTTCTTCGTATTGTTCGAGCTGGGGCGCGATCGTCTTGATCATCCGGTTCAAGGTATCCGCCACGAGATTGGGATTCTCGTTCTTGCCGAGGGCGAAGCCGGCGACGAGCACGGCGATCGCAATGAGCGGTCCCAGGCCCAGCAGCGAACTGAACCCCAGGGCCGCAGCCCGGCTCAGGATGCGCGTCTCCATGCACACCGTGAAGGTGATCGAGACGACCCGCAGTACCGCGAAGCTGTAGCCCTTGAACGAGCGGTCTTTCAGCAGGGCGGACTGCCAGATCTCCTTCTGATAGACATGAAGCAAGCGCGGCCACAGCTCCCGGAGCCGGAGTCGCGGCGCAACGGGCGGATGGGCCGGGTGCGGCACGGCGCGCCTCTCAATGCGTCAGTAAATGCCAGGCGAGCGCACCCATGCCGCCGACGCCGGCGGCGGCGGCAACGACCACGGGAACCACACTCACGATTACGGTGCAGAGATAAAGTCCCGCCATGCCGGCGGTGAGTTCCAGCAGCGGCACCGAGAGACCCTCGGCGTAAAACGTGAATCCCATCAAACCAAATCCGAGCGCGGCCCGGAACCGCACGACCGGATAAAGCGACACGGCACCCAAGCCGAGCATGACGGCGAGGAACACGTCGCCCAATCCGAGAATCACGAAGGGATTCGCGAGAATTTTCATCGGATCTATCGAGGTCAGCGCCTCCGTCGAGGGGAGAATTTCGGCGGCGGCGGCGGCCACCAGCGTGGCGAGCGCGCCATACCTGCCGATCTTGGCCGCCTTCATCATGTCGATCTCGGGATCGAATTTACCCTTGGTGTCATCCGTCCGTCCCTCGGCGGCGGCGAGTATGTCGTCGACCGTGATCGCCTTCGCGTTGGCGTCGAGCTTGTTGAGGATTTTGATCTCCTTGGCCTTGAGCACGAGCTTCTTCTTTTTGGGAAACACGACGCTCATGAGCTCGGCGTTGGTATTCAGGGCCACCCACTGCTCGGTGGCCCCATCGTAAATGAAGGTCTCGAAGGTGACCTGGCCGGCTTCGGCAAGATCGGCGATCTGCTGAGCACTGAACGGCCCGCGGGCTTCGATTTCGGTCGCGTTGCGGATGTAGATTTCCTGCATGGCGATGGCGAAGACGGTGGGCGCGCGATCCGGGACCGGCAAGAGTTTAGTGGGGCGGGGTTGCGGCCGGCGTTGCGCCGTGCCGGTGGGTTGTGGGGTCCGGCGAAACACGCCGTATCCGGATCGTCCGGTCGGTGGCGGGGAGCGTTTGTGGGGGCCCTCCGCCGGTGGCCGGACCGGCAGGCAACTACATCCGCTTGAGCGTGCGCAGACTGAGGAGTTGGAGGCCGGTCTCGAGGATCAGCAGCGTGCGGGCGCAGAGGAGCAGTCGGCGCGCACGGATCGCGGGGTCCTCGACCGCCACCTTGTCGGCGTTGTAGAACGCGCTGAAATCTCCCGCGAGTTCGTAGAGATAGAGCGAGAGGAAGTGCGGGCGCAGGGCGTCGGTCGCGAGCCGGATCCCATCGGAAAATTTCACCAATTTGCGGGCGAGGGCGAATTCCGCGGGCGTTTCCAACCCGCTCGCCGCGGCCTCGGTGGCGGCAGCGCCGGGCGTGACGCCCAGCTTGCGAAAAATCGAATGAATACGCGCGACGGCGTAGAGGAGATAGGCGGCGGTGTTGCCTTCGAGGGAAATCATCTTGTCCCAGGCGAAGACGTAGTCGCTCGAACGGTTCTGGGAGAGATCGGCGTACTGGACGGAGCCCACGCCCACCACGGCCGCAATCTCGCGCCGTTCGGCGTCGGGGATGTCGCGGCTTTTCTCGCTGACCAGCGCGAAGGCCCGCGCTTCCGCCTCGGCGAGCAACTCCTTCAGGCGGATATTTTCACCGCTGCGGGTTTTGAGCGGCTTGCCGTCCTCCCCCGTGACCGTGCCGAAGGCGGTGTGCTCGAGGGCGGGCAGCTTGCGCCCGAGCTGGGCGAACCATTTTTGCGCGGTGAGAAACAACTGCTGGCAGTGGTCGCTCTGGCGCGAGTCGATGACGTAGATCGCGGCGTCAGCCTTGAAGTGTTCCGCGCGGTAAAGGATCGTCGCGAGGTCGGTGGTGGCGTAGTTGGCGGCACCATCAGATTTCCGGATGATGAAGGGCTGCGTGGCGAAGCGCGGATGCTCCGGGTGAAACACCACGAGGGCGCCCTCGCTCTCCACGGCCAGCCCGCAATCGACGAGCTCGCGATAGACCCGCTCGACCTGGTCGTTGTAGAAGCTCTCCCCCAGCGTGACGTCGAAGTGAATGCCGAGCTGGTCGTAGATGACTTGGAACGCCGCGAGCGATACCCCATTGATGTGCCTCCAGATTTCGAGGTTCTCCGGATCGCCGGCCTGGAGCTTGACCAACTCGGCGCGGGCTTGGTCCATCACGGCCGCGTCGGCATCGGCGGCGTTGTTCCCGACCTTGTAGAGCCGTTCGAATTCCTCGAGTGGTTCCCGGGCGAGCGCCGCAGAATCGAGCTGGCGTTTGTAGGCCCAGATGAGCTTGCCGAACTGGGTGCCCCAGTCGCCGATGTGGTTGTCGCGGATGACCCTGGCCCCGCTAAACGCCAGCAACCGCGCGATCGCCTCGCCGATCACGGCGGAGCGCAGATGTCCGACGTGCATTTGTTTCGCCGTGTTTGGGGCGCTGTAGTCGACGACGTAAACCTGGTCTTTTTTCGCGGTGGCGGCGCCGGCGGCGAGCGCTTCCCGGGTGGAAAAGGTGCCGAGCCAGGCCCGGAGCGCGGCGGGCTGGAGCGTAAAGTTGATGAAGCCGGGGCCGGCGATGGTGCAAGCGCAGCGCTCGGCTGCCGAAGCGGGCAGGGCCGCGAGAAGTTTCTCGGCGATGGCGCGAGGGTTCAGCTTCCGCGCCTTGGCGTAGCCCAGCACGCCGTTGGCTTGGAAGTCGCCATGGCGCGGATCGGCGGTGCGCACCTCCGGGGTGAACGTGTCGGCCTCGGGTAGACCGGCGGTTGCCGCGGCGGACTTGAGTGCGGTCTCGAGATCGGCGGCGAAGTTGAACGAAACGTACATCGGATCAGAAAACCGGAAGCCGCGCGCGGCGCGCAAGCGTGGAGTTGAGTTCGTGAACGCTGAAAACCGGCGCTTTCTGCTCTGACAGGGCGCTTCTGATGGCCGGGTTTTCGGCTCGACTTTTTCCTTGGGACGCCTTGGCTCCTTAGCTTTTCCGCCCGCTGGCAAGCGTCCGGCCTTTAAATCCTCACCAATCCATGACCAGTAAACGCAACGTTCCTATGCGTCGTTTCATCAAGCCTACGTTCAACTTCCTGATCGAGAAGAAGCGCGACGGCGGTGAGTTCACCCAAGAGGAAATACGCTATATCATCGACAGCACGTTGGATGGGGAAATGCCTCAACATCAACTGGCTGCGCTGGCGATGGCGATTTATTTTTCCGGCATGTCCGCGCAGGAGACGGCCGATTTAACCGAAGAGATGATGCTTTCCGGCGAGGTCATCGATCTCTCCCATATCGCGAAGCCGAAGATCGACAAATATTCGACCGGTGGCGTGGGTGATAAGACTTCCCTGGTCTTGGTGCCCCTTGCGATGGCCTCGGGCGTGGTCGTGCCGATGATGTGTGGAGTCGAACACGACTACATCATCAACACTTTGGAGAAGCTCGCGGCGATCCCGGGCTTCAAGAGCCACCAGACGAACGAACATTTTGCGGCCCAGTTGGCCCGTATCGGTGGGGCGATCGTCGCCCAAACGGCGGACTTGGCCCCGGCCGACGCCAAGTTGTACGAATTGCGGAAGGAAACCGGTACGATCCCCAGCCTGCCGCTGATCACCGGCAGCGTGCTTTCGAAGAAGCTCGCGGAAGGTTCCGAGGGGCTCGTCATCGACGTCAAGTGGGGCAATGGATCCTTCATCAAGGACCTCGAACAGGCGAAGCAACTCGCCCGGTCGATGACCCGCGTCGGTCGTTCGATGAAGCGCCGCTGCGTGGCTTTGGTGACCGATATGAACCAGCCGCTCGGTGACACGGTCGGCACGTCGCTCGAAGTGAAAGAAGCCATCAAGCTGCTCAAGGGTGAGGGTCCGGAAGACATGAAGGAACTCGTCCTCAAGCTGGGCATGGAAATCGTGCGGCTGGCGGGCGTCGCCGGCTCGACCCTTTCCGCTAAGCAGACGGTGCAGCGTCATCTCACGGACGGGTCGGCGCTCGAAAAATTCAAGGACCTCGTCAAGGCGCAGGGTGGCGACGTTTCGTTTATCGATCATCCGGAGAAATTTCCGCAGGCGCGGCATATCCGGAAGTTGCCCGCTCCGAAGCGGGGCTATGTCCACACCATCAATGCCGCGATGATCGCCCGCGGCGTGCATCTGCTGGGCGCCGGCAAAGAAGACGTCCACGACAAGATCGATCACTCGGTCGGCGTTTCCGAAATCAAGAAGGTCGGCACGCAGGTCAAGCAGGGGGAGCCGTTGATGATGATTCACTACAACGACGAGGCCAAGCTCGAGCAGGCGCTGGAGTATTTCAAGAACGCCTATCGCCTCGCGCCCAAGCGGCCGACGCCGCCGCCGTTAATTGTCGAACGCGTGGCCTGAGTTGGGCTGACCCTTTCCAACGCCCCGGCGCCCGCGCGCCGGGGCGTTTTGTTTTCTCGTCCTTTGGCTCAATGCACATTTCCGTGGTTCCAAAAATGGACGAAGCCGCCAAAATCCCGCCTCCGCTGATCGATCGCTCCAGCTGGCCCCGTCCTTGGGCGCAGTTGAAGTACTTCACGTTTCAGCCCGCGATTTTTCCGCGGCTGCTCGGTCAGGTTTCGCCGGACGCGCGACCGGGCGATTTCGTCAACGTCTTCGACAAGAACGGCAACCTCGCGGGTGGCGGACTGTTCAATCCGCGCGCCAAGATTCCGCTGCGCGTCGTCACCCACTCGACGGAGCCGGTCAACGAGGGCTATTTCGAGGGCGCGATCCGGCGCGCGGTGGAATTGCGCCGGACGTTGTTCAAGCTCGATGAAACAACCGACGCCTACCGGCTCATCAACTCCGATGGCGATGGCCTTAGCGGGCTGACCATCGATCGGTACGGCGAAACCCTGCTCTGCGAAATCTACTCGCTCGGCATCGCCCAGCGTCTGCCGAAATGGCTGCCGTTGTTGCATGAGCTGGCGGGGACAAAATTTGCCCGCGTGCACGTCGACCACGATCTCGGCAGCCTGGAGGGCATCAAGCCGTCGACTTTCAACGAAACCAACGCAGCTGCGCCGCGCATGGTGAAGATTCGCGAGCACGGCGTGCGGTATGAGGTCGATTTCACCGAGGGGCACAAAACGGGTTTCTTTTGCGACCAGCGCGACAACCGCAAAGGGATCGCGCGCTTCACCCGCGATGCGCGGGTGCTCGACCTTTGTTGTTACACCGGGGGATTTTCACTGAACGCCAAGGTGCTCGGCGGAGCCGGCGAGGTCACGAGTGTCGACCTCGACGAGGTCGCGCTCGAGCAGGCGAAGCGCAATGCGAACCTCAATCAGGCCCGGCTCAAGTTCGTGCACGCCGATGCGTTTGCCTACGCGCGCCAGATGCAGACCAACGGGGGAAAGTGGGATGTCGTCGTCCTCGATCCACCCAAGTTCATTTTTACCCGCGACGAACATGGAAACTGGGAGGGCCGGCAGAAGTACGAAGACTTGAATCTGCTGGCAATCTCGCTGGTGAAGCCGGGCGGAATCTTCGTGACCTGTTCCTGCTCCGGGCTGCTGAGCGGCGAGGATTTCGAGGCGCATGTGATCAAGGCCGCCCACCGGCAAAACCGGCGGCTGCAGTTCCTCGATCGCACCGGTGCGGGGCCCGATCATCCGGTTTATTCAAATTGTCTGGAGAGCCGTTACCTCAAGGTGCTTTGGTCGCGGGTGGTGTAGTGCCCCGGCTCCAGTTTTCGGCCCCCGTGCAACTTCAAGTTCGACATTGCTGTGGGGTTTCTCCTGTCGCAAAAATTTTCCAGAATATGCCCCCATCCTTGCCATCGGCCTTCGAGCGTGCGGCGTGGCGATGGCTTTTATCACCCTCCCGGCGGCGGAACCGAAGCAGCCGTCGCTGATGGGGGCTTTGCGCCAACAGGTGCTGCGCAGCTTGGAGAACCCAAGAGCAACATTGCGGCGGGAAGTCGCGAAGTGCTGTTTTTTGCACGGGAGCGTGTGGTCCTGCGCGATAATGTGGTGATCGAGGTGGAGCACCTGCCGGCGGAGGCACCGCGGCCGCCGCCTGTGCCGGCCGAAGTCCCGGCCGCCACGGTTGCCCCCGCCCCTGCGCCGTCGAGCGCGGCGGCCGCACCGGCGGCCAACGAAACGGTGGCGCCGCCCGCGGAAGCGTCCGCCGCCGCCACTAAAGCATCGGTCGCCACCGTGCCGCCGCCACCGGCGATTTCCGAGGCGGACGCGCCGCTTGTGATCAAATCCGTTCGCCCCGCCGGGGCGGCTTCGTCGCGAGTCGCACCCATCAATCAAGCTTCCGTCTCGGCGCCTCCGGCGGCGGTGAAACCGGAACAGGTGCCGACCCAATGCCTGCAAAGGCGGAGGGGCGCGCGCAGTCAGCGGTTGCTCCGGCTGAGTCCACCGCCTCGGTCGCGTCGAATCCTCGCCCGGACGGAGCCGGGACCAGCCCGGCCGTGGCATCGAGTGCGGTCCCGGTGGCCGACGTATCCGCACCAGCCGACGCGACGGCAACCTGCAGCGAGTTGACCCAGGCGCCCGCTGAGGCCGCTCCGACCGAAGATCCCGCGACGCCGGCCGTAACCAAGGGGAAAAAGGCAAGACCCCCGTTCCGCGGCGACCGCGCGGAAACGGCGATTTGCCCGAGCCGGACGAAAGTGTTTTCACGGCTCGCACCTACGTCATCGCATTTATCGTGATTTTCGGCGGCGCGGGATTTCTGGTTTGGCGCCCGCAGCAGCGGCAACTCGAACTGGCGGCGACCAGCGTGTCGCGCACCCCCTTCCTCGCGGCGGCCACGACCGCAACGGGCGCCCGATTTACGGCGGAGTTGCTGGGGAAACTCGAGTGGAAGCGCTTCGAGGAACTCGTCGCCGCCTATTACAGCAAGACCGGGGTGGTCGCGGTCCGCACCAAGGGCGGACCGCAGAGTGCCGTACCCATCAAGATTTCCTGGAAAGGCGAACCGCGGCCATTCGCCTGTGTGCAGTGTATTTCGCGGCCGTCGGGCCTGGACGATGCGAAGCCGCTGCAGGACCTTTTTGCCGTTATTGCCGCCGAAGATATCCGTCGGAGCTATCTGGTTACGACGGGCAAATTCAACGTGCCGGCGCGCGATTTTGCCGAGGAGAAACACCTCACGCTTTTGACCGGAGATCTTTTGCTGGAGAAGCTCAACGCGCTGCCGGACATGGCGCGCAACGAGCTCATGCAAGAAATCACGACCGGGGATTACACGACGCCCAGTTGCCCGAAATGCGAGGCGAGGATGGTTCACTCGCCGGAGGAGCCGTCCGCGTGGCGTTGTTCAGCTCACCCCGATATTACCCTGCCGTTCTAGTTTGGAGCGGGCGCAAGTCGCGCTGCGCGTTGCCGCGAGCTTACACTCGGCCGAGATAACTGCCGTCGACCGTGCTGACCTTGATGATCTCGCCTTCCTTGATGAAAAGCGGGACCTGTACGATGAGACCGGTTTCGAGTTTGGCGGGCTTCTGCACGTTGCTCGCGGTGTCGCCTTTCACGCCATCGGCGGATTCGACGATCTTGAGCGCGACGGTCGAGGGCAGCTCAACGGTCAGTGGCTTTTCTTCCACGAAAAGCACATCCACCTTGCCCCCGGCGGTCAGGTAGTTCTTCACGTCGCCCAAGGTCTGCGCGCTGAATTCAATCTGATCGAACGTCTCGGGATCCATGAACGCGAAGGTGTCGCGATCGGCATAGCTGAACTCCAGCGTGCGCCGGTCGGTGGACATGACTTCGATTGTGTCCGTGGACGCGAAGCGCTGGTCGAGCGCCTTCCCGTAACGCAGATTGCGCATCTTGATCTGGACGAAAGCGCGGAGATTCCCCGGTGTGCGATGCTGCGTCTCCATGACGAGATGGGGCTCACCGTTGAACTTGATGACCTGTCCTCTGCGGATGTCGTTGGCTGCGGGCATGGCGGTGAATCGGATCGGACTGAGGGTTTTACAGGTAGAAAGGGGTCAGATTGGCGAATTCGCGCGAGCGGTGTCAAGGCCGCCGGCGGATGCGATGCCGGCAGGAGCGTTTGGAACCGCGGGCCGTCCGATTATGACCGTCCAGCTGGCCACCAGGCGCGACGGGTTGCACGACCCGCCGCTACTTGGTGAGAGAGGAATGCCCTGCGAACCGACCGGGTTCAGGAAAGGAATCGGCCGGATCGGAGGCCCGGCATCACTTCAGTTCCGGGGGCAGATTGCCGTAAGCCCACGGCGCCCGGAAGGGAGGCGCGGGTGGCGGTTGGGGAATCGGGCCAGGCGTCAACTGGTTCGCAAGTTCGATGCCGGCGTTGGCCATCTGGCGCCCGCCGCTGACCTCCAGATTGCTGTAAGAGCTCAGCCGGGTTTCATAGCCGCCGCCGTTGGGCCCGAGCGCTTCTTCCGTGGGGACGTAGCCCGCGATTCCGTTCGCCAGTTCGACCGGGAAGGTAAAGGGGAATTTGCTCCCTTGTTTGATATCCAGTCCGAACTGGTTGAAATATTCCGCCGGGTTGGTGACGAGTACGCACGGGCCGATTTGCAGCGCCTGCACCTCTACTTCGACGTCGGGCCGCACACGGGCGATGGCGTCGAGCATCACGGTCTCCTTGGCGAACGTCCATTCCGTGGCGCCGACGACCTTGGGGTCCTGCTTCACGAGTTCGGTGGCCTTTTTCACCTTCTCGGGCGTCGGAAGCCGGCGTTTGATCAGCCATACTTTTTGGCGGACATCGATCGGGATGTTGGCCGAGGCGCCGCGCCGGATGAGGAGCAGCGTCTTGAAGGCCTCGGCGCCGACGCGGCCTCCGACGATGGACCACCATTCCTCGGCGGCGGGGTTTTGGAACTTGGTGAGGTTGTCGACCTGGGTTATATCGCCGGACGCGCCCTGCAGGAAGACGACGGGCAGGGCGGCGTTGCCGGTGGCCCCGCGCAGGGTCTGTTCCATCGATCCGATCCAGCTGGCCGAAATGCCACCGGGGCTGGTGGTCGCGTGACAGGCAAAGTTCACGACGACGCCGAGCAGGTTCGACTTCAAATCCCACACGCCGATGACACCGACCTGCGGATCCGTCGGGCCCGCGTAACCGAGGATGTCGGGATTGCCGGCGCCGGGATGGGAGAAGGAGAGGCCGCTCTTCATGCGCAGCCGGCGGTTGTAGGCGACCTTGTCCTCGTGACCGTAACCGAAGGCGGCTTTCGCCTCCACGCGCGCATCGTTGGCGGCGACGACGGCATCCACGATCTGTTTCCGGAGGAGTTGCGTATAGCCCGGATCCGAGATGGTGGAATTCTTGTAATAGAGATCCTGCACGAACGGCGGCGCCTGGTCGTAGTCGCCGGCTTCGGCCATGCCGATGGGCCCGGAAGAGTGCGAGTGCGACGCCCCCAGCAGAATATGGTCGGCCTTGATGCCGCAGCGCTTCTCGATTTCGGCGCGCACGTCCTTCGTCAGCGTGCGGGTGATGAAAAGGAGATCGAGGCCGACGACGGCCACCCGCTGTTTGCCGTCATCGAACACCGCGGCGCGGACTTTGCACGGATCGTGAAAGGAGCGGTGGTAGCTTTTCCCGTAGCCTCCGGGGGCCTCCATCCCGAGGTCGGGCGTGACGTCGCGCTGGGCGAATCCCGCCTTGAAGGCGGTCTTCGGCACTTCGCCGGCGCCGGCCACGGCCAGAAAACCGAAAAGAAATACGAGGCAGGTGGAGCGGTGGAGCAGGTGCATGATGGGGATGAATGAAGGTTGATCGGAAAAGGTAGCCCGACAGGGCGGCCGAAAAGGGGCGGGGAAAGTACATGAAATCGAACTCACCCGGTTCACCAAGGGAAAAATGATCACCCGGTTGGGCGGGAAATCTTCTTGGGGCAATCGCGTTCGAAGGGTTGCCTCCCTCGCTGCGCGCTTCGACGGGATTTGCCGCGGTACCCCCGGAGGGCGCAGCCGGCCCGTCCCCCTGCCGTCACATCCGCGCTTGCACTGGACACCGGCGGTTTCCGAAACTGCCGGAACTGATGAAACAACGCACTCTGGCCCGCGAGGTCTCGATCAAGGGCAGCGCGCTGCATACGGGCGACGCCGTGACGCTGACCATGAAACCTGCCCCCGCGGATCATGGGGTCGTGTTCCGCCGGACCGACCTGCATGGCAGTCCCGAGATCCGGCCGCGCGTCGATCAGGTGACCGATCTGGTGCGGGCAACGACCATCCAGTCGGGCCATGCCAAGATCCACACGGTCGAGCACGTGCTCAGTGCGCTCCACGGCTGCGGCATCGACAACGTCGTGATCGAAATGAATGCGTCCGAGCCGCCGATCATGGATGGTTCTGCCCGGCCGTTCGTAAATTTGATTTTGCAGGGCGAACCGGTCGAGCAGGGCAGTGAGCGCGAATACTTCGAACTCGATACCCCCGTTTCGGTCACGCGCGGCAATTCGTCGATCATCGCGCTACCGTCGGACGAGTTTAAGATTTCCTGCACGTCGGCTGATGATCGCGGGATCCACACCCAGCACCTCTCGCTGACGATCGATCCCGAGGTTTATCAATCGCAGATCGCGGCCGCCCGGACCTTCACGATTTACGAGGACATCGAAGAATTGCTGAAGCTGGGCAAGATTCGCGGCGGCTCGCTCGACTGCGCGGTTGTGCTGCGGGGCGACAAGATCATCTCGAAGGAGCCCCTGCGCTTCAAGGACGAGTTCGTGCGGCACAAGATCCTGGATATCATCGGCGACGTCCTGCTGCTCGGCATGCCCCTGAAGGCCCATATCGTCGCGACTCGGCCGGGCCACGCGATCAATGCCGAGCTCACCAAGGTGCTCTTTGCGAAGCTGCAGGAGCGAAAACAAAACGGCGGCAAAAAGCGGGAAAAGCCGGCCGGGCCGGCGATCGTGCTCGAGGCGGAGACATCGCTCGATATCCGCCGCGTGCTCGACACGCTGCCGCACCGTTATCCGTTTCTGATGATCGACCGGATCGTGGAATTCACGAATCCGGACGAGCTCGTCGCGCTGAAGAACGTCACGATCAACGAGCCGTATTTTCAGGGCCATTATCCCGGCAACCCGGTCATGCCCGGCGTCCTTCAGATCGAGGCCATGGCGCAGGCGGCGGGCGTCTTGATGCTCCGACGG
Source organism: Opitutia bacterium (assembly GCA_947442255.1). The sequence continues at coordinate 110,332 of CANEVO010000002.1, forward strand.
ATCTCCGTCGAGGGGAAGACCGCCCTCTTTATGAGCTGCGACAAGGTAAAATTTCGCCGCGCCGTGCGGCCTGGCGATCAACTCCTGATCCGCGTCAAGCTGACGAAAAGCCGCGGCAACAAGATCGGGGTGGCGGAGGCCGAGTGCACCGTGAACGGCCAGGCCGCCTCGTCGGCGGAGCTGATGTTTGCGGTCGTGGACAACGCGGACGTGGGCTGACGGCATGGCTGCTCAGGTTCATCCCACCGCCATCGTCGAACCCGGCGCCCAGTTGGGGGCGGACGTGGAAATCGGCGCGTATGCGTTCGTTGGCGCCGCGGTCACCCTCGGCCCCGGCACCCGCCTGCATCATCACGCCTCGGTGGAGGGCAACACGGTCCTCGGCGCGCAGTGCGAGGTCTTTCCCTACGCCTGCATCGGCGGCAAGACGCAGGACCTGAAATTCAAGGGCGGCAACCCCGGCCTGCGCGTTGGGGACCGCAATGTCTTTCGCGAATACGTCACCCTGCACGCGGCGACCAACGACGGAGACCTCACGCGGGTCGGCTCCGACAATGTGTTGCTGGCGGCCTGTCACGTCGCGCACGACTGCGTGCTGGGCGATCACATCGTCATGAGCAACGGCGCGGTGCTGGCCGGGCACGTGGTCGTGGAGGACCATGTCGTCGTCGGCGGCTACGGCGGCGTGCATCAGTTTTGCCGGCTCGGCGCCTATGCGATGCTTTCCGCCACGGCGAAGCTCGTGCACGATCTGCCGCCCTTCTTCATCGCCGACGGCACGCCGGCGGAGATTCGCGCCATCAACAAAGTCGGCCTCGAGCGCAATGGCTTCACCCCCGAGCAGGTCGACCGGGTGAAGCTGATCCACCGCACGCTGTATCGCGACGGCCTGAACCGCTCCCAAGCCCTCGAAAAACTTGCGGCCGATCCGCAGGCCGCAAGCGCGGAATTCCAGCGCGTGCTGACGTTCGCCGGCGCGAGTACCCGCGGGCTGGCGCCTGGCGCGAAGTAAGAAGTGTAAGATCCAAAAAGGCCCGGTGCCGGCAGCTGAGACTGACTGAGGTCTCAACCTCGCAGGTTAAGCGGTTCTAATTTCGTCAACCTTTTTTCCCGTGAACAGTCTTACCGAAATCCTTATCATCTTTGTCCTCTTGCTCGCCAACGGTGTATTTGCGATGGCCGAGATCGCGGTGGTCTCGTCGCGGAAGGCACGCCTCAAAGCGCTCGCGGCCGAGGGCTCACCCAAAGCACAGGCGGCGCTCGCACTTGCCCAGGCACCGACCCGGTTTCTTTCCACCGTCCAGATCGGCATCACCCTCGTCGGTATTATGGCCGGTGCATTCGGCGGCGCGACACTTTCGGAAAAACTCGCGCTGTGGCTCACTCAGTTTCCCGCGCTCGTGCCTTTCAGCAAAGTGTACGCCATGCTGATCGTCGTCGGGGCGCTCACATACTTTTCTCTCATCATCGGTGAACTCGTGCCCAAGCGCATCGCGCTCACCAATCCCGAGGCACGCGCGATGTTGCTCGCGAAGCCAATGACGGTGCTCTCCACGATCGGTGCGCCATTCGTCTGGTTTCTGACGATCTCCACCAACGTAATCTTGAAAGCGTTCGGTTTGGGCAAAGACGTGGAGGTTCCCCCATCGGAGGAAGAAATTTCGCACATGATCAAACAGGGCACGACGGCCGGCGTGTTCCACAAGGCCGAGCGCGCGATGGTCGAAGGTGTGCTGCACCTCGACCAACTGCCTGTGACCGAGATCATGACGCGGCGCACCAAGATCATCTGGCTCAATGTCGCGGATACGGACGAAGTGAATTGGCGAAAAATTGTCGCGAGCGGGCACTCCCACTTCCCGGTATATGAGGGCACCCGAGATCAAGTCACCGGCATGGTCTCGGTGAAGTCGCTTTGGGCCAACGCGGCGGCCGGCGTCGCGAACGAACTGCGCAATCATCTCGTTAAGCCGCTTTTCGTGCCGTCCTCGATTACCGCGATTCAACTCCTCGAATCCTTCAAGAAAACCGGCAAGCACCTGGCCCTCGTCACCGACGAGTTCGGCAGCATCCAGGGGCTCGTGTCGCTCATCGACGTCATGGAAGCGATCGTCGGCGATCTACCGCAACCCGGCGACCGGCGGATGCCCGACGCCGTGCAACGGGAGGACGGTTCCTGGCTTGTCGATGGCGCGATGCAGATCGACGACTTCAAGCGACGCTTCGATGTCGGCGCACTGCCCCGTGAAGCCAGCGAAACGTTCGAAACGCTGGGCGGCTTCATGGTGGATCGCTTTGGACACATTCCCCTCGTCGGCGAGAACTTTGTCTGGACCGGCTGGCGCTTCGAAATCGTGGACATGGACCGCCACCGGGTGGACAAGGTGATGATTTCGAAAGCGCCGGTGCCCTCGGCTCCAGTTCCCAAATCGCCCCTTTGATTCGCGACCGAGAGTGAGCATTCTTGGTCGTTGCGGTCGCCACTCGCCGGGTCGGTGAGGACCAGCGTGGCCAACAGGCTAACTACGATGACGGCGACCAGCATGTGCGCAAGACAGAGGACACCGCACCGCGAGTTTTGTGCAAACGGCGCGCACTGACCGCGCGTAAGTTCGGTGGGCTGCGAAGCGCCAAATCCGAGAACTTTGCGAAACAGGGAGGCACGTTTCGACGCGATGCCCACGACCGGTGCGAAAACCTCCCCTTGCCGCGGCTCGATATCTCCATACTGCTATCTGCCAATGTTGCGCCTCCGCGCATTCCTCGCCGTCCTGCTCGCCGTCACCTGGTGCTCGGCCGCTTGGCATGCCGATTTGGAGGCGGTGGGGCTGGTGTTCGAACACGAACATCACGCCCACGATGATCACGACTCGGACCACGCGCCGGTCGGCGCGCATGACGATCACGAGCAGGTCTTCGCCCGCGATGTCGCCAAGGATCAAGTCCGTGCCAGTGCTACGGCGGTCGCTTGGATCACTCTGCTCGCCTTCGCCGCATGGCTGGTGACCGCGGCGCGACTGCCTCTCGTGGCACTGAGGACACTTCGACAGCGAAGGGAAACCGATCCGCCTTTAGCTCAGGCTTGGCAGTTCGTGCAGCGGTGCGCGCCGGAGTCGGCGGCACCTCCGGCGTTGGGTTGATTCGACGCCGCCTTTTCGAGGCGGCGCGTTTTCGCGTTTGCGGACCGTTGTGTCCGCGCGCGTGTGGCGTCCATCCGGACGCGCAATCCCAACACCTGCCCACATGCCTACTCGACTCTTTCTCTTCCTTTTTGGCGCCGCGTGCGCCACCGCCCAAACCGCTCCCCTTACCCTCGACGATGCCATTCGCATCGCGTGGGCGAACGATCGCTCCGTCGCCGCCTTGGCGCTGACGCCCGAGTTGGCGCTCGCCCGCGAGGAGCAGGCCGGCATCCGGCCGAATCCCGAAATGGAGTTTCGCGGAGCCGTCCCGGCGAAGGGTGACAGCGAATGGGCCGTTGGCGTCGGCCTCAATCAGCGGCTGCCGCGACGTGACCGAATCGAACAAGCCCGCGCTCTCGCGCGCCTGGGCGGAGCGACCGCCGAGCTGCACCTGCGGGAGCAGCGCCGCCAAGTCGCCGGCGAAGTACGGCGCCTGTATTACGAAGCTGCCATTCAGCTGACCCGTCGCGACATCGCTCGGCGAACCGCGGCGGTGCAGCGCGAATGGCGTGCGTCGCTCGAAAAGCGGCGCGCCGCTGGTGAGATCGCCACGACCGACATCGACTTTCTCGCCTTGGAAGTGACCCGCGCGGAGCAAGCGCTCGCCTTTGCCGACGCGGACCTCGCCGCCATCACCCAGAAGCTGCGCGGACGGCTGCGATTGCCGGCCGATGCTCCACTCACTATCAGCGCGGACCTCGACGCTATTCTCTCCCGCCCAATTCCGGGGGACTCCGCCGCAGTCGAAAATTCACGCCCAGCGCTCGCGCTCGCGGCGCACAATATCCGCGTCGCCGAAGCCGCACTCGCGCTCGCCCGCACCGAGTCCCGGGGTGATTGGACGGTGGGCGGAGGCGTCGACTTCGAGCGGCGCGCGAACGATTTCACGCGCAAACTCGAGAACGAGCCGCGCCTCAGCGTGAGCGCGTCGGTGCCGTGGCCGCGTGGCGTAGCCAATCGCGGCGACATTCGCGAGAAACAGGCGGCGGCAAGAATCGCCGAAGCCGAACTCGCTGCGCTCCGCAATGAGCTGAGCGCCGAAATCGGCGCCGCATCCGCGACCGCGCGGGCGCTCCAGCCGGTGCTCACGGCCCACAGAGCCTCGCTCACGCCCGGCACGACAATTCCCGAATCCCTGCGCGCGGCTTATGAGCGGGGAGAAGTCACGAGCCTCCAGCTCGTTCAAGCCCGCCAACAGCGCTTCGCGCTCGAAAGCGATTTTCTAAACGCTGCGGCGCGCTACGCCACGGCACTCGCCGAAGCGGAGACCGCTGCGGGCGTCGTTCCCGCCCAACCCTGAACCTATCCCGCTTTATGAAACGCCTCTTTCCTCTCTTCCTTTCCGCCGCGGTTTACGCCAGCGCTCAGGAGCACAAGCACCCGCACGACGATGCGCCCGGCACGCAGGCCGCGACCGCCCAGAGCGGTCCCGTGCGACTCACCAAGATGATGGTGGACAATCTCGGGCTGGAAACGGCTGAGGTTGAACTTAAACCGATGGAGAAGACCTTTCCGGCGCTCGCCTCCGTCGACCCCGAGCCCGGCAAGGTTGCGGCCATCGCGTCCCGCGTCGCGGGCCGTGTGACCAAGCTCACGGTCCATGATGGCCAGCAGGTGAAGGCGGGCGAAGTTCTCCTGGAAGTCGAATCCCGCGTCGTGGCCGATCCGCCCCCTCGGGTCACGTTCAAGGCCCCGATGGATGGCGTGATACTCGAGACGAACGTCGTGCTCGGCGGCACGGTCGAGCCGGACAAAAACCTCATCACGATCATCGATCTTTCCGAGGTCGACGTGGTCGCGCAGGTGTTCGAGGCGCAGATTGGCGCAGTGAAGATCGGGCAGACGGTGCGCATCAAGGCACTCGCATTTCCCGATCTCACGTTCACGGGCAAGGTGAAGACGACCGCGGCGAGCCTGAGCCGCGACAGTGGAACGCTGCGCGTGTTCGTGCACACGGAGAACCCCGAGGGCAAACTGCTTCCCGGCATGCGCGCGCAGCTCGCGTTCGTCACCGAAGAAACCGAGGCCGCGGTCGTCGTGCCGCGCGCCGCAGTGCTCGGCGAGGCTGGGGATCTCTTTGTTTACCGGCAGATCATGACCGCGCCGTTTGCGTATGAGCGCACACCCGTCGTCGTCGGGATGCGCGACGACCGGTTCATCGAGATCATCGAGGGCGTATTGCCCGGCGACCGCGTCGTCACGCGCGGAAACTATCAACTCCAATATGTTAGCGGTGGCGGTGGCGCACAGAAGATCGAGGACGATCACGGTCACTCGCACGGGGCGGACAGAAAGCACTGAGGACCAACCATGCTCACCCGACTCATAGCCTTCTCGCTCCGCAACCGGCTCTTCGTCGTCGCCGCTGCCGCGCTGGTGCTCGTTTACGGCGGCTTCATCGCGCTGCGGTTGCCGGTCGATGTGTTTCCCGACCTCAACCGCCCGACCGTCACGCTGATGACCGAGGCCCCCGGTCTCGCGCCGGAGGAAGTCGAAACGCTCGTATCTTTGCCGCTCGAAACGGCGCTTAACGGTGCGCCCGGTGTCGTCCGCGTGCGTGCGACGTGCAGCGTCGGCCTGTCGATCGTTTATGTGGAGTTCGACTGGGGCCAGGACATCTATCGAGCGCGACAGCTCGTGCAGGAACGAATCGCGCTCGCCGAAGCCAAGCTCCCGGCGGGCACGGAAGTTCACATGGGACCGATCTCCTCGATCATGGGCGAGATTCTGCTCATCGGGCTTTCCTCCGCGGACGGGAAAACCGCGCCGATGGATCTGCGCACGGTCGCCGACTGGCAGCTCAGTCCCCGTCTGCTAACGATTCCAGGAATCTCGCAGGTTATCGTGATCGGCGGCGGTCGCAAACAAGTGCAGGTGCGCGCTGTGCCCGAACGCATGGCGGTGCACGGCGTCACGTTTGACGAGGTCAACGCTGCGGCTGAGCGCGCCCAAGGCAGCACCGGCGGCGGTTTCATCGCGAGCGGCGCGCGCGAAGTGCTGGTGCGCAATCTCGGTCGCACGTCCGACCCGCAGGAAATCGGTGCCACCGTGGTGAAGTATCGCGCGAACCTGCCGATCTTCCTGCGCGATGTCGCGGGCGTACAGTTCGGCATCCAGCCGATGCGGGGGAACGCCGGTGTCGCCGGCCGGCCGGCGGTCATCCTCGGGGTGCAGAAGCAGCCGGGCGCGGATACGACCGTCCTGACGCGCCGCGTCGAAGCGGCGCTCGCGGAAATCCGGCCGTCGCTGCCGGCTGACGCGCGCATCGATGTTCTATTCCGTCAGGCCACGTTCATTCAGAACGCCATTGCGAACGTGCAGGAGGCGATTCGCGACGGCGCGATCATGGTCGTCATCGTTCTCTTTCTCTTCCTCCTGAATTTCCGGACGACGCTCATCACGCTGACCGCGATTCCGCTGAGCTTCGCGGTCGCGGCGCTGGTTTTTCACTGGTTCAAGATTTCGATCAACACGATGACGCTCGGCGGCCTCGCGGTCGCGGTCGGCATGGTGGTCGATGACGCCATCGTGGACGTGGAGAACGTCTACCGGCGTTTGCGCGAGAACTTTCACGCGCCGAATCCACGGCCGGTGCTGCGGGTGATCGCGGACGCGTCGGGCGAAGTGCGAAACTCGATCCTGTTCGCGACGCTCGTGATCGTGCTGGTGTTCATGCCGCTCTTCGCGCTGAGCGGAATCGAAGGCCGGCTCTTCGCGCCAATCGGTATTGCGACCATCGTGGCGATGCTCGCCTCGTTCGTCGTTTCGCTGACGGTCATTCCCGTCCTCTGTTCGTATCTCCTCCCGCGCATGAAGCGGATGAAGGAAGAACGCGACGGCTGGCTCGTGCGGGTGCTCAAGCGCGGCGACGAGAAGTTCATACTCGGTCCAGCCCTGCGGCATCCGTGGGCGGTCATCGTCGTCGCGCTGCTGCTGGTCGGCGGCAGCGTCGCGCTGTATCCAATGATGGGGCGCGCCTTTCTGCCCGAATTCAACGAGGGCACCGCGACGATCACGCTCGCGATGGCGCCGGGCACGTCGCTCGAGGAAAGCGATCGCATGGGTCGCGTCGCAGAAAAAATCCTCCTCACCATTCCGGAGATCAAGCTGACGGGCCGTCGCACCGGGCGCGCCGAACTCGACGAGCACGCCGAGGGCGTGCATCGCTCCGAGCTCGACGTCGATCTCGCCGCGAGTGCGCGCAGTCGCGCGGAGATTCTTCATGACATCCGCGAGAAACTCGCGGAAATTCCCGGCATGGTGGTCAGTGTTGGCCAACCGATTTCTCATCGGCTGGACCATATGCTCTCGGGGGTGCAGGCCGCGATTGCCGTGAAAATCTACGGCCCCGATCTCGCGACGCTCCGTCGCCACGCCGCGCAGGTCGAGGCCGTCATGCGGGGCGTTCCGGGCGTCGTCGATTTGCAGGTGGAGAAACAGGTGCTGATCCCCCAGGTGAAGATTCAGGTGAACCGCGAGCACGCGGCGCTCTACGGTCTCCAGCCCGGCGAACTAGCGATGCGACTTGAAGCCGGACTCAACGGCCGCGTGGTTGGTCAGGTGCTTGAGGGCACGCGCACCCTCGATCTTGTGGTGCGTTTTTCCGATGCGGCGCGCGCCGACCCGGATCGGCTGCGCGAACTGCTCGTCGACACGCCGTCCGGCGGTCGCGTGCCTCTTTCCATGATCGCGGAGGTGCTCGAAAGCCAGGGGCCGAACGCCATCAGTCGCGAAGACGCCATGCGCCGCATCGTGATTTCCGCGAACACGGCCGAGCGCGATCTCGTTTCTATCGTCGCGCAAATTCAGCGCGAGCTGCCGGCGAAAGTTCCAATGGGGAGCGGCTACTTCGTCAGCTACGAAGGACAATTCCAGAGCCAGCGGCAGGCGTCGCGGCTCATCACGATCCTCTCCGGGCTCACGTTGGTCGTGGTGTTCCTGCTCCTCTATGCGCACTTCCATTCCGGGATCATCGTCGCACAGGTGCTCATCAACGGTCCGCTCGCGTTCGTCGGTGCGCTCGTCCTGACCTATCTTCTTATCGGCACCGTAACCGTGGCGACGCTTGTCGGCATGATCACGCTGGCTGGCATTGCCACGCGCAACACGATCATGATGATCTCGCACTACCTCCATCTGATGGAGGTGGAGGGCGAGACCTTCAGCGAGAAGATGATCATCCGCGGTTCGTTGGAACGGCTCGTACCCGTCACGATGACGGCGCTCACGGCCGGGCTCGCGCTCATTCCGCTCGTGCTCTCCGCACACGAACCCGGGAAGGAAATTCTGTATCCGGTCGCCGTGGTGATTCTCGGCGGTCTGGTCAGCTCCACGCTGCTCGACATGGCGGTGACCCCCGCTGTGTTTTTCAAGTTCGGCCGCCGGGCGGCGGAACGCGCGCTCGAAAATGCGCGCCGCGATCCGCTCGGAGAGGCACCAGCTCCCGCCTTTGTTCAACCCGCAACCCAAACCACTCGATCACAGCTCCCATGAAAATCCATCGCATGCTCGCCCCGTTGTTCGCATTCACCGCCGCCTCTCTCGCGTTGAGCATGCAAGCGGCCGAGGAAAGGAAAGCCAAGGTTCCGGAGTGGGCGGAACTCTTCGGCGGCGCTTCGCTGCCGGTCGTCTGGCAAAGTGCTTCCACCGCCAGCGAGAAGATCGACGCGGCGCTCGCCGGGAAACAGCTCGATGGTGTCGCCGGCTGGGCGGAAACCATCCACCTCGCTTCGCACGCGCTGGAGGACCAGGTGAAGGTGGACGACACCGAGCGCGCCAGGCGACTCAAGGCTGCGTTCGAGCAGGCCGCGAAAATCGCGGACGACGTCATCAACGCCGCGAAGCACAACGAAGCGGACAAGGCCGCGGACGCGCAGCGCCGCCTCAAGTCCGCGCTCGCACTCGCGAAGTCGCGTATGCCGAAGGAAATCCTCGATGCGCCGAAGCAGGAAGTGCGTTTTGCGAAACCCGCTGGACACGCGCCCGACGAGAAAGGCGACCATGTTCAAAAGAAGAAATAGCCTCGCGCGACATCTTGAATTTGGTGTGCTCTTGGGTGTGGCGGCCGGAATGTTCACGGGCGGTGCTTACATGCCCCGCCGCGCCACGTCTTTTCGGCCACCAGCGCGAACGGGAACGAAACGCATGAAACGCAAATTCCGCTGGCAACTGCCTTTGCGCTGGCGTCTGCCACTTGCCGCTTTGACCGATCAATTTCGCCCCTCTGGGAAACCCTGCACAACTACCACGGTTCATCTCTCCATCCGTCCAGTGCAGCCAGGTGGGCAATATCCGCCTTCGTTCAGCCCGCTTATTTGTCCGTGATCGGTGACGGCGATGCGATAGAGCCACGTGGAGAATTTGCTGCGATTTTCGAAACCGCCGAGATGCGTCACCGCCTTGAGCAGGATTTCCTGCGTGGCATCTTCCGCCACTTCCCGCCGCCAGACCATCCGGAGCGTAAGATTGAAGATTCACGGCTGGTGGTGACGGAGCAAAGTATCGAGCGACGGGAGATTGTCGGCCTTCGCCGCGGCGACGAGTTCGGCGTCGGGGACATCGAGGGCGACCAGAGGATCGCGAGCGGCGGCATCGCGTCACGGGTTAGGGGATGAAGGTGTGGGCGGCAAGCCATCGGCCGGCCCCAACTCACGGGTTGGCCGGCGCGGCGCCGGGGAAACTACTCCGGGTGCAGATCGCCCTGGCGGCCCAGATAGACGACGCGCTTGCCGCGCAGGAACGCGGAGTAGCTTTGCACCCCGGGCCTCCATCGCGCGGCGGGTGAAGTCGCGGTATTTCTGGCCGTGGCGCTGGCTGCCGAGGAGGTTCGCCTTCAGCCGGTCCGGCGCGAATTCCGGCGCCACCGGGGGCATCCCTCGTAGGCGAGCGGCGTCCCCGCCACGGAGCCGTCGGCGCCATAGAAGGTTTGGCGCAGACCGACAAAAGCGACGTGATAGTATTCGACGCCGGCGCGGAGCAGGGCCCCAACGACCTCTGGAAAGGCGACCGTGCCCGCGAGCACATGGAGAGCAGTTTCGTGAAGGATTTTTGTGTCCATACGCGGGGTTGGACAGTTCCGCTGCCCCTGCTGTGACAGAATTTCGCCAGGATGCGCGGCAAGCGCAGCTGAACCCTGCGGCGGGCGCTTACCCTGGGGCGGAGGAGGAGCGTGCCCGTTTCCGCCGCTTACTTCTTCTTGTACACGGTCGCTGGGTCGAAAACCCGCGGCGTCGCGAACTGCAGCTTCAGCGAGGCCGGGTCCCCGGCGTTCGCCCCGGGGACCAGTTTGCGGTAGAAGCACGAGCGGTAGCCGTTGTGGCATGACGCGCCGCCGACGTTTTCGACCTTCAACTGGATGACATCCTGATCGCAGTCGACGAGCAGCGCCTTCACGAGCTGGGCGTTGCCCGACTCCTCGCCCTTGATCCAAAGTTTGTTGCGCGATCGGCTCCAGTAGGTGGCCTTGCCGCTCTGGAGGGTGTGCGCGAGCGCCTCGGCATTCATAAACGCAAACATTAGGACTTCGTTCGTGACGTGGTCGGTCGTGATGCAGGGAATAAGGCCGTCCGCGCCGAATTTGGGCTGGAGCGTGGTGCCGAGTTCGATTTCGGCGGTGGTGGTTCGGGCGGGAAAAACGAAGGAGGACATGGCGGAAATGGGAAAAGGGCGAAGGTGGTGCCGGGGGCGACCGCCGGCGCGGCGCGATCAGGCGGCGGCGAGTTTTCGCAGGTAGTCGAAGCTGTAAAGTCCCGTGGTGTGCCCGTCGCTGAAATCGAAGCGCAGCGCGTAATTGCCCACGCGGTCCCAGCCGGTGACCTGAACCCCGGGAAACTGCTTGGGGCCGTCGCCGCCGTAGACGGTGCCGAAGATGTCCTGCTCGCCGCGATTCGAGGCGCTCGGCGAGGCGGCGCGAAGGCGTTCGAACCCCAGATAGGATTCCGTGCCGTCATCCCAGACGATGGCGACTTCGTTTCCGACGAGCTGAACGTTGACCGGCGCGTGCATGTGAAGGTGCGAAAGGTCAGCTAGGATTCATCCCCGGCGAATGAACAGCAAATTTCTCCGGGCGCTCTGTTGCCGGCGCGTGAGGTTGCCTCACGTTGCCGGGCCATGAAACCTGCGCCGTCCGCCCCTGCGGTGATCCCCCGGAATCTAGGCCACGTGCGATGTTAGTCGGCGGCCCTAAAAGGAGCTCGGGCCGTGAAAGGCAAAAGACACGCGACGGAACAGAAGGTCCGGATCTTGCGGGAGGCCGATGGCGGCAAGAGCGTCGCGGAAGTGAGCAAGGGCATAATATCTCCGAGGTCACATTCCATCGTTGGAAACGGCTATTCGGACAACTCGACGTCAACGAGGTCAAACGGATGAAGGAGCTGGAGCGGGAGAACGCGGAGCTGAAGAAGATGCTCGCGGACTCGCTGCTGAGGAACCGCGTGTTGGAGGCGGTGAACGCAAAAAATGCTGAGCCCGGAGCACAAGCGACGGATGGCCGCCTTCATCGTTGAAGTCGGCCTGTGCTCCGGGGGGACCGCTTGCCGGGGCCTAGGACTAGCGCGCTCGACCTTCCAGTATCGGAGGCGGCCGCCCGACGGCAGCGCGAACGCGACTAGTGCAGCGGCCGGCACGAACTGTCGCGGAAGTATGCCGCGCTGCTCGATGTTTCCCCGCGTCTTCTCGGAGGAAATGATCTCGAGGCCCGCCGGCCAGGCCGCGGGATAATTCTGCCCGCCCTGCGTGTGGTCCCAGTGAAAGTGCGTGTTCACGACAAATTCACCGGCTTGTCGCTGATCGTCTTGATTTGCTCCATCACCGCGCGCGCCGCGGAAGGCTTGGAGTGCGTGTCGACCACCAGGACGGAGTCGTCGAGCACGACGATCAGCGCGTTGCAGTTGATCTTGTACATCTGCGTGGTGATGGCGGCGTAAACGCCGTCGGCCATTTTCGTCAGGGTGAAGAGCGGCGTTTCGGCCGCGGTCAGGGTTGCGGCGGCCGCGACGAACAGGAGGAGGGAGGCCAGGCGTTTCATGGGTGCGATTTTGTTGGCCTGCGGTGAGGGTGGGGTGAAGCCGGCGTGCGCATTGCCGGTTAAAACCGCCCCGGCCGCCAGCCAATGGCGCCCGGGATTTTTTGGAGTCGGCGGAGATTCGCCTTCCTGTTTTGAGTGAATCAAATTTATTCAGCGCGTCCGCTTAACTCAATACCTTCATTCTTCCGGCTGTCTTCCTTCGGCCGGGGCGACCCCCAATCCCATGACTCGTTCCGTTACCGGCTCCCGCGGGCTTCTCGCGTTCCTTCCTCTGCTCTGGCCGTTGACGGCCCAAGCCGAGCCCGCGGCTGCCGCGACCCTGAACACCGGTGACACCGCGTGGATGATCACCGCCACGGTACTCGTGTTGTTCATGACCCTGCCAGGGCTCGCCCTCTTCTACGGCGGGCTCGTCCGGGCGCAGAACGTTCTCTCCGTCCTCATGCACTGCTTCGCCGTCACCTGCGTCGCGTCCGTTCTTTGGGTCGGCGGCCTCTACAGTCTCTCGTTTTCGGAGGGCAACGCGTGGATCGGCGACCTGCAGCATATCGGGTTGCGCGGCATCGGCGTGAGTGAACTCAACGGCCGGACCTATCCGGAGACCGTCTTCGTGATGTTCCAGATGACCTTTGCGATCATCACGCCGGGCCTGATCATCGGCGCGCTCGTCGAACGGATGAAGTTCACCGCGATGATGCTCTTCACTGTCTTGTGGCTGATCATGGTGTACGCCCCGGTCGCGCACTGGGTGTGGGGCGGCGGCTGGATGCAAAAGGAAGGCGTGCTCGATCTCGCCGGTGGCATCGTCGTGCACACCACGGCGGGCGTCTCGGCCCTCATCCTCGCCTGCTTCCTGGGACCGCGCGCCGACTTTCGCGCGCGGATTCACCCGCCGCACAGTCCGGGCATGGTGATGATTGGCGCGTCCATGCTCTGGGTCGGCTGGTTTGGTTTCAACGCCGGCAGCCAGGGTGGCGCGAACGCCGCTGCGGGCATGACGATGCTCGTGACGCACATCGCGGCCGCCGTCGCCAGCCTCACCTGGACCCTGATCGAATGGCGCAAGGCTGGGAAGCCCGGCCTCGTCGGCATCGTCACCGGGATGGTGGCCGGACTGGCCACCGTCACGCCGGCTTCCGGCAACATCGGCCCCATGGGCGCGGTCATCCTCGGAGTTCTCGCGGGCATCGTTTGTTATTTTGCCTGCGGTCTGATCAAGCAGCGGCTCCAGATCGACGACGCCCTCGACGTCTTCGCCGTGCACGGCGTCGGTGGGATGATGGGCTCGATTCTCGTCGGCATTCTCGGAACCGCGACCTTCGGCGGCTCCGGGGTGACGAGTGCCGGCGCGCAGCTCGTGACCCAAATCAAGGCGGTGGGCTTTACTGCGCTTTGGTCAGCCGCCGGGACCGTCCTGATTGTGCTGGTGATCAAGGCCACGGTCGGACTCCGCGTCGGACAGGAGGCGGAGTACACCGGGCTCGACCAGGCTGAGCATGGCGAAACCGCGTACCATCTCGATTAAAGCGAACCTGGCCTCCGCGGCCGCGTCTGTTCCCTAGCTCCCAATCCGTTCTTTCCGTCTCCCATGAAACTGATCAAAGCCATCATCAAGCCCTTTAAGCTGCAGGAAGTCCGCCAGGCGCTCTCGAGTATTGGCGTCGAAGGCATGACCGTCACCGAGGTCAAAGGCTTCGGCCGGCAGAAGGGCCACACGGAAATTTACCGGGGCAGCGAGTACACCGTGGATTTTCTGCCCAAGACGATGATCGAGATCGCCGTCGCCGCCGATCGCGTGGGCGAAGTCATCAACACAATCTCGAAGGCCGCCAACACCGGCAAAATCGGCGATGGGAAAATTTTTGTGCTGCCGCTCGAGCACGTGGTGCGGATCCGCACGGGCGAGGTCGGGCACGAGGCGATCTGAGAAAGTAAGAAGTAAGAAGGATGAATTAAGAAACGGGACCCGCTCAGCCCTGCTGGGCCGCACGCCCTCGACGCGCTACACCTTCAACCTGGCCGCGTTGGCGTAGTCCACAAGCGGACGTTCTGTGCCTTCTGTCCCTGCTCACCTGACGATTCAGGGGGCAGGGCTTTGGCGTTCTGCCCCTTTTGTACCTGCGATATTTGGGACTTACGCAGCAGGCTTCAGCGTAACCTTCATGAATTGCTACGCGCGCGGATGACTGAAGTAAATACCGCATGCCCCCACGGGGGGTAAGCAAGCTTTCGGGGGAAACAGGACGTTGGGGTTACGAGACCTCCTGCCGATTCCTACGGCTGGTTTTTTTAAAAAACCTTACGTTTCCAACTCGGCGAAACGCTCCTCTTGGCCCGTCCCATAGCGGTTTCGTTCGAACAGAAGCCGCAAAAAGAGAACGAAAAAGGGGGACACTAAGGGTGCACCTCAATCATTTTGGGCCATAAAAAATCCTCAATCACTTCCGTAAGTAACTGAGGATAAATTGGCTGCCCGGGTAGGGATCGAACCTACGACCAAGTGATTAACAGTCACCTGCTCTGCCACTGAGCTACCGGGCAGTGGCGTTCGCGCGGCCTGCGTCGTGCGAAAGAAGCATCGAAAAACAGAGTGGAGCCATGGCTTGTCAATGCTCCTTTTGCGCTTCTGGGTGAAAAGTAAACCCGCGATCGAAGTTTTAGTTGCTTTCGATCTTACCGACTCTATGACCTGACACTCTTTTCCATTACGCCTGCCTCCAATTCCGGGGTGACAGGGGGAACGAAATCCATGAGCCAACAGTTCAAACTCAATGTAGCAGTGCGCGCCCAGACCGGCCGCAGTGCATCACGTCGTCTCCGCAAAGCCAATCGCGTTCCCGCGATTCTCTATGGGAAACACACCAAGCCCGAGTCGCTTTCGATTGAAGGGCCCGAGTTCGTCCGTTTCCTGAAGTCCGTCGGCGACCGCGCGGTCCTCATCGAGCTCCAGCGCGGCGACCAGGCTGGCAAAGCGCTTTCATTTCTCCAAGAGATTCAGCGCGATCCGATCACCGACAAGTATCTCCATGTCGACTTGCAGGAGGTCAAATCGGACGAAAAATTCGAGATTCACGTGCCCGTGCACGTATCCGGTGAATCGTTTGGCGTTAAAAACCAGAGCGGCGTGTTGGAAATCAATACCCATACCCTGCGCATTCGGGTGCTGCCGAAGGATCTTCCCGAGGCGATCACCGTAGATGTCACCGAGCTCAAGGTCGGTGAAGCCGTCAAAGTGAGCAGCCTCAAGCCGATCGCGGGCGTCGAGTTCCTCGATCTTAAGGGCCAGCCGGTGGTTTCTTGTGTCGAACCGGTCGCCGAGATCGTACAGGAAGTTGCCGCCGCCACGCCCACTGCCGGGGAAGGTGCGACCGCCGCCGGTGCCGCCGCGCCCGCCGACGGTGCCGCTGCGCCCGCCGCCGATGGCAAGGCCGCCGCTCCAGCCGCTGGTGCCAAGCCCGGGGCCGCTCCTGCCGCCGCCGGGGCCAAGCCGGCCGCCGGTGCGGCCGCGAAGCCTGCCGCTCCCGCCAAGAAGTAAGCCTGTTTTCCGCGCCGGCCCGCCGCTTACTCGCGGCGGGCCCCGGCGATTGTTCTTTGAGTCATGTTCCTCTCGCTCGTTGCCGGCCTCGGCAATCCGGGCAGCGTTTATGAGCACTCCCGCCACAATCTGGGCTGGGTGGTCCTCGACGCGCTTGCCCGCAAAAATGGCCTGAAGTGGAAGCCTCAGCGACAGTTCGAGGCCGATGTTGCCCGCTGGGACCTCGGTTCCGGCGGTGTGCGCTGGCTCGTAAAGCCGCTGACGTTCATGAACGAAAGTGGCCGGTCGATCGGTGCGCTCGCACGCTATTACAAGATCGTGCCCGAGGCGATCGCCGCGGTTTACGACGATGTAGCGATCGATCTCGGTCTCGTCAAAGTTACGGTCGCTGGCAGCGCCGGTGGCCACAACGGTGTGGCGAGTCTGCTCGAGCAAGTCGGCGACGGCTTCGTCCGTTACCGGCTGGGTATCGGCCCGAAGCATCCGCAGCAGATGGAACTCTCAGACTTCGTCCTCGGAAAATTCACCGCTGAACAACAGACACTCCTCTCCCAAAAACTCGATTTCCACGTCCTAGGCCTCGAATTGATGCTCGCCCGCGGCACCGAAACCGCCATGAACCAACTTAACCGCAGAGATCCAAAATGAATCCAACGAAACGCAATTACCGCGCCACCTTCATCCTCGATAACCGGGGCAGGGAAGAGACGATCGACCAGATCGTCGACGGCGTGAAGAAAGTCATCGCCGAAGTGCAGGGCGAAGTGTCCGCCGTGGAAAACATCGGGAAGAAGGACTTCGTCCGCGTCACCGACAAGCGGCTCACCGGCGCCGCCTACGTGCACATCAATTTCTCCGCCCCGGCCGATGCGCCGGCGCATCTGCGGGAACGGCTGCGGTTGAACGGCAGCGTTTACCGCACGTTCATCCAATCGGCCTGATTGGCGACCGCGCCACCCCCGCCATGCCTTCGCTCAACAAAGTTCTGCTGATGGGTAACCTGACCCGCGACCCCGAGTTGCGCGTTACGCCAAAGGGTACGCCGATCTGCCAGTTTTCGCTGGCGATCAACCGGCAGTTCAAGATGGAGTCCGGCGAAAGTCGCGAAGAGGTGACCTACGTCGACATCGAGGCGTGGGGCAAGCAGGGCGAGACGATTGCAAAATATTGCACCAAGGGACGCCCCCTTTACGTCGAAGGCCGGCTCCGGCTCGACCAGTGGGAGGACAAGAACACCAAGGAAAAGCGCAGCCGCATGAAGGTGGTGCTCGAGCAGTTTCAATTTCTCGGCGACAGCCGGGGTGGTGGCGGTCCGGCCGGAACCGGCGCGGCCGCCGAGCCCGGTATCGACCAGACGGCGACGCCGGAGCGTCACGCGCCTCCGGCCCGTAGTGCGGCCCCCAAGCCGGGACCGACCGAGAGTCTCGATGACGACGTGCCGTTTTAGGCTAAAGTTTCCCCCTGTTTTTTCGCTCAAATTTTTTAAACCAATACCATCATGGCCCACAGTGAAGTTCTCCTCGTCAAACCCGTCGAAGGCCTCGGCGGCGAAGGCGATCAAGTCAAAGTTCGCGCCGGTTACGCCCGAAATTATCTCCTGCCGCGCAAGATCGCCGTGACGCTCACCGGCGCCAATCGCAAGCAGGTCGATTCGCTCAAGAAGCGGCGGGCCGAGCGGGAGCAAGATGAGCTCACGCGGGCCCAGGACCTCGCGAAGAAACTCGAAAAGACGAGCCTCGCGTTCGCCGTCAAAACCGGCGAAGGCGGCAGGATGTTTGGCGCGATCACCGCCAACGACATCCACGACAAGCTCGTTGCCTCGGGCGTCGAGCTCGACAAGAAGAAGATCCATCTCTTTGCCCCGGTTAAGACCCTCGGCAAGCACACGGTCCGGGTGAAGCTGCATACCGACGTGAGTGTCGACTTGGGCTTCGACGTCGTATCGGAGAATCCGATCGAGCCGGTCGTGCAGGAAATCAAACCGGCCGACCGCACGGAAAAGAAAAGCGAGCGTCGTCCCCGGAAGGAGACCGGCGAGTAACAGCTGATCTGTGTCCCGGTCCGATCCACGGTTTCGTCGTGGTTTACGGGCAGGGCAATGATCGACCGAAGCCGGCCGAAAATTTCAAGATGCAGGCCGCGTCCGCTGGACGGATGCGGCCTGCGGTATTTTTGCGAACAGAATGTTGAAAACCCACTATTGCGGCACGCCTTCGGCCCGCATTGACTGATCCGTTCGCGATGGTTCAAGACGCCTCCAGCATTTCGCCCCGGACGACTACGACGGCCGCAGCCCCCCTGGGTCGTTCCCTGCCGCATAGCATTGAGGCCGAGGAATACCTGCTGTCCTGCTGCTTGATGGACGGAGCCGACGTCATTTCGCGCTGTTTGGAGGCCCGGATCCGCCCGGAATCGTTCTACGACCCGAAGCACGGCATCGTTTTTGAACACCTCTTGGCGCTCTATAACCGCCAGACGCCGGTCGACGTATCTGTCGTGGCGGAGGAGCTGAAGACTGCCCGGCAGCTGGAATCGGTGGGTGGCTACGCCTTCCTGACCCAGATTAGCGGCCGGATCCCAACCACCGCGCAGGCGAGCTATTTCATCGAGAAAGTCCGCGAACAAAGTCTTTTGCGTGAAATGATCCGATCGGCGACGAGTGCGGTGGAGGATTGCTACAATTTTTCCGGCGGCATCGATGAATTTGTCGATCAGGTGGAGACCCGCATCTTCAGCGTGACGCAGAATCGCGTCAGCGAGAGTGCGAAGCCCATGCGCGAGCCCACGCGCGAGGCGATGAACGTCATCACCAAGATGATGATGAAAAAGGGCGAACTCACCGGGGTGTCCTCGGGGTTCATCGAGCTCGACAAGCTGACGTGGGGGTTTCAGCGCCAGGAAATGATCATTCTCGCGGCGCGGCCGTCGATGGGCAAAACCTCGCTCGCGCTCAACTTCGCCGAGGCCGCGGCGATGCCGCGCAAGGGCTTGCCGGGGGTGGCGACCCTGGTTTTTTCGCTCGAGATGAGCGCTTCGCAGCTCGCCTTGCGCATGCTGTGCTCCCGCGCCCGCGTCAACATGAAGCTGTTGCGCGACGGACTCCTCTCGAAGAACGGTGAGGAACAGAACCGGTTGGTCGAAACGGCGGACGAATTCACGAAGTCCCCCATTTTCATCGACGATTCGAGTGCCCTTTCGATCATGCAGCTTCGGGCCAAGGCCCGCCGGGTCCACGCGCGGACCCCGCTGGGCTTCATTATCGTCGATTACTTGCAGTTGCTCAGTCCGACCGACGGGAAGATGCCGCGCGAGCAGCAGGTCGCCGAGGCTTCCCGGGGACTAAAATCACTTGCGAAGGAACTCGACGTGCCGGTCCTTGTATTATCACAACTCAATCGCGCGTCCGAAAAAGAGAACCGCACCCCCAAACTTGCCGATTTACGCGAATCCGGATCCATCGAACAAGACGCCGACGTAGTCCTCATGCTTGCCCGCCCAAGAGATGCTGATGAAAAGTTCCAAGTCGCCGCCGACTCGGCCGAGTTAATCGTTGCCAAGCAACGAAACGGGCCGGTAGGAGAACTGAAACTCACTTTCCTTCGAGATATCACCCGCTTTGAAAACTTTCATCAGTAACCCTGTGCGCGGGGTCGCCTCACTCATTTTTACGGTCGTTTTGCTGGTGGCAGCGGGTACGTTTCCGGTGGTGGCCCAGCCGGCCGCATCGCAAGCCCGTCAGCAACAACAGCAGCAGCAAGCTCCGGCACCGACCTTCAAGGTTGGCACCGTCACAATCAAGTTCGTGGGAACGGCGAATGTGAACGAGCAAGTCGTGCGAGCCAACATGCAGTTACGGGAGGGTGGCGAGTTCGACGATGCTACCCTCGATCGTGACATCCGTTCGCTCTATCGCACCCTGTTATTCGAATTCATCGAAGTGAAGCGTGAAGAGGGGGAGGGGCAGACGCTCAATCTTGTCTTCGAGGTCACCCCAAAATACCGGGTATTGGCTGTGCGCTTCGAGGGCAACTCCAAGGTAAAGTCCTCCCGGCTTGAAAAGGAAGCCAAGACCCGTCCCACCCAAGCCCTTGACGAAAAGCAGGTCAAAGACGACGCCGAGAAACTTCGGGAATACTACCAAAAGGCCGGATTCAATCAGGTTTCCATCTCCTATTCCATCGATCGCGACCGGGTGGGCGGCTTCGGCACCGTGATTTTCAAGGTGCGCGAAGGGGACAAGGTGAAAATCGCCGAAATCAAGTTCGTCGGCAATGCCCACGTCGCTGCCCGCAAGCTTAAGCGCCAGATCGAGACCAAAAAATGGTGGATATTCTCCTGGCTGACCGGCTCAGGGCGCTTCAAGGACGACCAGTTCGAGGACGACCTCGATAAATTGCGCGATTACTACCGCGAACAGGGCTACCTCGACGTCGACATCCCGCAGGACAAGGTCCTCTTCACCTATCCGACGCTCGGCAGGCTGGTGCTTGTGGTCAACATTGAGGAAGGCCGCCAATATCATATCGGCGAGATCACATTCAAGGGCAACAAGCTCTTTACTTCCCAACTGCTGGGCCGTGTGGTCCGACAAAAACGCAGCTTCGTGTTCACACCGTCCAAGCTCGACAGCGACACGGAGCGACTCCGCGATTTCTACGGCAAGGACGCCTATCTCGACACGAATGTGGTGCTCAAGCGCAAGCCCAACACCACCACCGGCGATATCGACGTCGAATATCAGATAACCGAGAGCGAGAAGTTCAATGTCGAGTCGGTCGTGATCGAGGGCAACACGAAGACCAAAAGCACGGTTATCCTGCGCGAACTCGTCCTCGGTCCCGGCGACCCGTTCAACACGGTCTACATGAAATTGAGCAAGCTGCGGTTGGAAAACTCGCGGTTCTTCGAGGATGTGAATGTGACGCCGCAGGACACGAATATCCCCGGCCGCCGCAACCTGCGCATCGCCGTTCGCGAAGGCCGGACTGGCAACCTGACCTTCGGTGCGGGCTACAGTTCACTGGAGCAGGCCACGCTTTTTGCCGAACTTTCGCAGTCGAATTTCGACTTGTTCAACCGCCGTTCATTTTTCCAAGGCGACGGACAGAAGTTCCGTTTGAGAATGCAGCTCGGCTCCCTTTCGAGCGAGGTGGTCCTCTCCTTCGAGGAACCGTGGCTGTTTCAACAGCAGCTCGGTTTCGGATTCAGCATTTTTCGGACGAGCTCGGACTACAACAGCACCTTTTACAGCCAGATCGAGACGGGTTTCGAAGTCTTCCTCCGCAAGCATCTGTTTGAGCTGTGGAACGGCCGGCTGATGTACACCTACGAGGTTTTCGACATCCAGAACGTTTCCCCCGAGGCCTCCAAGGTAATCCAGGCGCTCGCGGGTAAAAACGCATCATCGAGCGTCAGCTTCCAGATCGAGCGCGATACCCGCGACAAGATCGTCAACACGACTTCGGGCAACCGAGTGGAAATCAACGGTGCATTTGCTGGTGGGCCACTCGGCGGCAGCAAGATCAATAATTTCTACAGTCTCGAATTCCGCGGATCGCAGTTTTTCCCGGTCTTCGAAACACAGACCCAGGTTCTCAGCTTGAGGGCGCGCGGCGGGGTGATTCAGAATTTTGGGAAAAGCAGCGACGTTCCCTACTATAAAAAGTGGTATCTCGGTGGCCCGACGACGCAGCGCGGCTTCGAATTCCGCCAGGTCAGCCCACGCGACGAGGCCGGTGAGCCGATCGGCGGCAAAACCTACGGCTTCTTCAGTGCCGAATACTCGTTGGACATCGTGAGTCCGATCCGTTTCGCGATCTTCTACGACGCCGGCTTCGTGAACAAGGGAGCATATGACTTCAACCCGGGAGTCTATAACGACAATTTCGGCGTTGGGGTGCGCCTTTTTGTCGCCGGAGCGCCGCTCAGCCTTGACTTCGGTATTCCGATTACCGCGGACAAGTTTAACAAGAAGGGTAATCAGTTTAATTTTTCCTTTGGCACGCAGTTCTGATTCTGCTCCTGTTTCAGCCTTATTTCTCTAACGCCATTCATGAATAACTCTCTTAAATCCCTGTTCGCGATCGCGGCATTCGGCGCCTTCGCGCTTGCGGCCCACGCTCAGCCTGCCGTCAAGCTGCTGGTCGTCGATATGGCCAAGCTTTACGACAATCACTACAAGACGTTGGAGCAGAACGCCAAGATTCAGATCGACGATCAGAAGGCCACCGAAGAGGTCGACAAGATGAACAAGGCGGGCAACTCCCTCGTCGAAGAATACAAGGCGATGAACGAGCAATCAAACAATCCGGCGCTCACCGCCGATGCGAAATCGAAGGCACAAGGCGAGGCGCAGAAGAAACTCGAATCGATCCAGAGCAAGCAGCAGGAAATCCAAGCGTTTATCGCCAATACCCGGCAGTCGTTGAATCAGCGCTTCCAGACATTCAAGAATCTCATGCTTGAGGAAATCAGCAAGGTCGCGGCCGATGTGGCCAAGCGCAATGGTGCCACGCTACTCCTCGACAAGTCCGGCCCCTCGTTTTTTGGCATCCCGAATATTGTTTACGTTGATCCTTCCTACGATGTCACCGACGACGTGATGAAGGAAATCAACAAGGATCGTCCGGCGAATGCCCCGACCGCCCCGGCGGCGAGCGCGGCTCCGGCGAGTTTGGGAGGCGGTGGGGTTGTTGTCCCAGGCGTGACGCCGAAGAAGTAAGTGCTCCGCGCTTTTGGCCTTTTCAGCCCCGCTCTTTGGAGCGGGGTTTCTCTGAGTATTTCGGTCGGCCGTGCCCGGCGATGATCGTCGAGCCGATGCGTTAAATCAGTCTGGCACTGGAGCATTTTCGAATTAGTTGGACGCATGAGGCGAGCGGACGGACGCGCTTTCACGAGGGAAATCTCCTGCAATGGGCGTCTATCTAAACCGAAGATGCGCTAAATCCGCGCTCGTCCATGGGCCGGTTTTTCGGACGCCCGGCAGTTGTCCGGCCGTGGTGAGCCGAGCGATCAAACCAGATGCCACGGTTTAAGCCACCGATGCGTTTTGTGGAATTGCGCCGTTGAACGAAACCCCCACGCTCGCGCCATGCAGGTCCAGTTTACGGCCGCGGACATCGACGAAATGGTACAGCCCCATGCGAAACGGGGTGGGACTGCCGAAGTTATTCGGGGTATTGCCGCGCTGCCGCAGGCGGTTCCGGGCGATCTTTCATTTCTGGGCAATCCGAAATACAAGGCACAGGTTGCCACCACCCGTGCCTCGATCGTTCTTTTCCCACTCGATTTTTCCGGCGAGCCGCAGGCTGATCATTTTTTTTCTGGTCGAAAATCCCTCGGTGGCACTCGCGCGGGTTTGCGCCCGGATCGAACAGGTTCTCTGGCCGAAGCCCCGCCCGGGAGTTCATGCCACTGCCGCGGTGGATCCGGGCGCCCGGATTGCGGCGACGGCAACCGTTGGCCCGTTGTGTGTGGTCGAGGCCGGGGCGACCGTCGGAGAGCGCGTTCATCTGCAGGCGCAGGTTTTCGTCGGTCGCGGCGCAAGCATCGGTGAGGATTGCTGGCTCATGCCAGGCGTTGTGGTCGCGGCCGAATGTGCACTGGGCCGGCGGGTGCGACTGCAGCCGGGAGTCGTGATTGGCTCGGACGGTTTTGGCTACGAGTTTGTCGGCGGCCGGCATGGGAAAGTGCCGCAGGTCGGCACGGTGGTGGTCGGCGACGACGTCGAGATTGGCGCCAACAGCACGCTCGATCGCGCGCGTTTCAGCCGGACGGTCGTGGGCGAGGGAACGAAGATCGATAACCTGGTGCAGATCGCGCACAACGTCGTCATCGGGCGGCATTGTCTGCTTTGCTCGCAGGTGGGCATTTCCGGCAGCACGACACTCCAGGATTACGTTGTGCTCGGCGGGCAGGCCGGCGTGGGCGGGCACATCACGCTGGAGAAGGGCATGAAGGCGGGCGGCCAGGCCGGTATCACCAGCGATGTGGCCCCGGGCAGCTTCGTCAACGGCACGCCGGCGATTCCCTGCCTGCTCGAACGGCGCATTGCCATCTTGCATCAGCGGTTGCCGGATCTGTTTCGACGGTTAGATGCTCTGGCGGAAGAGCTCGCCGTTGCAAAAAAGTCTTCCTCCTGAGGTTGGCCGCCCCAACGATCTGTTTTCCATGAACGATTCGCGGCTGAAGATATTCTCTGGTAATTCCAATCGTCCTCTCGCCGAGGAAATCTGTCGTTCGATCGGCGAACCGCTGGGCGAAGCGGCGGTCTCGAGTTTTCCGGACGGGGAATCATTCGTAAAGATCAACGAGAACGTGCGCGGTCAGGATGTTTTTATCATCCAGTCCACCTGTCCGCCCACGAATCATCACCTCGTTGAGCTGCTCATCATGATTGATGCGGCGCGGCGCGCTTCAGCCCAGCGGATCACGGCGGTGCTGCCTTTCTACGGCTACGCCCGGCAGGATCGCAAGGATCAGCCGCGGGTGCCGATCACGGCCAAGCTTGTCGCCAATCTCCTAGTTGCGGCCGGGGCCACGCGGATTCTGACGATGGATCTGCACAGTCAGCAAATTCAGGGCTTTTTCGACATTCCCGTTGATCACCTCTTCGCGTCGCCCGTCTTCTTCGAACATTTTGCGACGACCAAGCGGGAGAATCTGGTCGTGTGCTCGCCCGATGTGGGCGGGATGAAAATGGCTGCGGCCTATGCCGATGTGTTGGGCGCCGGGCTCGCCTTGGTGGCAAAGAAGCGCAAGAGCGCGACCCGGGTCGAGGCCATCAACGTGGTCGGCGAGGTCGACGGTTGTGATGTGCTCCTCGTGGATGACATCACCGAGACGGCCGGCACTCTCTGCGCGGCGGCGAAAATTCTCCGGGAGCACGGGGCCCGCAGCATCCGGGCTGCGGTCAGCCACTGCATCCTCAACGAAGTGGCATTCGAGCGCTTGCGGAGCGGTCTGATCGATGAGCTGATCACGACCAATTCCACGCCGATCAGCACCCACGATCTGCCCATCAAGGTTCTCAGCATCGCTCCGCTGCTTGGCCAAGCCATCCAACGGATCAATAGCAACGAGAGCGTCACCAGTCTTTTCCGCGTCAAGGGATTCTGACGTTCCGGGCCCGGCCGCGCCGCGCCGACGCGATACCGCCGGAACTTTTCAGGGATTCGATTGGTCCGACCAACCCCTACTCATGAGAGCCAAGCTCCGCTCGATTGTCTTCAGTTGTGTCATCGCGGGCACGGCGTGCGTTCCGGCGGATGCGGCGAAGGCGGAGCGTAAGGCGGTCGCAAACAAGAAACCGGCGTTGCTGGTCGACGGCTCGCCCATCGGCACGAAGCCGGGCTTGGTGCTGAGTTATGCCGACGTGGTGGAACCGGTGCAGAAGGCGGTCGTTTCGATCTACTCGACCAAGATTGTCCACGAGCGTTTGACCAATCCGCTCCTCCGCCAGCTTTTCCCAAATTTTCCCGATCAGGACCGCGAAAGCAAACAGGAGGGGCTTGGCTCCGGAGTCATCGTTTCTCCGGACGGTTACATCCTGACCAACAACCACGTGGTTGAGGGCGCGGATGAGCTGAAGGTTTTGCTGGCCGACGATCGGGAATTTGTCGCCAAGCTGATCGGTGCCGATCCCAAGACCGACATTGCCGTCATCCAAATCGAAGCGGAAAAACTGCCGGTCGTGACCCTGGCTGACAGCAGCAATATTCGCGTCGGCGACGTCGTTTTTGCGGTGGGGAATCCCCTTGGGGTGGGGCAGACGGTGACGATGGGAATCGTCTCCGCTAAAGGCCGGAGTGTCGGCATTCTCGGCGATATCGGCGGGTACGAGGACTACATTCAGACCGACGCCGCGATCAATATGGGCAACTCCGGGGGCGCACTGGTCGACGCCCGGGGCCGGTTGGTCGGCATCAACAGCGCCATCCTCTCGCCGTCGCGCGGCAATATCGGAATCGGCTTCGCCATTCCGATCAACATGGCTTCCTCGATCATGAGTAGTTTGATCGAAACCGGCACGGTTTCCCGCGGATATCTTGGGATCGGCACGGAAAACGTTACGCCCGACCTCGTCGAACAACTGGGACTGCCCAAGGACACGAAAGGCGTCATCATCTCCGATATCCTTCGGGGAAGCGCGGCCGAAAAGGGTGGGCTCAAGCGCACCGACGTCATCCTCGAAGTCAACGGCCATGCCGTCTCAACTTCGGAGGAATTGCGTCTGATGATCTCGCAAATGGCCCCGGGTTCCGTGGCGAAAATCAAAGTCGCACGCGACGGCAGGGAGCGTTCGGTGGAGGTCGCCCTCGACAAATTCGCCGACAAACCGGACGAGCTTTTTGCGGGGGTCAACGTGAAGCCGCTGAGCAACGAAGATCGCCGGCGGTTGAATCTCGAGCCGCGCGTAGTGGGACTGATCGTTACGGGAGTCGAAGATGATTCTCCGTTTCGCGATCGACTCGTGCCGAACGTGGTCATCATCGAGATCAATCGCTCCCCGGTGGCGGACGTGACCGGGGCGAAGGCGCTGGTGCGCAACGGGCGAAATTTTCTGCTGGTTTACTACCGCGGAGCGGCGCGCTTTGTCGTGGTTGACACGAGTGGAAAGTGAATCCCCGGCAGGTCCGCCAGTTGCCGAGTTTAGCTAAAGGGCGATTGCGTTTATGGCACCGATAAACGCAGAAAATCTTCCAGTCTGCCGACGCACGTCGTGAGCGCATCGGCAGGGGCGAGGCTCAGCTTCCCGGTTTTTGGACGGGAATTTTTGCGAGCGTCTCCGGCACGGCGTCCGCCGGATAGGTGGGGAAACTCAGTTCCAGCAGATTCACCGCCGGCACTTCGAAGAGCGCCCCGCCGGCACTTCGGTCGACGAGCATGGCGATCCCCGTGGTGGTGCCGCCGCCCTTGCGAATCAGATCGAGACACTCGATCACGCGACCGCCGCGGGTCACGACGTCCTCCATGACGAGCACCCGCTCGCCCGGGGCAAAAGTGAATCCGCGCCGCAGCACCAGCACATTGTTTTCCTTCTCGGCGAAAATATAGCGGACTTTGGCCTGGCGCGCGAGTTCCTGGCCGATGACGAGCCCGCCCATCGCCGGCGCCAGCACGGTGTCGAATCTCAGACCCTGACCGCGCACCTTTGCGAGTAACAGTTCGGCTAGCCGTTCGACGGCATCCATGTGCTGACAGACCTGCGCACACTGAAAATAGTGGCCGCTGTGCAGCCCCGAACGGAGCACGAAATGGCCGGTCAATAGCGCGCGTGTTCGGGTGAAAATGTTGAGAACTTCGTCTTGGCTAGCATCCATCCTCTGACGCTGGAACAAGCCGGCGAAAAAACAAAATCAATTTTGCGTGTTGGGGTGGGGCGTGCCCATGCTTCTCCCCTAGTGATGAAAAAGCCTTCCATGCCGCTCGAAGACGAACTCGGCGACGTGCTTGAGAAAGCCATGCGGCACTCCCGGCTCGACGAGGAGACGCTGGCGGCACGGACCGGAATCCCGTCCGGTAAGATTCTCGATGCGATCGATTACCGCCCGGATTTGAGTTGTGACGAAATCCGTCGCCTGGCGGAGGCGCTCGGCTTGAATGAAGTCGGGTTATGCGCGATGGGTGCGGGGCGTTATCCTTTGCCCCGGATCGGCGCTTTGCCGTTTTGCGTTTGGCCGTTGCGGATGCCGCATGGGATCGGAGTGGCCAACGCCTATCTCGTCGCCGAGAGTGGATCGTCCCGGGCGGTGCTTTTCGACACGGGAGCCGGCATGGGCACGCTCGTTTCGGTCTGGCCGTCCACGATTCGCCACGTGGAAGCGGTTTTTCTCACCCATGTGGAAGGTGAGCATGCGGGGGGCTTGGCCGAGGTGGTGGAACGCTTCGACGTTCCCACGATTTTCATTCCGCGCGGAGCCGCCGCGCCCGGTGCTTCAAATATGGGGGAGGGGGAGACCCGAAGTTTCGGCGCCCTTGAGGTCACGGCTTTTACCACGCCGGGTCATGCAGCGGCTCACAATTGTTATTTGGTGCGGATGCGGGGGAAGACGACCGAAGCTTTGCTGGTTTCGGGCGATCTGGTTTTTGCCGGCTCGGCGGGCGGAGCCTTTTTTTCCCTCGAGCAGCAGCAATTACACGTTCAGAGGATGCTTCGCACCGTGCCGCCGGCGACCGTGATCGCGCCCGGGCACGGCCCGATGACGACCGTCGAAAACGAACTGCGGTATAATCCCTTCATCGTCTAACCTTGGAACCCGGCGACGACGGCCGGAATGCCGGTGGTTCGATGGGCGCACATCCAGCTCTGGCTGTAGCGCCCGGTTGGTTTAAAAGTATCCGCAGATTGTCCTTGATCGGTCGATCTGATCAAAGCATCCATTGTGCCTCTTGCCTTTTGGAGGCAGGATTTTCCCTACCGGTATGGTCCGTATTCGATTTGAAAGCGGATTCTTTCTGGAATCGGGGAAAGTAGATGCTGTCGGGGCGTAGCTTAGCCTGGTAGAGCGCTACGTTCGGGACGTAGAGGTCGTGAGTTCGAATCTCACCGCCCCGACCATCTTGCCGGTTGCGTCGCCACGGAAAGAGCCCATTCGAGGCTACAAATAGCTGTTAAACAACAGCCCGTGGTTAGGCCTCATGTCGCGGTAGATCAAAAAAAGCAACGGCAGTCGAAGACTGCCGTTGCCGGAATGCGATACTGCGTTTGAAGCCTCAGCGTTTCTTACCGGCCGGCTTTTTCGCGGCTACTTTGGCTGGTTTTTTCGAAGCAGATGACTTGGTGGTTTTTTTGGCCATGACGCAGTGTCTGCCAAAATTGAGTGAATAGCACGCACGATCTGGGGTTTATGAAAAAAATCGGTAATCGGTTTTTGGCGCCCTGATATTTGCCGACGCGGTGTGGTCGCCCGCGTGATTCGCGCCTTTCATCTCGCAGTGATCCGCCAGCGATATCATCGCTGCGAAACTTGGTGATCGATACGGCGAGGGATGAGGGTGAAAAATTATAACGGGTCGGTTCATCCAAGTTCATCTGCGACGTTCGGTGGCCAAAGCCTGCCAGATCGAATAGCGACGTGAAAGCGGAGCGTTCGAACGCAATGTTGGGATCATGAACGCCCCACGTCATCGTCCTATTCCTCGAGCGAAACGAGTGTTTGTACTTTAGCTGAGGGCGTCGTTTGCGGTCTCCTCGAAAAGAGATTCCAATCCTTTGCCCCTTTCGCGGATGGCGCGTTCCGCTACGACAAGAACTCTTTCATGTTTGTCGATTCGTATGAGAACGTGCAGTTCAACCTGGCCAACACGTTCAACTACGCCGAAATGGCGGCGTTGATTGCGCCCCGGCCCTTCATGGTGGAGCATGGCTACAAGGATCGCGTGGCGCCGTTGGAATGGGCCGCGGCCGAATACTCGAAAGTCCAAAAACTCTATTTTTACCTGGGTATACCCGAAAAAACCGCCATGGCTTTTTTCGACGGGCCGCACATGATACATGGCGAAGAGACGTTCAAATTTCTTCAT
This sequence comes from Opitutia bacterium, assembly GCA_947442255.1. The sequence continues at coordinate 139,598 of CANEVO010000002.1, forward strand.
CGCCAGTTACGGTGGCCGGAATCCAGCGGGCGCTGAAAATCCTTACATGAATAAATTGGTATTTATTTCGGGCATGCTTCTGATGATGGGCATCGGCCGCGCGCAGCCCCAACCGCTGCCGAACATTCTGTTGATCGTGGCCGATGACCAGCGTCCGGACACCGTCCACGCGCTGGGCAACACCTACATTGATACGCCGAATTTAGATCGCCTGGTCGCGGCCGGTTCCTCCTTCACCCGGGCGATCGCGCCGAACCCCCACTGCACGCCCAGCCGGGCGGAGATCATGACGGGCGCGTCCGGCTTCACGAATCAGTCGCCTCCGTTTGGCCAGGCCATGAAACCCGAACTCGTGCTGTGGGCGAACACGATGCGAAAAGCCGGGTATCATGCCTGGTATTCCGGCAAGTGGATGAACGATGGCAGTCCCAAAACCCGGGGCTACGAAGAGACGCGGGGGCTTTTCTCCGGCGGCGGTGGCGGGAGCATCAAGTTTACCTATCCGAACTCGCACAATGGCCGCCCGGTCACGGGCTACACCGGCTGGACTTTCAAGACCGACGGCGGGAAGCCCGAGCTGGAAAAAGGGGTCGGTCTTACGCCGACCACCGACCGCCACATCGCCGACGGCGCGATTGAATTCATCAACCGTCGTTCGCCCCAGCCGTTTTTTCTCCACGTGAATTTCACGGCGCCGCACGATCCGCTCCATATTCCGCCGGGCTACGAAAAAAAGTACGACCCGGCGACGATCCCGCTGCCACCTAACTACCTGCCGGAGCATCCCTTCGATCATGGCTATGCCGGCGGTCGGGATGAACAAATGCTGCCGGTGCCCCGCAATCCCATGGAAGTAAAAGGAGAGATCGCGGCGTACTATGCGGCGATTTCGCATCTGGACGAACAGATCGGGCGAATACTGGAGGCGCTGCGTGCGACCGGCCAGGATCGAAACACCGTGATTATCTTTACCGCCGATCACGGTCTCGCCATGGGCAGCCACGGGCTGATGGGGAAGCAAAACATGTACGAGCATACGATCGGGGTGCCGCTAATCATGGCCGGGCCGGGTATACCGAGAAATCAACGCGTTGCCGCCCAGACCTACCTGCGGGATCTATATCCGACGGTGTGCGACCTCGTGGGCATCCCCATCCCGGCTACTGTTGAAGGCCGGAGCCTGGGCCCCGTACTGACGGGTTTGACCCGCGAAATTTATCCGGAGGTGTACGCCTACTGGCATAATCCCGATGACCGCGGACCCCTGCCGGTCGAGCGCATGGTTCGTACGGATCGGTGGAAATTGATCTTTTACTCGCACCTGAATCGCTACCAGTTGTTCGATCTCACGAACGACCCGAACGAGTTGAAGGATCTCTCCGCCAGTCCCGAGCATCAAAATTTGCTGGCAGGTCTCCGGCGAAAAATGAGCGACTGGTTCACGCCCCGCATCGAGCCCTATCTTGCCAATCCAGATCGACGGCCGAAAAAACTGTCTTCGGAATGACGGTCACACCCGGTGGCGCAAGCCCGCCGCCACGAAGTTGATGGGTCGGGCGCCGATTTAAAGCTGATGGTTGATCGCGGCCGGCGCGTTGCAGCCGTGACTTGAATCCCGTCCGCAAACGCATCGCATGCTGCCTAACCTTGAAGGACTCTCGGTACTCACTGTAGACGACGAGGCGGATATTCGCCTCCAGATGGAAATCTGGCTGAAGGAAGCCGGCCACACGGTCGTGGCCGCGGCCGAAGGCGCGGCGGCCCGGGCCTGTCTCGGGCAAAAGCAGTTCGATCTCGTCGTGACCGACGTGCTGATGCCCAAGACGGATGGGCTTGGATTGATCGCCGAGATCAAGAAGGTGCAGCCTTCGGCTCGCATCGTCGCGATTTCGGGTGGTGGCCGTTACATCGACGGCACCGACTGTTTGAAGATGGCCACGGGCTTGGGGGCGTATGCGGCCGTGATAAAACCGTTCAAACGCGAACCGCTGCTGGCCGCGATCCGCGAAGCTTTCGCCCCGCTCCCACCACCGACGGCTTGGTAGGAGCGCGTTAGTGTTTGGTGGAGGCTCGGCGTCCTGCTTGATGCCCTTGCAATGAGAGTCGCTGGGCGCCGGGTCGGGTTGAACTTGAATTGAACCGGGTCCTCAAAATTCCCAGCGGACCGGGACTTTCAGGGCTTTCTGAGTGGCGCTGCAGAGGGAGGGGGCGTCGTGCTGGCGCGCAGCTCCCGTCCCAAGGCGTGGTCCGCGGGCGTAACGCCGCGGCGGTATCCTTTGAAACTGTAATCGGTCGGCGCGTAGGGATCGACGAAGCGGACATCCGTCTTGGTCGGGACATCGATTTCGAACCCCCAAAGCACTGCGTTCACCACCAATCGCCGCAGGCCTTCGTTTGCGAGATCGGTCGCCGCTCCCATCGTCGTGCAGAATACGCGGTTCGTTTTGCCGTTGGGATTTCGATTTTGGCGGATCCAGGCGACGGCCATCGCAGGCGAGTTGACGCCTTGGTTCTGGTTGTCCGACCGGCGGGTCCGGAGGTAGGTGTCGGGCTCGTCGGTCGGGCTCATGCCTTTCAAGGCCTGGCCACGGAGAAGGATTTTTGCGTCGGGCACCGGGTGGGTTTCGTACACGCCGGAGTCGCCGAAAATTCCACTTACGCCACGCAGGAGGGGATCGGCCTCGGCACCGGGTTCGACGATGCCGCGGGTGGCCCCGCGGCGATTGGGGCCCCAATGGCTGACCCAGTTCTCGCCGAGCACCTCGCGGCCGAAATTGTTGTAGCGGGTGTAGGCGCCCGGGCTGTTCGGTGGGAACAGGAACGCGTGCGTGCTCGTGCGCAGGGCCACAATCGGCACTCCGCGCAAGACGGCGGCCTCGAAGTGTTTCATGGCCGCGTCGGGCCACTGCCGGAAACGCAGCATCATCACGATGCCGTCCGCCTGATCCAGCGCTTCGATGCCCGGCACGCTTCGGTTGTTGTCGGGATTGACGGTGCCGTCGGGATCCAGCGCGAAGAGGACGATGCATTTGAAGCCGTGCCGCTGGCTCAGGATTTTCGCGAGCATCGGGAGGCCCTCCTCGGAGCGATATTCCTCATCGCCCGTGAGGAAGACGAGGTGACGGCCTCCGCCCGGCCCGGACTGAGCGGGGTAGGTGATCCCGGGTGCGGCGGTCATAATCGTCGGATAAATAATGCAGCCGAGGGCGAGCAGGAGAACGCGAAGAACGTGGGTCGGCGTCATGGAAGTTTCGTGTTCGGCTTCGCCCGCGGCGTCAACCGGGGATGCCGTGGCGCCGTCTGCGATCAACGTCACTCCCATCGGTGGAGTGCGTCGCTCCGTCGAAGGGTAGGGGGGCAATCGGATGCCGGTGGGATCCTTCGCGGTGACTAGGCCAGCTTCATGCCCTTCGCATGCATGATCGGGGCGAACAGCCGACGGAGGTTCCCGCCGAAAATGAGAAATTTATCTTCGCGGGAGATGCCGGCCCCGAGGACCTTCGCCATCTGCGTCGACATGCTGCGCCCGGAAGTGTCGGTGCCGTAGGTGACACGTTGGGCTCCGACCTCGCGCACGGCCATTTCGACAAAACCGGCGGTGGGCGTGGAACCGGAAACTTCGAGGGCGACGTTCGGGCAATTGCGCAGTGTGCGGATGCCGACTTCCCAGTTGCCGCCGCTGTGCATCGAAACGAAGGATGCTTCCGGATGCCGCCCCGCGATGTCGGCGAGATCGGCGGGGGTGGTGCCATTCGGGTCTTCCGCACGTGCGCCGGGCCCTCCAGATACGATCCAGGTGTGCTGGAAGATCACGGCCTTCAGCTCCTGCGCCCGGGCGACAATCGGGTCCATGTTGGGCACGTTCACCTTGGCGGCGACCCACAGTTTCACCCCGACACAGGGACCGTCGCGCACGCACCGGTTGAGTTCGTCGAGACTGGCCTGCAGTTCGTGCGGATTGAGATAGACCGTGCCGAGCGCCCGGTCGGGATGAGCGCGAATGGCGCGCATGAGATCGTCGTTTTGCTGCCGCATTTGCGCCCGGTCCGGCGTGTTCGGATAGGGCGGCACCCCGCGGGCGATGAGCAGGCGTTCGATTCCCATGTTGTCGGCCAAACCGATCAAGTGGGCAAGCCGCGCCTCGGGCGTGTCGCCGGGCGTCGTGAGATGCAGATGTCCGTCCCAGATGCGGAGCGCGCGGAGTTCCGCGAGGGACGGGAGAAAGCTTTCGATTTGATCGCGAAGGGCGGAGGGCATGGCGGGTTGGATCAAACCGGCGCGGTCACGAGCCGGTTGGCATTCTCAAATGCGATGGCGCGCAGCGATTCGTCGGGCAGAGGGGATTCGCGGAGCTTCAGCAGATTGGCCTCGAAAACGAAGAGCGGGGTATGCGAGCCGAAGAGCAACCGGTCGGCTGGAACCGATTGCCGCGCGCGACTCAGGCCTTGCAGTCCTTCGTGGTGCGAAATGTCGAGATGGACCCGTCCGGCTCCGGCGAGACGGGTGGCCAGCGGGCTGGCGAGGGAGAGACCCAACACCACCAGCTTCAGATTGGGAAAGTGCTTGGCCAGGTCCACCAGCGGGCTTACTTCGACCGGCGGAACGAGCGCGAGGGAATGCTGGGTGCGGCGGTCCTCCATCTCGGTGGCGATCTGTACCACGAGCCCGCGGCGTTCGGCGCTTTCGGCGATCCGCAGGAACCGGGGATCGTCGAGCTTGTAGCCGTGGTAGTTGGGATGAAGGCGAATGCCGGCCATGTGGTGGACTTCATGGCAGCGCCGCAGATCCTCCTCCCAATCGGTCAAAGTCGGATTCACACATCCAAAGGGCAGCAGTAACCCCTGGCCCTGCTGGCTGCAGATTTCGACGAGCCGGCTATTTACTGCCGCGACATCGCGATGCAGCAGGGCGTCGAGGCTGCTGGTCCATGCGCGCGCAACGCCACCACGGCGCAAGAGCGGGACCAACGAATCGGTCTCGTCGGCGGTGATCCGGCGAAACGGCCAGCGGGCGACGTAAACACTGACATCGGTGAGAATCCCCCCGGCCGGGGTGTTGGCCGGCGCCGGGCCGGCAGCGATGGTGGAGGCCCGGCCATGTGCGGGAAGCGCGAGCGCGGCAGCGGTGGCGATCGATCCTTGGAGAAAGCGGCGGCGGCTACCGGAGATCATCGGAAAAGTAGTGGCGGGGAATACCGAAATCGGAAGTGGGGCGGGGCCGGAAATCTTTCCGCGGGCCGGGGAGATGGGATGGAAGGCAGACTCCGCGGAAACGCAGGTCAATGGTTTGTTTTGTCCGCGGCGGTGCGGCGGCGGTGTTCGCCGGGCCAAATGCGTTGACCCTCCTCCGGCTCCCATGCAGCAAGGGAGGGTCGCACGGCTTAAGTCAGCCGCGATCCCCGCCCCATGAAACGATTCTTCTGCCTGGTCATGTCATTCATCGCTTCGGTCGCTATTGCTGCAGAATCCGCGCCTAAGCCTCAGCCTGGTTCGCTGCGCATCGGCCTCGCCGCACTCAAGCTCGGCAAGGACATTCCGGCCGGGGTCGAAAAAATCAAAACGGTACTCGCCGACGCCGCCCGGAAGCAGGTCGACATCGTTTGTTTCTCGGAGACCTATCTGCCCGGGCTGCGCGGCGGTTCCGCCCCCATGCCTTTGCCCGACCAGCCGGTGCTCGAGCGTGCCCTGAGCGACCTGCAGGCGGCCTGCCGGCAGTATCGCGTCAGCGCCA